>JBLFYM010000221.1:0-7668 GCA_047608975.1 Limisphaerales bacterium | reverse complement strand
CTCAGGTAATAGGCACGCCGCGTCTCACCCCCATGGTGAGCCTTCTGGGTCCGCATGAAATGATTCATGAGCCGGTCGCGGACGGCGAGACAGGTGGCGGTCCACCATTCGCTCTGCGTGGCATTGTCCGTATCGCGCGCCAGAGTGAAGTTGAGATGGTTGCGGATCGATTTCTTGATCGAGGCCAGAGTGTCTCCAGTCGCGAAGCGAAAGCTGGTGTTATCTGAGTCGGCGGTTTGAGTTTTCTTGCTCATGTCTTTGAGATTGCAGTGGGGTAATTCGGACGGAAGGACAGTATGAAACCGGTCGAGAACGGGATTTGCTCGGTTCGAATCGCGCGGAGCTTCTACGAATTCCTGCGACTTGTGAAGACCCGAACGTCAAAAACCGTACGTTTTGGGAGGATAATGTTGCCGGTTTGAAGGGACTATTCCCGAGTGCTGGCGTCTTTTTTCACTCCCGGTTCCAACATGTAATGCACGTAGTCGAACTTCCGTTGGCATATTTTGTCACTGTGGGTTTCGCAGTGCGGGAGAAAATCCTTCCGCGAAGAACCATGACATGAGCAAGCAGATCGGCGCGCAACTCTCTGCTCGCTCACGCTTGCTGCTACTTTCGGGTCCTCCCAACGCCACCCCTAGGGGTTTCCCGGTAAAACGCATCCGGCCCCTACCCGGATGGTGCGCCGGGGCCAGCACCCTAGATTGACCCCAGTCAAACGAACATGAGCAACTCCGTAAACAACACCTTGCAAAACCTCCGCGCGCTGCCAGCCATCGCCACGCTGCTCGTTGCCTTTGCGGTGCAACCCATCCGGGCCGCGCAGCCCGGAACCGCGGTCGATCTTTCTGTTCTGGTGGTCACGGCCCAGACCAACGACTACTCGCTCGAATCAATTCGGGAAGCGCTCGAGTTCATCGGCACTCCCTACCATGTTCATGTGGCAACTGAAAATCCCGGGTCCCTGATCTCCGATACGCTGCGGAGTGGGACCCGGGGCTTCTATCAGGGCGTCATCTTGACCTCGGACTCGCTCGCTTACACCCCGGACGGTGGCAACACCTGGTTGTCCGGATTGACTCCGGCCGAGTGGGCCACGCTTGAACAATACGAGATCGACTTCGGCGCACGTCGCCTGAACTGGTATGCCAATCCGGGACCCAATCAGGGTCTCAACTGGCCGACGGGCGCAATCGACACCACCGGCAATCCGATCGATGCCCAATGGAGCGCGGAAG
Organism: Limisphaerales bacterium; assembly: GCA_047608975.1. Lineage (GTDB taxonomy): Bacteria > Verrucomicrobiota > Verrucomicrobiia > Limisphaerales > JAYPXF01. The sequence continues at coordinate 6,430 of JBLFYM010000221.1, read as the reverse complement.
GTGCCGGCAATTTCGTCTACCTCAATACCCGGAACACCTATCCGATTGAAAACGTCTGGGTCTACTTCTCCACCCCGCTGGACGCCAACACCAAGGTCTGGCTAAGCGACAACAACGGGAACGCGCTGCTCGCGCAAAAAACTTTCCCCAACGGTCGCGAACTTCTCACCAAGACCTTTGACAGCGCCACCTGGCAGATGAACTCCTCCGTCCTCTACCACGGCCTGATCAACTGGGTCACCAAGGGGCTCTTCGTCGGCGATCGTCACACCTACGTCATCGCGCAGATCGACGATGTCTTTCTCGCCGACGACATCTACACGGGCGGTGAATACCGGCAGGATGCCAACGACTGGCAGGCCGTCATCAATTGGCAGAACACCTTTCGCCAACGCCTGTCCGGCGCGAACTTCCGCTTCGACATGGCTTTCAATGGCTTCGGCACTGAGGGCCAATACAATCCCGACGATCTCACCCCGCTCGCGCAGGCCACCGAGGCAGAGTTCAAATGGATTTCCCACACCTGGTCGCATCCTTACCTGACCCAAATGACCTACGCGCAGTCCATGCCTGAGATTGTGCAGAACAACCAGAAAGCCGTGGACCTCGGACTCACCACCTACAGCGTCAAGAACATGGTCACGCCGAATATCACCGGCCTGGAAAACCCCGCCTTCCTCAACGCCGCCTACGACGCCGGCATTCGTTACCTGGTCACGGACACCTCGATTCCGGCCCACCGCGCGCCGAGTCCCAACGCCGGCATTCCGAACTGGTACGTACCCGGCATCCTCATGATTCCGCGTCACGCGAACAACCTTTTCTACAACGTCAGCACGCCCGCCCAGTGGGAGGCCGAATACAACTTCCTCTATGGCTCCTATTGGGGACACGACCTGACCTACGCCGAGATCCTCGAAGAACAGAGCGACCTGCTCCTTCGCCCGCTGCTCAAGGGCGACGTCAGTCCGCAGATGTTTCATCAACCCAACCTCCGCGACTATGACGGAACCGGGAGCACCCTGCTCGGCGACCTGCTCAACCGCGTGGCTGACAAGTATGAGTATTACTACAATTTCCCCTTCGTCAGCCCCACGCAGGACAAGCTCGGCGAAACGGTCCAGGCCCGCATGGATTACAACAACAGCGGTGTGCTTGCGACCCGCAACGGAGACAACAGCCTCACCGTCACTGTCACCACTGCAGCGACCATTCCGGTGACCGGACTGAAAACGCCAAGCGCCGAATTCTACGCCGGTCAATGGATCACCCACCTCAGCCTGTCCGCTGGCGAAGTCGTGACCTTGATCCCGGACGGCAATGGTGGCTACACGATCCCCAACGTTCCCGGCAACACCGCTCCCGAGCCCGCCAACTTCGCGGTGACGACCCCGGCTGGCGCTCCGATTGCCATCGCCCTGTCCGCCAACGATGCCGAGAACGATCCGCTCACCTTTGCCGTCGCTTCCAATCCCACATTGGGCACCTTGACCGGAACTGCGCCGAGCCTGACCTACACGCCCAACGCCAACCAATCAGGCGTCGATACCTTCCAGTTCACTGTCAGTGATGGCCGCGCCAACAGCATCGGCACGGCGACCATCACCATCGAAGCTCCCGTCACCAACCCGAACGTCACGATCGATGGCAACCTCGCCGATTGGGCCGCCATCGCATCCGTTGGTGCCGGTTTGGATCTCGCCAACATCGCCGGGAACGAACTCGATCTGACCGCTTTGAAAGTCACCCACAGCGACACCCATCTCAACGTCCTCTACGAGAACGAGAATCCGATCACGCTGAGCTGGGCCTACACGCTCTACCTCGACACTGACCGCAACCCGGGCACCGGCTTCAACATGTGGGCTATCGGTGCTGACTACATGCTGCAGGGCTCCGCGCTCTACCGCTACACCGGCACCGGCACCGGCGCGGACTGGAGCTGGGCCTTCGTTGAAAACGCCGTCAACGCCATCAATGGCAACGGCGCGGAACTGGCCATCACTCGCGCCGGTCTTGGTAATCCTGACTCCATCAACTATCTCTTTTACGGTGAAAACGCCGCCTTCGGTGGCCCTGACTTCGAACTGGTGCCGACCTCCGCCGGTCATCTCCGCTACGATCTCGTTGCCCCGACCACTGGCGGTATTCAGGTCGACGGCAACCTCGCCGATTGGACCGATCCCGCGCTCGCCATCGATGCTGACGACGTCACCGGCGCGAACAACCCGCTCGACCTTCGCGAACTCCGCATCGACAACGACGGCGACAACTACTACTTCGCCTACGTCAACGAAGGCCCGCTCACCCTCAACTGGGGTTCCACCCTCTACCTCGACACCGACGCCAATCTCACCACGGGCTTCGGCTACTGGACCACCGGCGCGGACTACATGGTTCAAGGCGCGAATGTTTACCACTACGCCGGCACCGGTGCTGATTGGAACTGGACCAGGGTGGGCCCGATCGATCAGGTCGCCAATGGCGGCACCATCGAAGCCTCCTTCCCGAAAACATTCCTCGGAACCGGCATCACCACGATCAATCTCATCTTCCATGGCGAGAACGCCGCCTTCGGTGGCACCGCCGTCGACACCGTTCCGGACGATCTCAACACTCCGCTCACCTACTCGGTGAAATAGGCGGCCGTTGAAGCTGGACAGTTTGAACTTGAGGCCGCGAGGAACTCGCCAAAAAACAATTCTTAAGGCATGGCAACTGTCACGATCATCACTATCTTGCCCGCTCGTTATGAAAGCTTTGGTCCTGAAAGAAATCAAACAACCCCTGGAACTCGAGGAGCGCCCGGCGCTGGAACCGGGTCCGGGTGAAGTCGTCGTCAGTCTCAAGGCCGCCGCCCTGAATCGCCGCGACTTCTGGATCACCCGGGGCATGTATCCCGGCATCACCACGCCGATCACCTTGGGCTCAGATGGGACGGGCGAGGTCGCTCGCGTCGGAGATGCTGGAGATTCCGATTGGCTCGGCCGGGAGGTCATCATCAATCCCGGCATGGCTTGGGGCGACGCTGAGACAGCGCAGTCGAAGGAGTTCACGATTCTCGGGCTGCCGCACAATGGGACTTTCGCCACCGAAGTCGTCGTGCCGACCGGCCAATTGCACGACAAGCCAAAATCCCTCAGTTGGCAGGAAGCAGCGGCTTTGCCATTGGCTGGAGTCACCGCCTACCGCGCCGCCTTTTCACAGGGCGGATTACAGCAAGGACAGACCGTCCTCATCACCGGAATCGGTGGCGGGGTGGCCACCTTCGCACTCCAGTTCGCCGTCGCCGCCGGGGCCACTGTCTGGGTCACTTCGTCGTCGCCGGCAAAGATCGAACGCGCGGTGCAGCTCGGCGCCCAAGGCGGGTTCAACTACACTGACGAGGATTGGGCCAAGGAATGTGTCAGCAAGGCGGGCGAACCCAGTCTCATCATCGACAGCGCCGGCGGCCCGGGGTATCGCACGCTCATCGACCTCGCCGCGCCGGGCGGACGAATCGTGAACTACGGTGCCACCGCCGGCCCGCCCAAGGACTTCGACCTCTTCAAGGTCTTCTGGAAACAGATCCGCTTGCAGGGCTCGACCATGGGTTCACCCAAGGATTTCTCAGACCTGCTCGACTTCGTGGCCAAGCACAACGTCAAGCCCGTGATCGACGCCGTCTTTCCGCTCGCAGAAGGAGCCGCCGCGATCGAGCAGATGAAGCGGTCGCCCCAGTTCGGCAAATACGTCCTGACGATGGACTGAACTCCAAATCACTCGCCATTCCCACGGCGCAAAGACAAAGTGTATCGGCAAGTAATCTCCAGATTTTCATTACGTTGGTTGCAGCTGAGGTTGAGTGACCAGCTCTGTTCAACCGTATCCCGGGTGGTCAAAATGGATTGGGGTAATTGCGCGAATTGACGCCACCGGATCTCCGCAGAATACTCAAGGCATGAATCGCCGTTCATTTCTCCGGCGCAGCTCAGCAACCACTCACAGCAGCTGACGTGCCTCCTGCTCAGGCCGCGAGACCGTGAACAAAGGTCTCCACGAAATGCACCACCTTGTCGAGGACCCGGACGCGGGTGAGCCCGTCGAGTTTGTCCCGGGTGTGTGGATTGCCGGCTTCGCCACCGACGATCTCGTCGTTTTCATCCAGGTTGCCGTCGGCATTCGGATCCTCCTCGTTGGCGGTGTAGCTGAAGATCGTGGCGATCCACAGCTTGTGACTGCCAGTTGCCTTGCGATGGGCGAAGGCCTCGTAGTAACGGATCAGCATGGCCGCCGAGCTGACACAGAACATCGCGGTGAACTCACGATTGCGGGTTTTGATCGCGTGATGATCAATGATGTAGTCGGTGATGGCTCCCAACCGGCGGTCGTCCTCAAGAACCTCCTTCCGATCAATCGCCGCCACCTGAATGTCCTGATTGGCGCCGCTGCCTTCGGCCACGTCGTAGCGCCCGACATACTCCACGGCGAACTTCAGCACGTTCTCGTCCTTGATCGCGTCGGTGATCACGTAGGAGTGCTGCTGCTCGTGAAAAAATCTTTCGGGGTGTGCTTCCGGCCGGCCTTGGTCGCCGCGTTGGCGGCGAAGATCGGGGTGCCGGTGAAACCGAACATCTGGTGGTTGCGGAAGAACGCGCAGATACGCCTGCTTGCTGATCGCCGTGTTCAGCGTCGGCGAACTGGCTCACCAGCTTCTTCGTGTTGTTCGTACTGTCGACACTGCCTTTGCTGAAGCCGGTGAACTCCTTGATGGTCTGTTAATCAAGATCCTTGCGATGGACGGTGAAGAACGACATGAACGAACGCCGGGCAGCCTCGGGCCTGCTCTGGGCTGAAACCGGGTTCCGCAAGATCAGGCACTACGAGGATCTGCCCAAGCTCCGGGAAGCCCCGGCGGATTCGGCCTCCACAACCAACCACAATGACCGAGCCAACCGCCACCTAGTTTTAACGATCTCAGGGACATCCCCGTCCTGAATCTGGCCCCGGCCACTGGAACTGCTCGTGAATCACCCGTTCCGATTCCATCGCGTCGCGGGCGATCGTTGAAGAATCTTCGGGCCTGGCCCGATGGGTGGCTAAAAACGCTTTGGCAAACGGCTCCACCTGCTGCCATACGGCTCGCGTCTGCAGATACCGCGTCTGAATCGATGTGGCGAGCTGCCGCAGATAGTTCAGATACCGCTCCCGCGATTCTATCTGCGCGTTCAGCAGCAGAACCCCATTGAGATTTTCAATGCCGGTCTGTTTGAAATCCTCGCGCAACGTTTTCAGATTCCGGATTCCGGTATCCAAATCCTCGTCGTCAGCTTCGGTCGTGCGGACGCTCTGCTGCAGCGAATTTGCCTTTTCCTCCATGGAAACGAGCGGTTGTTCGAGCCATTCGATCATCGCATCAGTGGCTTTCTGCAAACGGGAGATCTCGTCGGTCCACGCCTCGATCGCGCGGCCATGGTTGCCCAGCCGCGTCGCTTTCACCGTGGCGTTCATGGCCAACAGTTGCATCTCGTCGTTGATCCCACAGATCTTGTCCCGGGAACCGGACATGACCCGCATGGCATCCGAAGTCCGGTGAGCGGAGCGCTCGATGTCAGTGGACGCCTGCCGACTGGACGCGATGCGAGCGGCCAGTCCCTCCAGATCATCGGTCACATCGTGGAAGAGTTGCTTGACCTCTTCATCACCAAGATTGAATTCATCCAGGGTGATTGCCAGACCAGTGGCGATGGCCTCCATTTTGTCGGTCGTGTCGAGAACTTCCCGACTGAGGGCCGCCAATTGTGCGCATTGGGCACGGAGCACTTTCTCCAGTGCCGGAAAATCAAATTCCCCGGCGGCGTAGTCCCGCCCCTGCGGTAGCGGCCGGGTCACTTCCTCCAGTGCCGCGACGATGTACTTGCACTTCCCCCTTACGATGTCGCCGAATTGAAGGTGAGAGCTGCCGGCGGAGGCCAGGCTACGGATCTCTTGGGCACTCCGTTCCCCGCCCGTGATCAGCACCGAGACTTTGCTGAGCAACTTCGCCACCCTGTCCGGCAACGAATGATTCTGGGACGCGCTGGTGGCGCTGAGCGAACGTAGCCCCACGAATCGCTGCTCCAACCGCTGACATTCCTCCCGCAAAAGGTCTCGCAGTTGATCCGCATCATCCACGACGTTGCGCAGGCCCTCATCGATTCTCAAGGCCACGTCATCGACGTGCGAGGGAAAATTGGCAAGCACGCCGCCACAACTTTTGGACACGTTGCTCTCGATGCTGAGCCCGATGGCACAGATCCTCAGCACTTTTGACTGGCGAAGAGTATGGCGACTCGCCCGGCTCACCTCGGTCATCAGCCCGGCAACATCCGACAGTAGCGCCAGATCATTACCGGCCCGCTCGCGACGGATGCCCAGGACGTGATCGACACGACGAATTCGGCTGGGGAGA
>JBLFYM010000220.1:0-7682 GCA_047608975.1 Limisphaerales bacterium | reverse complement strand
AACGGATTCATACCGCGATCGGGAGACGCGGCCGCTTTGTTTCCGATCAGATTGCCCAGCGCGATCGAGCCGAGACCCACGCCGCAGTTCTGGAAGAAATGGCGGCGGGTTCCGCGCAGGGTGAGCGCCTGATCGAGGCGGTGGAATTGTTCGCGTTCGGTGGGATTCACAGCGTCAGGTTTGGAGTTGATCGTTCGGATTCGAAATGGCGTGGCTTCATTCCCGCGTGATGAATTCATCGGTGTTCATGAGCGCGCGAGTGAGTGCGGTCCACGAGGCGGCGACGTGCAACGGGTAATTGGAGGCGGCGGCGGGCGCGACTGATTTGGCGGCCGCGTCGTCGGACTCGAACCGTTTCTCCTGCTGCTCCTGGAATGCGGCGACGGCAGCGAGTTCCGATGAGCTGGGCAGGCGGCAGAAGCAGTATTGAAATGCCTTCCGCACGCGTTCCCGATTTGCCGGACTGCCGGTTCCCTTGACTTCATCGAGGAGCCGTTTGGCGAGGCCCTGTGCGAGTTCGAAGAACGCCGCGTCGTTGGCCATCGTGAGCGATTGAAGCGGGGTGTTTGACCGTGGACGCGCGGTGCAGACGGATTGGAAGTCAGGCGCGTCAAAGGTGGTCAGCATCGGATACGGCGCACTACGATAGAAGCGGGTGTACAGGCCGCGACGGAACCGATTCGCTCCCGTGTCGACCGTCCAGTTCTTCTTGGTCTGCGTGAAGGCGTAGACCCCTTCAGGCTGTGGCGGGCGGACGCTTGGCCCGCCGATCTTGCGCGTCAGCAGACCGCTGGCAGAAAGCGCGGTGTCGCGAATGATCTCGGCGTCAAACCGGATCCGGTTCTGCCGGGAGAGAAGAAGATTTCGTTCATCGAGCCCCTGCCGGTCGGCGCGTTGATGCGACGATTGACGGTAGGTCGCCGAGGACACGATCAGCTTGTGAAGCGCGTGCAGTGACCAACCCGAATCCATGAAATAGCGGGCCAGCCAATCGAGCAGTTCGGGATGAGTCGGATAGGCGCCCTGAGTGCCGAAATCATTTTCGGTTTCCACCAGTCCCTGGCCGAAGTACCGCATCCAGACGCGATTGACGGTGACGCGGGCAGTCAGCGGGTTGTTCGTGTTGACCAGCCAGCGCGCCAGGTCGAGGCGGTTCGCGTAGGGAACCTTGGAATGTTTTTCCGTAGCCAGAGCAGGGAAGAATGCGGGCACGCCGGGGTTGAGCAAGCCGGTCTCCTTGTCCTTGCGAAGGAAGCTTCCTCGAATGTGGATGTAAGTCTCGCGCGGCTTGGTAAGTTCACGGGTGATCATCGCCCTGACCGCAGTGCCAAGTCCGAGATCTCGGCGGAGTTTTGCCACTTTGGCTTTGGCGCTTTTCAGCTCGCCGTCCGCCTTCGCGAACTCGGCGCTGACCAGTTTCTTATGGTCGTCAGTGCGATCTTTTACATTGGTGTTCAGGGCGGCCAGCAGCTTGGCAGATTTGATGGGCGCAGGTGCGGTGGGGGAGGCATCGATTGCGAAACGTCCGATGTTGTAGTGATTATTCTTCTCGTGGCGCAGAATGATCTCCAGTGGCCGACCCTGAGGTTCTATCGGTTTGGCGAAGACGAACTGGGCTTCGTGCTCCCGGTTCATCGTCATGCCCTTCGCAGTCCCCTTGCCGATGTTGATCGCCCATCCGGTTTCGCTGTCGCCGTCGATGACGTTTTGAATCGGAAAGCGCGGCTGCGCGTGGTCGGCATCGGCGCTGACGAGCGGGATCTCTTCGCCGTCCAATCTCACTTCCACGCGAGTGAGAACAAAGTTGCCGTTGCCAGCCAGGCCGGGGCCGTTCTTCGGCAGCGAGTCATGCGGCAACACCCGCAATCGCACGGCGGACAGCTGAGCTACGCCAGCGGTGTCGTAGCTGACGAAGTAGTTCTCCTGCGCGGCCTGTCGGGTTTGGCCCAAGAGCGATTGATCGTCCAAGAGTTCCAAGGGTGAGCCGTTCTCAGTTCGAATCTTCACCGGCTTGAGCCGGTTCCATTTCGGCGTGCCGGATTGCCCGCTGGCCGCGAGATAAGTCTTCTCCCAAGCGGTCTGTCGCTTGCCTTTCGATCGCTCAAGTTTCCCAACGTTCTGGTTGGCGGCAGCCAGGAGTTTGAGCAGCTCGGGATCAGGCTTGTCCATCAACAGTTCGCCCTCATGCACCTCCACGGTCGGGCCGGTATTGTTCACGTCTTCCGTGTGATTGAAGAACGCGAAGAGTTCGAAATACTCCTGCTGGGTGATGGGATCAAATTTGTGGGTATGACACTGCGCGCAGCCAACGGTGAGGCCGAGCCAGACCGCGCCGGTGGTATTCACGCGATCTGCGACCTCTTCATTTCGGAACTGTTCGTTGTCCGTGCCACCTTCCTGATTGATGAGGGTGTTGCGATGAAATCCCGTCGCGATGAGCTGCGCCTTGCTGGGATTGGGAAGGAGATCACCGGCGAGCTGTTCGATCGTGAACTGATCGAAGGGCATGTCGTCCCGAATCGCGCAAATCACCCAGTCGCGAAAGGGCCACATGATGCGATCGCCGTCGATGGAGTAACCGTGGGAATCCGCATACCGGGCCTGGTCCAGCCAATGGCGGCCCCACCGTTCGCCATGGGCGCTGGTGGGTAACAGTTTCTCGGCGAGATTCTTGACCGCGTCGTCCGGATTCCTGGCATACGCAGCCTTGAACGATTCCACCTCCGTCGGAGAAGGCAGGAGCCCGATCAGATCGATGTAGATGCGCTTCACCAACACGCCGGGATCTGCTTCCGGTGAGGGTGAGAGTTTGAGGGAAGCGAATCGGTGTTGTACGAATTGGTCGATTGCGTTGCGGGTGGTGCCGCTTTCCTGCAACTCGGGCGGCTCGGCCTGACTGATTGGAAGGAAAGCCCAATGCGCCTGGTATTCGGCCCCTTCGAGAATCCATGAACGAAGAATCTGCCTCTGCTTTTCGCTGAGCGGTTTCTTGGTTTCCGTCGGGGGCATCAGCTCATCCGCATCGTGCGCGAAGATCCGGCTGATCAATTTGCTCTCCTCTGGCCGGCCGGGAATGATCGCCGCTTCCCCGTCAGATTTTCCCTTCGCCGCCGATTCAATATCGAGCCGCAGACCGGCTTTGCGTTTGTTTGCGTCCGGACCGTGACATTGAAAACAGTGCCCGCTCAGAATTGGTCGCACATCACGATTGAAGTCGACTCGCTCGGCGGCGCGTGTCCCCAGTGACGAACCAATCAGAAAAGCGAGACCGAGAAATGTCAGTGTTCGGTAAATGAGGCGGTCGGGCATTGCCATGTTCATACGCCATCAGGCGGCATAAATCCAATCTCTCCCGCGCCTTATTCGGGATTTGGAAATCTGGCTTCTCTGACTGATCGGCGGGATCTTAGAGAGTGGAAGCTTGGGTCTGACGTGGATTTGTCTGAATGACGACAGGTTGTTGTTGTTGTCGATTTCGAATGTGCTGTTGCAGCAACAGATATTCGCTGGCCGCGCGCACGCGCTCGGCGTCGATACGGGCGGCCTGAAGCTGTTCGTTGGCGATTGCCCGCCTACGCTGTTCATCGACTTGTTGCTGCATGATCTGGTTTTGTTGATTTTGCTGCTCCCGTTCCACTGCAAGTCTGGCGAGGGCGATTTCATTCTGTCTCTCCGCTGCTTCCTTCTCCTGGAGCCGGATAGTTCCATCAATCACGGCGCGCGCGACGGCCTCGGCGTTCAGTTTTCGGAGTACCGCTTTTTTCTCGCCCAGCAGAGTATCATCCGCGCGTAGCTTGTTCGGCTCGAACCCCAGGCCGCGCAAAATCACAGGATGCAGCTCGTCGATGTGAAATCCCTTTGGTCCGGCCGTGGTCTTGAAAAAGAGCCGGCCGCCGCTCTTGGAGCTGAACGATCCGTTTTCGACGTGAACCCGACCATCCGGTGCAATCACTTTGGCGATCACGTTGGTGCGACTGTGGATTCCCGAGAGTTCGCGCGCCTTGTCTTCCGCCAGGATCTGCTGACCCAGCCCGCCAAATTCGAGATCCAGAACTCGCACCCGACTTTCCTGAAGCGCCGCTGAGATTCGCCTGAGAACATCGGTGGTCTTCACCAATCGTTCGTTCATGTCCGTCAATTCGTCTGCGTAGCGCGTCCGTTCGGCGGCGGCCGTGGCGGCAATCGCCCGAGACGAGTTATCGGTCGCGGGCGGTGTGACCAATGCTTTTTCGTGCTGCCACAGACCGACGAAGGTAGCCGCGGCAAGCAGCGAGCCGATGGAGATGATGCGTTCGAAGTTCATAAGGCAGGGTATATTTGAATAGCTCGATCCCTCAGGAATTCAACCGAAATTCGTTCGGCGTGACCTTTCTCTGCCCGCGAGATTATCGATCCTTCGAGACATCCAGTGCCGTTTCGCCCGCCCAGGCTCGGGTCTCGGGCATGTGATACATGGAGAAAGAGGTCTGAAGCGGGTAATTACACACGCAGCCGGTGGAGAAGCAGGGAACATTCAACAATCCGCCCGCCGCGACAAGGCTGTTGCTGCAGCCGGAGCGGAGGTTGCGGAGACTGAACTGCTGACCCTTGTTCAGATCCACGTACGCCGCGCTCTTGAAACGGAGAAACAGCAGGCTGTCGCTCCCCACGGTGTAATTGCAGGCACCGCGCGTGAAGAGAGGTTTCGTGGTCAACATTTTGCCGCTTTCAACGTCATATCGATGGCCGGCCTGATTGATAAAATCGTAGTCGCTCAAAATCAACGGCTGAATCCCCGCGCTGTCGGATTGCCATTTCACCTTTCCGGTCTTCGCGTCGATGGCCCGCAACACCCGCGACTTCCCGGTCAACAGCATGCCGTGTCGGGCATTGTAGGCCTGCCAATCGTCATAGGGACGAATCGCCAGTGGGCCGCGCCCAGTCATGGTTCGGTATTTGTAGTTGTAGGTGCTTTGCCAGATCACCGCGCCGGTTCGCGAATCCGCAGCCACGATCGTAGTCGGATATTCTTCGGCACCGACTCCGCGTCGCTTTTCCCGGTCCACGGTCATCGGAGAGGCTGAGTCGCAGCTGAAAACCATTCCCCCGCCAATCACAATGGAATGAAGGTTGAAACGATCCTTGGCCTGCCGGGTCCACAGCTGCCGGCCGGATTTCCGATCCAAACCCACCAAAATCCGCGCATCCCACAAGCCGTGATCCATCGCCGAATGACTGTGTTCGTTTTCAGGCAGATTGAATCCAATCGCGATGAGCAGCAGTTTCTCCGTCGCCCGCACGGCAACAACGCCGGGCTTTTCTTTCGACGTCGTCTGGATTTTCAGGGGCAGGGTTTTGCGGATTTTACCGGTGCCCGGATCCAGTACCTGGCAGGTCAGTCCGCTCGCCATGTAGACCGCGTCCGGAAACGTCACCATGCGCACGATTGCCGACGGGGTTTTGCGTTTCCACAGGAGGCGACCGGTGTAGATGTCGATCGCCTTCAGCTCCTTCTCGCTATCATCGAACGCCACCAGGCGCCCTTCCGCGACTTCGGGTTTCACACCGCGTCCGTAGTCCTTTCGCTTCTCGTACCCGTGATCAGCTCCGTCGCCATACCAAAGGATTCCCAGTGGTGCCTGCACCAGTTGATCGCTCGAGAAATAGACCCGCGCCGCGTCACCTGTCTCATGGGTCCAGTCCGCGGCTCCCTCGAGTGCACCGGTCCGTCTCACAATGCTCAGTTCGCCCCGAAGTTCGATATCGACGCCGGCCGCGTTCGCTGCCGCGATCTGTTTCTTGTCGGTGATCTTTTGGGAAGCGATCAGCGTGCCGCCGTAGGGGCGAAGCGTGGAAAACAGTTCGGACAGGTTCAGATGTTTCACACCAAATGAAGTTTCGGAAACGATGATACTTGCCAGATAGGGCGGCAGTTTGAGCGATCTGAAATCGACCGTAATGGCTTCGAATCGGGATGCGTAGTGTCCGGTTCGGGTGATTTGTCGACGCAAGTCCGCCACCTTTTTGGAATCATCATCGAGTGCAATGACTTTCAGATTCGATTGCGCCAACAACTCTTCAGCAAGCCGGCCGGATGCCAGGCCAACCACCAGCGCGTAACCCTCGCTGCCTCCGGCCATATCGATTGCCGATCGTGCCTGACGCGCCCATGGGTCGTTTTCTCCGCGACTGGTCAGCTTCGATCTGTGGAGTGTGTGATTCGGTGCCGCTGATGTTTTTTCGGCGGCGAAGCATTCGATCTTGCCCTCTTCGAGGACGACGAAAAGTTTCCCGTCCGCGGCTAACATGCTGGATGGTTTTCCGGTCAATTGTTTTGTCCAGGCAATGGTTGGGCGTTGATCGCGGGTGCCTGTTTCGACGGCAATCAAGGTGCGATCCACATGGCTATAGATTCTGCTTCCCGCGCGGATGATCACCTGCGTGGAGTCTTTCCCGCCTTTCGCGAGGGGCAAGGGATTCCACAAGGCCGGTGCGTCCCATCGTGCCGGGTGAATCGTGTTGGTGCCGACCTTCTTTTCGTAGAGCGTCAACTCCCCCTGACGCACGTCCCAGCCGTGCAGCGCGCCCTTGTCCATTCCGTAGGCGACGCCGTCATGGAACACCGAGCGAAAGTCGCAGGCCGGCATGAACTTGTAGTCATAGAACGGGCCTTCAAACAGGTCCCGTCGACTGCTCCAACCGTTTGGCGCCTGGTCCCCCGCGGAAGCCCAACGGTCCCCTACCTCGCGCCCGTCTTTCAGACTCACAACCCCGCTTTCCCCCACGAACAACAGGTGGCCGGTCGAGGTCACCCGCGAATCGCCGTGCCGATAACCCTGAACAAAATAGAGCAGCTCGCCGCTGCCCGGATCGAACCGGGCGGGCATCGAGCGCCCGTTGGGAACCACGACTTTTCCGTCAGCGAACAGACAGTAGCCCTGGGGCGAAAGCGCGGCTTCGGCCAGATAGTTGTGATCGATTCTGACCTTCGAAAGGTAGTTGATGTCACCATTGGCCCAGCGGACCGCTCCGGTGTCCGCATCCACCGCTTTCACAAACACGCCCATGGAAGGCCAGATGCCGGCGCCAAAGTATACGGTTCCTTCGGCGATCACCGGTGCCCCACGGACGGGCCACAGCGAGATGAGCCGGGCGTTGCCCAAGTGCCGGTAATCCGCCCGGTCGTTGGGCGCGCCTCGCACTTTCCAACGCCGGGTGCCAGTCCCGGCGTCCAGCGAATACAGATACCCGTCATCGGATCCGAAGCACACGGTGTCCCGCCAGGCGACCGCCGCAAATCGGACGGGGCCTTCGCTGTAAAACCTCCAGAGTTCACTCCCTGTTTCGGTGTCGTAGGCAGTCACGCTGCCGTCCTGAGCCGACCCGACAAACAGGCGTTTTCCCATGACCACCGGTTCGACCGATTTGTCGAAATGCAGGCGGGATTCATTGGGCCAGGCGACTCGTGCCGGAGCGATCTCACGTGTCCAGCGGGGATGAAGTTCGCTGGCCAGTTCCTCAGTCGTAGAACCGCTGCGTTGCTGATCATGTCGCCACATGGGCCAGTCTTCCGCAGGCAACGAGCCGGCAGACAGCAGGCCGGCGGCGATCAACAGAATGTCGCGGGGAATCGTTTTCATCTGTCCCCGTTCTCTCATCGGCAGACGGCGAATACAACCCTGCTAGGTCTTGGCGCGAACCAT
>JBLFYM010000219.1:0-7693 GCA_047608975.1 Limisphaerales bacterium | reverse complement strand
GCGAGCTCGTGTTGGGTCGAAGGTCGAAGCAGCTGAGTGGCGAGTTGAAGGAGTTTGCGTTGGAACTTACGGGTGAATCGCAGGGAGAGTTCTGCCGGTTGACGTTGCAGGCGAAGAATGCCAGGTCGGGCAAAGTAATGGGAACGGTGGAATATCAGGCGCCGGCGGCGGCGATTGCCGGGAACATTGCGTTGGTGAGCAACTACGACAGCAAAATCCGGAAAGGGCAGGGCGGTCGCTACCGCTTCAGCGATTGGAAGGTTGCCGGTGATGCTTTCACGGTGAATCAGGATCGGATGTTCGGGCCGATTCTTTGGTCGATGTATTCGCTGAGTGATTCGCGTTCGAAGGAGAAATTTGTAATGAAGATCAGCGCGCTTACCGGTCCTTTGGGGAAACAGGACAATCACACGGTTGAATTGCAGGTAAAACGGGGACGCAACTGGAAATCACTGGGGAATGCCAAGTTGGATCCCGATGCCTGGACCGCGACCTTTCGCATCGCGAATTGGGATGAAAGCAAGACCACACCGTTCCGTTTGGTCTACGTGGAGAAGCATGTGGACGGGAGTAGCACTGAATCTGATTGGACGGGAAAGATCCGGTCGAACCCCAAAGATCGACCACTGCGAATCGGCGGGTTGACCTGTCAGAATCACTACGGGTTTCCGTATGGACCCGTCGCCGAGAATCTGCTCCGGCTGGATCCGGACATGCTGTATTTCTCAGGGGATCAACTCTATGAGAGCCACGGTGGTTACGGCCTCATTCGTGATCCGGCGGGGCCGGCGATCCTGAATTACCTCCGCAAGTATTACATGCATGGCTGGTCGTTTCGCGAAGCCATGCGAGATCGGCCAACCCTGTGTCTCCCGGACGATCACGATGTGTTTCAGGGCAACATCTGGGGTGAGGGGGGGGCGCCGATGAAAAACCTTGAGCAGGGAGCCAGCTCCAAGGGTGGATATCGCGAACCGGCCCGAATGGTCAACGTGGTGCACAAAACCAACTGCGGTCATCATCCTGATCCTTACGACCGGAATCCTTCGCAGCAGGACATCAGCGTTTACTACGGTGACATGGTTTACGGCGGCGTTGGATTTGCCGTGCTGGGAGATCGCCAATGGAAGAGTGGCCCGGAACGCGTGACCGTTGGATTGAAGCGGGCGGATCATGTGACGGATCCGGATTTCGATACGAGCCGACTTGACCAGCCGGGACTCGTTCTGCTCGGCGAACGTCAGGAGAATTTCCTCAAGGCATGGGGTAAGGATTGGCGGGCGCACAATATGAAAGTGCTGCTGAGCCAAACGGTGTTTGCCGCGGTGGCCACGCATCACGGCAAATACGACGGGTATCTCAAGGCGGATCTGGACTCCGGCGGCTGGCCGCAGACGCCCCGCGATCGGGCGGTGCGTATCCTGCGTGATTCGATGGCGCTGCACATCAACGGTGATCAGCATCTGACCACCCTCGTGCAATATGGAGCGGACCAACAGCGGGACAGCATTTGGTCGTTCTGCACACCCGCGATCTCCGCCGGGTATCCGCGCTGGTGGCGTCCGGATGAGGTCGGCATGCCGCACCAGAACCGACCCGCGCACGGGCTGCCGAATACCGGTGAGTTCCTCGATGGTTTCGGGAACCACGCCTATGTCTATGCGGTTGGCAATCCGGAGGTTGGGCGGGCGAAGAATCGTTACGACAAGGCGCACCAGAAGGGTAGCGGTTTCGGCTTGATCACGGTCGATACCAAGAAGCGGACCTATCATCTCGACTGTTTCCGCTTTCTGATCAACGCCACGGATGGCAAACCCGGCAATCAGTTTCCAGGTTGGCCGGTCACGATTCACCAACGGGAGAATCGTGGTGAGAACGTGTTAAAATGAACCTTCCTGCCGGGTTGAAACTCTAAGCTGTAAGAAACGTGTCGGCTGGCTTCACTCTGCATAGAATTACCGATACGCAATTCCTCAACGTTTGTGCTGAAAAATCGGATTCAGGGTGCCTATACTTCGCGTGGCAGTGAGTTCGTTCGGTCCGGCGGATGACTTCACCTGCCAATTTGATTCCAATCAATCCAGTGAAAGCAATGAACATGAAGAGCACGCACATGAATGGAACCGTGAAGGTTTCAAGATCAAACGTCAAATGCTCGCCGGGGACGGTCGTTCTTTCGTTGCTGCTGATTTCCGCGTCAACCAACTCGGCTGCTGTTTCCCTCGCGCAGAATTTGGGTGGCACGGGGAGTTCGGGATTTGGCTACGCGCGCTCCTTCACGATGGCTGGTATGAACAGACATTAACAGATATGAGCGTCCGATATGCACACACCAACATCATCGCGAAAGACTGGGAACAGCTGGCTGAGTTCTATGTCGAGGTTTTCGAATGTGAACCGGTCAGCACGGTGCGGGACCATCACGGTCCCCAGACCGATGCGCTGGTATCGATGACCCATGTGCGCGTACGCGGCCGGCATCTGCGGGTCCCGGGACATGGTGAAAACGGTCCGACGATTGAGATATTCACTTACGATCAACAGCTGGAACCGATTGGCCAGGAAATCAATCGAACGGGATTTGCGCATCTCGCTTTTGAGGTGGATGACTTGCCGGCCAAGCGGGAGCAGATCAAGGGCTGGGGCGGGGGAGACTACGGTGAGCTGGTGACCATCGACATTGAGGGAGCGGGGAAGTTGACCCTGATCTACATGACTGATCCGGAAGGCAATATCGTGGAATTGCAACAATGGAGCTAGCAACCCGCGCCCATCTTTTCGAACGGGCTCGGCCGACTCACAACAGGAACAAATGAAACCACAATCAGTTCACCAGGTATCCATGGTCGTCACGCCCGAGGCGGAAGACGCCGTTTCGGAACTTTTCCACACCATTTTCGAGCAACCACCCGTCGCCTTCGTTGATCTGGAAAAGAAGATCGGAGTCATTTCTGTCTATCTGCCGGAAAAGAAGAAAGCGACGAAGAAGCAGCTGGACCGGGTTCGGGAGGGGCTGCTGTTCATCGGCGAATGCGGGCTGGAAGTCGGGGCCGGGGAGATCCACCAACGGTTCGTGAAAAAGGCCGACTGGCTGGAGAGTTGGAAGAAGCATTTCGTGCCCCTTGATATCGGTGGACGTCTGCTGATCAAACCGAGCTGGGAAAAGCGCAAGGCAGCGAAGGGCGCGCACGAAATCATTCTCGACCCGGGAATCAGTTTTGGCACCGGGCACCACGCGACCACCGGATTTTGTCTGGAGCAGCTCGTGGCGCATCGCGATGAGGAAACGAAGCAGTCCTTCCTCGATATCGGAACCGGTTCCGGAATCCTTGCAATTGGCGCGGCCAAATTGGGATACGGCCCCATCGTTTGCTACGACTTCAACGCCGACTCGGTGCGATCAGCGCGGGAAAACGTGGAGCGTAACAAGGTTGCGGATGCCGTTCATCCCACCCGCAGGGATCTTACCCGTGAACCGCTCGACACGGCCCGCAAGTATAACGTCGTGTGCGCAAATCTGATCTACGACCTCCTGACCGCCGAGCGCGAACGCCTCACAAACCGGGTTCGCCCGGAAGGAATCCTCGTGCTTGCCGGAATCCTGGAAACGCAGTTTGCCAAAGTGCGCCGCGCATTTGTCAGTATGGGAATGAAGCTGATCGAGAGCAAAGTGGAGGGAGAATGGATGTCCGGCGCGTTTCGTTGGAAGTGAGCTAAGGTGAGACGTCGGTAAAGAAACTGAGCGCGTCGACATGTTCAGTGGCATGGCGGAGGACGTGACTTTGGGGGCGATGCAGCCCTGAAATCTAGAACGTGTGAATCACGACTGTCTCGCCTACCAATCCGCACATAGCCATACCGCGACCGCAGACGAATCGAACTGTGCCCATTGACCGGCACAACGCAGTCAACTCTGTGCGAAAGCGGTCCATATCGCGGTCCATATCGGGCTGCTCATTTTCCCGTGACATGTATGCCGCTCGAAAATATCAGCAATCCACAGCCAGGCTGATCAGTCATGACACCGAGACGCTGGGCAAGCGCCCCAAGCTCGCTGACTTGTGACCGGATCAATGAGCCGGATTCACCCGCCACCTGAGCAATGCACAGATCCACTTCCACCTCCCAAGAATCTGGAGTGTGGATTTGGTGATCCTCCAAGAGTTTGTCGCTGACCTGAGGTCGCCAAAGGCAGCTGAATATCCGACTGCCCCGCCCTCGTTCAATAAATCCAAACAAGAAATGAGCCAAACATCGCCAACGCGATAAGCATCATTCTGTCTACCCGTTACCAGCGTAGTTCAACGGGCTGCAGGAACCGCCGACGCGTTGGCCTTGATTGACTTCAAAATCATTTCTTCCGGCACCGTGATCTCCATCATCATCCCCGGAAGAAACTCTTCATCCAATTTCTCAAGATCACGTTCGTCGTCGAGGATCTCGAATTTGTAGCCATGCTGCGCCGCGAGTTTACGGACTGCCTTGATTCCGGAAACCGCCCCGTAAGCCAGCAGTACGCGGCCGCCGGGATTCAAATGTTTGGGGAGATCGGCCATCAGCGTCTTCGCGAGATGGAATCCCGGATCGTAGAGTGCATATTCGAAATCGTTGCCCGGTTTGCGATCCACCCAGGGCGGATTTGAGACGATCACATCGAACCTCTCGTTCTCGCGGATCACCTCGTAGGCTCCGGGTTTGGCTTTGGTGACCAGCCGGCATTCGAAGCGATCGGTCCAGCGAAAGCGTTTCGTGTTGTAGATCGCATTGGCGCGAGCGGCCGGATTGATGTCGGTGCCGACCACCGCTTTGGCACCGCGATTCAGGGCGCATAGCGAGAGCAGTCCCGTTCCGACGCCGATCTCAAGCACGCGTTTATCGCGACAAACTTCGGTGGTTCGGATGAGCTTCCGGAGACTGGGGGTGTCGCGAGGATCCCAGAAAACATTGTCGAACTGCGCCACCGTGTAGCGCAAATCCTCCACGTTTCGCCACCCGACGATCTCGTGTTCCTTGGGGGCGGGGAGAGGCAGCGACACGCCTTGCGCGTGAATGCGTAGATCTACGGAGACAAAACACGTGCTGAGCAGCGCGCCTGCTATGACTGTGCTAAAGGTTGACATGACACTGATTGTCCTGAAGTCCGGGCCGGTGGCAATTCCGAAAAAATCCTGTTATTTCGCCTGTTTATGTGGACGATCTGGCAGTCCGAATCATGAAGAAACTACTGATCCAATTGCAGCAAATTCGAATCTTTGGCGCAGGTCTGGTCATCGTCGTGCTGATGACCAGCTGTGTCTCTCGCTACGACAATTCCATGGGAAATCGTTGGGCCGGAAAAATTGAACAACGTCGGGATAGCACACGCACCGGCGCTGTGCCCGAACGCCGATACGTTGCTCCCGCACCGTTGCCCGCAGCAGCGTTGCCCGCAGCAGCGGCAACGGTCCAACGATCGGTTGTCACCACTCACCAGTCTGGCCACGGACTCCATTCCGGAGAGTTGGTAAAAGTGGAGCAATTGGCTCAGGCTCGCGGCGCGATTGGAGCGGATATGTTGACGGAATTCATCGTCACGCCGTATGCGCATGCCGGGGAGGTCATTCTCAACGTCTATCTTTCTGATAAGGCGAGTTTCGTTCGTGCAGAACCGCCGCCCACATCGGTCAGTGGCCGGAAGCTGACCTGGACCTGGTTTGAACTCACGGAAGGAGATGTGCAGAACATCAAGATCTCGCTGCGTCCGACCGGGCAGGGGACACATCGCACCTGCTACACCATTCACGCACTGCCAATGGGTTGCGTGTCCTATGAGGTCGGGAGTGCTTCGCTGGCAATTGAAAAGAGCGGCCCCGCTTCGGCCGGTGTCGGTGAACCCATCCCTTACAACATCGTTGTCCGTAACACGGGCAATCAGGCCGCGGATAACGTGGTGATCACAGACGACGTGCCGTCCGGAATGTCGCATCAGAGTGGGCAGAGCCAGGTCAGCATGCCGGTCGGCTCGCTCGGACCGGGCGAAAGCAAGTCGGCTTCCCTGACGCTCTCCGCCAATCGCGCAGGCAACTTCATCAACCAAGCCACGGCCAGTTCATCGAACGCCGGATCCGTTTCCGCGACTGCTCCCACCCGCGTAGTCCAACCGAGTGTGAGCATTACGAAGAGCGGTCCGCCGATGCAGTTCCTCGGCAAGGACGCCAGTTACCGGATCACGGTCAGCAATAGCGGCGACACTGCGCTGAACGGCGTGACGGTGACCGACAACGCACCCAACAACGCCCGGATTACCGGTGCGGGTGGTGCTCAAGTGTCTGGCTCCCAGGCTACGTGGTCGGTGGGCACTCTCGGTGCCGGACAGAGCCGAAGCTTTGATCTCGCCCTGACCGCACTCGCTGCCGGGACGACGGTGAACAGCGTCTCGGTGCAGACCGCCGAAGGGGTTTCCGATCAGGCGCAGGCGCAGACCGTCTGGCGCGGATTTCCCGCGGTGTTGATCGAATTGGTTGACGATCCCGATCCGTTGCGGGTCGGCGAAACCTCGACCTATACGTTGCGCGTGACGAATCAGGGAACAGCCCCGGATCACAACGTCCGGGCGCTGCTGCGATTCCCGGCCGGCATTCAACCGATCTCTGGCAGCGGAACCACCCCAGTGAAGGTGAGTGGCGGTCTGGTAAGCTTTGGCCTCTTGCAAAATATCGACCCGAAACAGGTCGCGACCTGGACCGTGCAGGCTAAGGCGGTCGCCATCGGCGATGCCCGCATTTCAGCCGAAGTGAACACGGATGTGCTGAAGGGCAAACCGGTCTCCGAGATCGAGTCGACCCAAGTGTTCTGATCGGTCCCAGACAGATTCACGATCCCCATTCGCCGACCGGCGGATGGGGATTTTTTTTGGGTGCCGTTCACGATCCTTGGTCCGGGTAGCAATAGTGCCGGAAAGCGTAGGCAGAGGAATGGGAGGCAAAGGAATTTTTCCAATAGCGAATCTGGTCGAGACGACAACGAGGGAAACGAAGAATCCGGAGTGGAACATTCGGAACGACCGGTGCGAGTCCGTGCCTGGACCAATCAGGTTATATAGGAGCGGATTGGGTCATTCCTCTTCCTTCCCCCCGGGATATGCTGGAGCAAACAGATTCCCGTCCGACTCACTCCGCGATCGGACTGAAGTAACGAACTGGACTGCCGGGAATGACCGATGGTTTCGACAGGTCCGTATCAAACACCCGGGTCCGCGTATTTCCGGCGAGATCTTCCAGCAGTTCGGAAATCTGAAGCAGATGATTTCCAGCCTGCCACGGACGCTCCGGGATCATCTTGCAGGCAGCGTCTCCGGGAGCAGGCAAGATGGAGACTTTGACTGACTTCGCTCGCCCGTCGAGAATCGCAAGATGTCGGTCCAGAAGGGCGCGATCAATGGGCCCATCAAATCTGACTGTCAACGGCTCACGGGTACCGGCTTTGGGAAGCACCATCGACCAGTCCTGGGGAAGCGGACGTATGCGATCTTCGGCGATCGTCTGAAAGGGATGCCGGATGTCGGACGCGAAAGGAACTCCGGCCGCGCTGCGGATCGACTGGTCCAGAATCAGCGTGTAGTCGGCGTTCGGGCGCAGCACCGGACCGAACCGTTCGCGCAGATTTACGCCCTGCTTGATCCGGCCGGGATGAATCCACAGAGTCAGACGCTGCG
>JBLFYM010000218.1:0-7754 GCA_047608975.1 Limisphaerales bacterium | reverse complement strand
TGATTGAAATCGATTCGATCGTGGTGGAGCGAAACTAGGCACGCCGTCGGTGCGGGGCCTACGGTCGCCAATATTGATTTAACAGCATGCCTGCCAAACTCATCGTTGAGGAAGTCGAGTGGCGTTCTCCGGAAACGGTGGCCGGCGCGCTGCGAGGGCGACCGGGTCTGGCATTGCTACGGAGCGGCCTGTTCGATTCAGCGCAGGCGCGCTATTCAATTCTGGCCGTCGATCCGTTCCTCAAATTCACCTCGTATGGAACGCGATGCGAGTGCGTCAGCGATGGCCGTAGCCGGACTCTCTATGGGAATCCCTGGCAGATTCTGGAGAGCCTCATGTCCCGCTATGAATTGCTGGATGAAATCGATCTGCCCTTCCCACTCGGCGGCTGTCTGGGGTTCTGGGGTTACGATCTGAAGAACTTCGTGGAGCCCGGCCTTCCGCGCACGGCGTTGAACGATCTGGAACTGCCAGATTGCCAACTCGGATTTCATGACAGTCTGCTGGTCTTCGATCATCGCCTGCAAAAGCTCTGGATCGTTTCGACCGGGATGCAGGCCGACGGTTCCCGTTCAGCCAAACAAACAGATGCGGCGCGCAACTTCTGGATGGAGGTTCTGGCCACCGAAGTGGAGATCCCGGTCGAACGATTCACCGGCATCGCCGCGGCACCGGCACCGGCATCGACGTTTACGCGGGAGGGTTTCATGTCCGCCGTCCGCCGGGCCAAGGACTACATCCGCAGCGGCGACATCTATCAGGTCAACCTGGCCCAGCGTCTGACCGTCCCCACCGCTATCAGTGGATGGTCGCTGTTTGAACGACTGTTTGCCATCTCCCCAGCCCCCTTCTCCGCCTATTTCAATTTCGGCGAGTGGGAGTTCGTATCGAGTTCGCCGGAACTGTTTTTCAAGATGAGCGGCGACGCTGTCCAGACGCGTCCGATCAAGGGAACGCGGCCACGCTCCCCCGATCCGTTGCGCGATGCGCAGTACAGTTACGAACTGCAGACCAGTCAAAAAGAGCAGGCTGAATTGGTGATGATCACTGATCTGCTCCGCAACGATCTGGGGCAGATCTGCGAATACGGCAGCGTGCAGGTACCGGATCTGATGCGGCTGGAAAAATTCCCCCACGTTCAGCATCTCGTTTCAACGGTGGATGGCCGATTGCGCTCAGGAATGACCCACACTTCCGCGCTGGCACGCTGTTTCCCCGGCGGCAGCATCACCGGTGCGCCGAAGATTCGCGCCATGCAGATCATCGATGAGATCGAGCCGGTGACGCGCGGCCCCTACACCGGCACTCACGGTATTCTTGGATTCAATCGCGAAAGTCGCCTGAGCATTTCGATCCGCAGCGCCGTGGTGACGCCCGAGATCACTTCCTTCCATGCCGGGGCGGGAATCGTCGCAGATTCAGATCCGGAAATGGAGTACGAGGAGACGCTCGACAAGGCACGCGGGTTTCTCGAAACCCTGAACTACCACGCCCCCATTTCTTCGCCCGTCGAACATGACCGTCCGGGAAGCCATCAGTGACATTGCCAACGCGCTTGAAGCAGCGCAGGTGAACGAACCGGATGTCGAGGCGAGATGGATCGCATCACACCTCTTGGGAACGTCACTCTCCCAACTACAGTTAAACGCTCGCGATGAGTTCCCATCGGATCTCCACGAGCAAGTGCGAACGGTTCTGGAACGGAGGAAGACTCACGAACCACTTCAGCATATTTTGGGTACCGTTTCGTTTTGCGGAATCGAATTGGAGGTTTCGCCGGCCGCATTGATTCCGCGTCCTGAAACCGAACTCTTGGCCGAATGCGCCTGGAGCTGGCTGAATGAACGCCCGTCGGAACCGCTACGAGTGTTGGACGTCGGAACCGGAACCGGATGTCTGGCCATCGCCATCAGCCAGTTCGCTCCGCAGACAAGCGTGTGTGCCGTCGATATTTCTCTGGCCGCGCTCGAGCTTGCTCGACGCAATGCAGCGAAAGCAGGTGTGAGCGACCACGTTGACATTCGTCAGAGCGACCTCTTCGCCGCAGTCGAAGATGAAGCGCCGTTTGATCTGATTGTCTCCAATCCGCCCTACATCCCCCGGGACGAGATGCAATCGTTACAGATCGAAGTTCGGGAATATGATCCGGAACTGGCTCTCGTTGGCGGCGCGGATGGGCTGGACTTTTATCGCCTATTCGCCGAGCAGGCGGAAAATCATCTGGCAACCGGAGGTCGTCTCATGTGCGAATTTGGCGATGGTCAGGAGGCGGATTTGGCCGCCATGTTTGGAACTAGCCCCTGGATCTGTGAAGGAATCAGTAATGATCTTTCGGATCGGCCCCGGTTTTTTATTGCCCGGCACCGGCGGTGAAAAGCACGATTCCAAGCGAAGGAGGATCTATGCAGTGGAGGGATGAGCTTGCGAGTCCGAAGGCGTGTATTTGCACTGAAGATGTAGGGAACTAGGATTTCGTGGGTTACCATGTGGCGATCCCACCTAAATGCTGTCGGGCCAACACGCATGGCTGGCACCACGCCTGCGGACTCGCGAGCTAGCCCCTCCACCTGGCACTCCGGCAATCCCGGCCATCGGTGAGTCCCGCTGAATCTCCTCCTTTCATCCCCCGAACATTCACCCTAGAGTCCGTTTATGAAATCAGCCTACGAGCTTGCGATGGAACGTTTGAGCAAAGACGCGCCATTGGAAAAGCTGACTGCCGAGCAGAAGAAGGAAATCGCCGAGCTCAATTCGCAACAGCAGTCCAAAATCGCAGAGGTCGAAATTGCGTTCAGTGGCAAGATGGATGCAGCTCGGAACCAGGAAGATTTCAACGGTGTGGAGATTCTGCAACAGGAACTGACGACCGAACGACGCCGGATCGAAGAACGGTTTGAAGATAAAAAAACCGCGATCCGCGGCGGTGCCTAAAACCATTTGTAACGCCAACCGCCGCAGAAACCTCTACTTCCCCGATGGATCAGGAAATTTATCCCGGCAACGACGACCAGACGGATCGCATGCCAACTGGTGATGCCCAGCCGCCGCCACCGCCACCGCCCTCCGCCCCAGCGGAACAGGACCGGATGCCCGGCCAGGCTGCCCCGAGTGTAGTGGGCAGAATCAAATCCCACAAATGGCTCCTGTTTGCCGGAATGGGATTCATGGGGGGCGCGGCTGGTGCGCTGCTCGCAGAACTCGCACCGGGTGCCGGAAAGGACGCGAAGTTTCTCGAATTCGCGATGAAGACGGGAATCTGGTTTGCGTTGAGCGCCAGCCTCATGGCCGTCGCTCTGTTCTGGGCCAACGAAATTTACCAGCGTCACGGACTTCGGCCGCGCATCGTTCAACGCGGTCTGATCGTAGGTGCTGTCGGTGGGATAATCGCCGGCTTCATCGCTGAAGCGCTCTTCCAGAAATTGCAGGCCCAGATCGAAGGGAACAGCATCTATATGATCTACAGTCTCTGCTGGGCTGCCTTGGGACTGCTGTTGGGCCTTGGTTTTGCGGGGACAGTCCCCAACTTCGGCCTGTTTCGAGGGATGATCGCGGGGACACTCGGTGGCGCCCTAGGTGGGTGCGGGTTTGTATTCTTTAGCGGTATCGGACCGGAAATGCTGGGACGTCTCGTCGGAGTGGCCAGCCTCGGCGCCGCGTTAGGATTGGCGATCGTGATGGTCGCCTCCGTGTTCAGTGAAGCCACGCTGGAAGTCATCTGGGCCCCGAACGAAACTACCAAGTTCAACTTGGGTGGTGACCCAATCTACATCGGTGGCGGTCCCGAAGATGAGGTATTTGTCCGCAGTTTGGACGAACGTCACGCCAGTGTGCAATTCGCTGGCGGCACGATTGAATACGTGGATTCCGAATCTCAGAACCGAACTGCACTCAAAGACGGCAGTCGTCTGGAGATCGGTAGCGTGAGCCTGCTGATTCACGCAGCGAAGTAGGAATCTTCCTGCGGACGAGCCTCATTTGGCAGCCACGCCGTCGCTGGCGCATCTAAAACCGACATTGGTCCCGGAGCTGTCCGGCGTATTCCCGATCCGAGCGGAGACGCGATAGCGATTGCAGTAAGAATCGTGACAGAGGAATGAACCACCTTTCTGCAATCTCCGATCCCCGGTCGGCGGACCTTGCGGATTCGTAACGTCCGCCGCGTTTTTCACATGGTGGTCAGTGCTGAACCAATCGGCACACCATTCCCAAACATTCCCCACACAGTTGAAAAGTCCGTGGGCGTTGGGGGCATATTCATCAACCGGACAGGTTCCCTTGAAGCCATCCGCTCCGGTGTCATTTTCGGGAAAGCGACCCTGAAAGATATTGGCCCTCCACGCTCCGTTCGCCCGGAACTCGTCGCCCCAGGGATAGATCTTTCGTTCCCGACCGCCCCGCGCGGCGAACTCCCATTCCGCTTCAGAGGGAAGTCGTTTGCCGGCCCATGCCGCGTAGGCCGCTGCGTCATTCCAGGAGACATGTATGACTGGGTGATCCATGCGATCTTCGATCGAGGACGTGCTTCCTTCAGGGAATCGCCAGCTTGCGTGAGGAACTGCCAGCCACCATTCCAACCCCGCGACTGCTTTGGCTTTGCGCAATCGTTCACGCCGCTTCTTGGGAACGTGCAGGTGGAAAACAAAGGACCAGCCAAACCGTTCTGCTTCGGTCTGGTAATGCGTCCCCGCCACAAACTCTGCGAACTCCTCGTTCGTCACGGCTTTGGGATCAATCCTAAACGACGATACTTCGATCTCACGCACCGGACCTTCACCATCGGCCTCCCATATTTTGGGACCCTCCGCGCCCATGGAGAAAAGTCCGCCAGACAGCGAGACCATTTCAGTATCAAGTGGCCTGTTGGTGGGCTGCGGAACTACCGCTGGTTGGAGCGGTGGTTGCCGCCCCGGTTCGGGGCGGGACGGCGTGCAACAGCTTTTTGGAGGATCACCCATCAGACTTCATTCGCTGGCGGGGAGTTTGCCAATCAACCGAAACAAGTGAACCCAAAAGGCATTCAATTGGCAGCAACGAGCACACAGATTACAAAGAACGGGAAGTTGAGTGAAATCCCTCGATCATGACAGCCCTGAAAACGTCATCGATTTCGAGTAGAATGATACCGGCAATTGTGGTGCTCTTCGATGACGCCTGCGATTAGCCGGAACGGCCAATCCAATCCTCGTAGAATCCCGGCGGGAGCCGGATCAAACCATGTGTGGAAGCACCCGGCTCGACAATGATCTCAGAGCAGGAACGGGGCGATCACCAGAGCGACGACTGACATCAGCTTGAGGAGAATATTGAGCGACGGACCGGAGGTGTCCTTGAAGGGATCTCCGACGGTGTCACCGACCACCGCTGCCTTGTGTGGCTCTGACCCCTTCTCGTATTTGGTGCCGTCGATCTCGATTCCTTCCTCGAACATCTTCTTCGCGTTGTCCCAAGCGCCGCCTGCGTTTGCCTGAAACAGGGCCAACAGGACACCCGACACGGTCACTCCGCCAAGTAACCCGCCCAGGGCTTCAGCTCCGTTCTGTCCGGCGAACTTGAAACCGAAACCCACCACGACTGGGGTGGCGACTGCGAGCAGTCCTGGGAGCACCATTTCACGAATCGCCGCCGCAGTTGAGATTTCGACACACTTTCCGTACTCGGCCGCGCCGTCGGCCTTGGCAAAGGTCTCCTGGTCAGCTTCCGACCATTCGTCCTCTTCTTTGCCCTCGTTCTTGCGCATCACTTCCAGCGCATTCTTGAGCGCCGGAATATTTGCGAACTGTCGGCGCACTTCCTGAATCATCGCCATTGCTGCACGCCCCACAGCGCCCATCGACATTGCCGAAAACAGAAAGGGCAACATTCCACCGACAAAGAGACAGGCCATTACATACGATTTCGAGATATCGATGCTCTGAATCTTGGCCGCGGACATAAACGCCGCGAACAGCGCCAGCGCGGTCAACGCTGCTGACCCGATGGCAAATCCTTTACCAATTGCCGCAGTGGTGTTCCCGACCGCGTCAAGTCGATCCGTTCGCTTCCGCACTTCCTTGGGAAGCCGAGACATCTCGGCAATCCCGCCGGCGTTATCCGCGATGGGGCCATAAGCATCGACGGCAAGTTGAATTCCCGTGTTGGCGAGCATCCCAACGGCGGCGATCGCAATGCCATAAAGTCCCGCCATCTCGTAGGAGCCAATAATGGCCGCCGCAATCATCAGGGTGGGCAGCGCGGTGGAACGCATCCCAGTCCCCAATCCCGCGATAATGTTCGTGGCTGAACCGGTCAACGATTGCCGCGCAATATCCCAGACCGGTGGTTTGTAAATCCCGGTGTAATATTCCGTCACGATTCCGATCAACACACCGGTGACCAACCCGAACACCGTGGCCCAGAACACACCCACTGCGCTCGCAGTTTTGCCATCGGCGAAAGTCCATTCTGCGGGCAACACCCCGGTAATGATAAACCAAGACGCCACAATCATCAGTCCGGCTGAAATAAACTGTCCGGCATTCAGTCCCGACTGTGGATTGCCTCCTTCTTTGGTCTTAACAAAGAAAGTTCCAATGATGCTGACGACGATCCCCGCACAAGCGAGGAACAGCGGCAGAAGGACTGCACCCAGACCATTAAGCGATTTCGTAAACTCCGGATGCGTGGCGAGCGTCGCTCCCAACACCATCGTTGCGATGATTGATCCGACGTAACTTTCGAACAAATCCGCGCCCATCCCGGCGACATCGCCGACGTTGTCGCCCACGTTGTCCGCGATCGTTGCCGGGTTGAGTGGGTGATCCTCCGGGATTCCGGCCTCCACCTTTCCGACCAAATCCGCGCCGACATCAGCGGCCTTGGTGTAGATACCTCCGCCTACTCGCGCAAAGAGTGCAATCGACGATGCCCCAAAAGAAAATCCGGTGATGACCGACATGACCTTGTCCAGCGACCAACCCATATTCATGTAAATCAGGAACAGCGAACCCAGCCCCACCATTCCCAATCCGACGACGCCCATCCCCATGCAGGCACCGCCGCTGAACGCCACCTGCAACGCTTGCGGCAATCCGGTGCGAGCTGCGGCCGTCGTCCGCACATTCGCGCGGGTTGCGACTTTCATGCCGATGTAACCGGCGAGTGCGGAGCAAAACGCCCCGACGATGAATGACACCGCCACCATGGGACTGGAACTTTCTGTCTTGCCGCCCTGCCAGAAGAGCAATCCGGCCACCAACAAAACGAAAACCGCCAGGACCCGATACTCTGCCTTCAGGAACGCCATCGCTCCCTCGGAGATGTATCCACAAATCCGCTGCATCCGTTCGGTCCCGGGATCCTGGGCGGTCACCCATTTGGAGCGTTGATAAGTGTAGAGAAGAGCGGCTAAACCGAAGAGTGGGAGGAGATAGACGAAAGAGGGCATAATTTCAGTTCACATTGAGTCTGTAGCAGTTCCGGAGTTCGGCAGGATTTTAGCGCGTGCGAACCAATATGCAATCAATGAGAAATGGTCACTGCCGATTCGCCCATTCGATTTGGATAGCAGTTCAGTGGAAGCCAGATGCCGGTTGGAGTTCACGCTTGGCGTGTGGGCGCGAGCTTGTTCGAGCCCTTCAGGCCCGGCACAAAGCGTGAACTCCAACGACTCGCGCCACTACTGCTTGGCGAGCTGCTTTTCCAGCGCCATTACGAAGTCCTGCAGCTCAGGTTCCGGACCGTCTCCCAGATTGAAGTGCGAGCCGTCCTGGGACCAG
>JBLFYM010000217.1:0-8061 GCA_047608975.1 Limisphaerales bacterium | reverse complement strand
GTCGAGATCTCCATCCGCATCCAGATCTCCAATATCGAGATCGGACCAGCGGCCGCCCTTTGTTCCGGCTATCGTGAACGGACTGAAGGTGCCGGTGCCATCGTTACGCAGATAGACAAACGGGTGGTTTTCGTCGTCGGCAATGACGGCGATGTCCGGATCCCCGTCGCCGTCGAAATCCGCGACCCCGAGTCGGCGGACCCCGGCCAGTGGCAGGATCTTGGATTCGGAGAAGTCTCCGCGCCCGTCATTGAGGTAGGTGTGTACGCCATGGTAGGCCCGGTTCTGGGCGGCGAAGCTTGCCATATTCTCATCAGCTCCATTGCCGGCAATGAGGTCGGCGTGTCCGTCGCCGTTGAGATCGGCCGTCGCCAGGCAGGACATGTTCCAGAGTGGGGATTTTTCGACGACTGTCTGTATCTGGAACTCGGGATCTGAATTGAGGAAAAGGGAGATTCCTTCGCGGGCATGGGCGCTTGCGATGGCGATATCTGGAAGCTGATCACCATTGAAATCGGCGATCACCGATTGAACCGCTCCTGCTCGCTCAAAAAAGGCATACGGAGCAAAGCGATTGCTGCCGAGGTTTTCATTGAAGGTGAACTGACCCAGCAGACTGCCGCGTTCACAGATCACCAGATCGTATCGGCCATCCGCGTTCAGGTCGCTTACGAGCGTCTGCACGGGGCGCATCAATTCGTTCATCAGGGTGTGCCGAACAGAACCGCCGGGCTTGGGTTTTTCCAGATAAGTCAGTTCGCCGGACGGAATGTCAGACTTGCCCAGATCACCGATGGTGGTGATGAACATGCCATCCTGATCCACAAACAGATCTACGGGGGGGCTGCTGAAGGTCGGAGCGGCGAGCAGTTGCCCCGCGGGCGTGATGACGTGCACGGCGTTGCTGGCAGCATTGCCGACGTAGATCACTCCGCTGGGATCGATACGCGTCAACGTGATCTGTGGTTTGCCCGTATACGGAATGGTCGCGGCCATAAACTGGGCACCCGCCGGCAGCTCGTCGCGGAGAACCATCGGTTTCACCGATGAGTGCTCGAGGTAGTATTCACATACCGCTTGCCAATCGGCGGGTGGCAAGGCGGCGGAGCGGGGGAACAAACCCGCACGGGCCACGCGTTCGCCGCCGGGGTGTATGCCAAAATCGAAATAGCGGATGCTGAGCCACTCGCGCTTTTCCTCAAGCAACTCCATCGCCCATTCGTAGCGGGACGCTTCGTCTGGATTGGGAGAGAGATGACACGCGGCACAGGCGGTTTCCGCGAGTTGCCGGCCGCGATCAGTCGAATGTTCGGTGGCAGTGGTCTTCGTTTGATCGTCTTTGGAATCCGAAAAGGCCAGCCACGCCACGAAAGCCAAGGCCAGCGTCCAGACCAGCAGCTGGGGGCCGTTGCCTTGGTTGGCTTGTTTGATCTCTTCTTCCGGCATGGGTGGTTCGGAGCGCGCTGGATGTTTGCGAAATCGCGCGGCGGCTGCAACGGAGTATTTGCGATCCGGATCTGGCTGCACCGATTGGACTCATTCCAATCGGTGGCTTCCCTGAATCTGTGGGAGCATTGCCTCTTGACGGGTGAACTCTCGTTTCGCGTGCATTCTTGCTCCGGCGGATTCACTGTCGGCAGCTTGGAAGAAGTAAGAATTCCAGATGATCTGTTGCGCGGCATGATGGCTCATGCTGAGCAGGAATATCCGCGCGAGTGCTGCGGAATGTTGCTTGCGGAGATGAATGATCCGAGCCGATTGCGGTTGCGAGAGTGCACGAATTCACAGGATCGTTTTCACGAACTGGATCCCTCGCGTTTTCCTCGGACCTCGGCGAACGCCTACTACTTCGCCCCATCAGATCTCCTAGCCGTCGAGCGCGAGATCCGGGAGCGCCGGGAAGTGCTTCATGCCATCTGCCACTCGCATATCGATGCCGACGCCTACTTTTCGGAAGAGGATATTCGGCAGGCGGTCGTGGACGGAGAGGCGGTGTACCCGGCAGTGGTCCAGTTGGTGATCCCGGTTCGTGAGGGTGTGGCCGGATTGCCGGCTGCGTTTATGTGGGAGGCTGATTCCAAGGAGTATGTCGAACGGTGCCTGAAGCCAGACAGATCCGAGGGATCTACTGGAAGGAGGTAGAAGGACTCGCAAGCTCATCCCTCCAGCGAAGACCAAGCGCGTTCGAAGCTGAAATGGAGGGGCGAGCTTGCAAGTCCGCCCTTGAGGCAAAGGGTGAATTGGAGAGCTGCCGCGTTGAGCGGCTCACAATACCAAGCCTCCGACTTTACCGCTGTGCCAGGAGGCGCTGGAGAGATGACCTTCCATATCTCTTGCGCTCGAAACAGCTCTATTCAACTCTTAGAGCACGATCATGAGCGGGATAAATATCTTGAATCGCACCTTCTCGTTCCAATGTCCGAAAAAATGGGACAGTTTGGAAATGACCGGAGATCCCGCGATCCGGTTCTGCGAGAGTTGTAGAGAGTCCGTTTACCTCGCTGAGACAGAGGAAGATCTTCAAACGAATATCGAGTTGGGTCGATGCACCGCTGTATACCGTCAGGATCACGCGGTGAGCATGGGCGCTGTGGCTGCGAAACCTTACGATGGAACATACACATCGTTTTATCTCCTCCCATGCCGAAGCCTTACGGCAGGTCAGATCGCTACGATTCGATCGGCAATGAATTCAGAGGAACCGCTGTTCAAATTGCGTGGCAAATTGATCGATTCGAAAGTGCACCTCATTGTGTCGGACGTGGAGAGCATCTGGGTGGAGGTTTACGCGGCACAATTACTGAACGATGGCATTCGTTTTCGAACGGTCACCCAGATGAATCGAACTTCAAATTCACGCAATCCCAATCCGCTGACAGAATCTCTATTTATGGAAGCGGGTATGGACAATAGCCTCACTGAGGATTTTCGCTCTGTTGCGTTGGATTTGCTGGCATGCCTTCGTTTTCCCTCCTTGAGGGGGGTATTGATTTGGCTGGTTGCCGCAGCGGGCGGGTACGTCATCTACCAGCATCTCGTAGAATCCGATTGGCGAATAACTCTCTTGATAATTGCGACTTTGTTGGTGCTTTCCGTCTCGTCCCGGTGGTTTCCGACCTTCAGATCGGGAGAGTGGGTGGATGAACGTAGCGACGACGCACAGGAAGAATCGAAAAATAACTCTGCCCTGACGGGCTTGGGACTCACAGAGTATGCGCCAAAATATCCACCCAAAACTTCCTGAATCAGCTCGGCGGATCATCGAAACGCTGGTCGATCCATGTGGCGAGTGCTGAGTCGCTCAGCGGCGACGCGCTGACGCCACTTACCCGATCAGGGGGACGACGTAAGGTTCGCGATATTCGCGGGTGAGGAGTTTGTTCGCGGCTGAATTGCCGATGAAGCGTTCGGTGTCCGTATTCATCTTCAGGGTCGGGCCGAGGGAGAGTTTTGTTTTCGCGGGATCGACGTTGTTCTTCTTCAGGTGATCCACCAACCGATCGAACGTGGCGGCGGCACCCGGGTCGTTGACGATGGTCTTGCGGATTGTGTCGGGGTCGGTCTGTTCTCCCAGCCGGTAAGAGATGTTGCCGGTGTGGCAGAGGGCGCTGGAGAGATGACCTTCCAGAATCTCGGCGTTGAGATCTTCGGGGTTTCGGCTGCGGACGGCTGAGATGAAATTGTCGAAGTGATTTCCGCTGCCGGAAAAGGTCTTCACTTCCTTCCCCTTCTTGTCGAAGGCCTGGACCTTGCCGTTGGTGTTCGACACGAGCACGTGTCCGCCTTCGCAGTGAACGACGACGCCGATCTCGGCACCCATGAATTGGGGACGCCTGCGGGCCTTGGCGCTGGCTGGCAGACCACGGACCTCGAAGATGAGTTGGGAGTCCTCGTAGTCGTGATAGACGATCTGGGTGTTTGGCGTTTCCGCATCGTCGACATATCCCAAGCGCCCACCGAGGCTCCAGACTTTCGGAGCGAGATGGGGTTTGCCGAGGAACCACCGGGCGATATCCATCTGGTGAATTCCTTGGTTGCCGAGATCGCCGTTGCCGTAATCCCACATCCAATGCCAGTCGTAATGAATTGGTCCGTGACGCCGCGAATTTCGGGTCGGTGCTTTCAGCGGTGCCGGGCCGCACCAAATGTCGTAGTCGATGTGCGCGGGCACGGGATGCGGGCCGTTCGTTTTCCCGATGCTGCTGCGGAGCTTGTAGCATAGGCCTCGTGAGATCTCGATTTTGCCGAGTCCTCCGTCCTGCGTCCATTTCACCGCTTTCTGAATCGCGGTGCTGCTGCGGGACTGCGTACCGGTCTGGACGATCTTCCGGTACTTCCGCGCGGCGTTGACGACCTGCCGGCCTTCCCAGACGTTGTGCGATACGGGTTTTTCGACGTAGACATCTTTGCCCGCCTGGATCGCCCAGATCGCGGCGAGCGAGTGCCAGTGGTTTGGCGTTGCGATGGTCACCACATCCAGATCCTTGTCCTCCAACATCTTCCGGAGATCGGTGTATCCTTTGGCGGTAACCTTCTTCTTTTTCAGATCAGAAATTCCCCGTGCGAGGACGGAACTGTCCACATCGCAGAGAGAGGTGAGCCGGACGCCCTTGTGCTGCAACCCCAACAAGCCGCTGATGTGGCCACGACCGCGGCCGTTGAAACCGATCACGCCGGCATGGATCGTGTCGCCCGGACTGGTCTGCGCCCACGAAGTTTTGGCAATGTAAAAAAGGGATACGCCGTAGCCGGCGGATTTGACGAAGGAACGGCGGTCAGTGGGTTTCATGTTCGTAGTAGCGGTTGTTCTAGGATCGATGAAGTTTGGAGTATTTCGGGTTCGTCGGCGGGATGCAAGGCTGAGGGGCGATGTCCTGAGGTGGGTGCCCCCCCTGTCTCAATTTCTTTGTCTGGTTGATGTGCCCGCTGCTTTGGGGCGTCGATCTGCGGTTGGTCTTGGCTTGGCGATGTCGGTGGAGCAAAGTTTGAGCGGACTCACGTCCGCTGCTACGGAGGTAGAATCTCGGGGTGAGCCGGATCAGATTTTGTGAAGACAGATGATCTCCCCATATCGTTCACGATTGTGGTTGGATATTGCTGCCAAGAGATCTGCCGCTGGTCTTGGCGTGGCGATTCGAACGAGATGGTGAATCAGGTCGTCAATAACCCGGTGTTGGTCAAGGATCTCTCCCGCCAGCTGGAGTCTGGCTGGCCGGCTGCGCTACCAACTCGATGAATTTTATGAAATCTGTATCTGCCATTCTAATCATTTGCTTCCTGAGTGTCCTTTCCTCGAAGGGCGCAACGTTCCCAACCGCCACCGTCTTCGAAGCCGGCACTGAGGGTTACAAGGTCTACCGCATTCCGGCCGTAGTCCGGGCGGCCAATGGTCATCTGCTGGCGTTTTGCGAAGCCCGGGAGGGTGGCGATGCTAGTAAGATTGATCTCGTGATGAAACGTTCCATCGATGATGGGAGATCCTGGGGCAGTCTGCAGGTGGTTCAGGGCAGTGACAGTTTTCGGAGCCTTTTTGCGAAAGACGCACCGCCAATCACCGTGGGGAATCCGGCCCCGGTGGTGGATCTGCTGGATCCCAAAAATCCCGGCCGGATCTGGTTGCCATTCACGTTGGAGAACGATCGCGTGTTTGTGACCTACAGCGATGACGAGGGGCGCACCTGGTCGAAGCGACGGGAGATTACGGCGAGTGTGAAAAATGAGTCATGGGGTTGGTATGCGACTGGTCCGGTGCATTCGATCCAGCTGACGCGCGGGAAATATCGAGGGCGCCTCGTCATCCCCTGTGATCACCGAGTCGGTAGTGATGGTGCGGACGCCGGTCTGCTTGGAGCTCATGCCGTTCTCAGTGATGATCACGGCCAGACCTGGCGGCTCGGAGCAACTGATGAAACCTACGGCAACGGCCTCGAGGCAAATGAGACCACGGTCGTCGAACTGAACGATGGTCGTCTCCTGTTCAATACCCGTGATCAACGCGGCAAAGCCCCGGGCTCGCGTGGCGTGTCATGGAGCAACGATGGCGGGGAGACTTTCACTTCCGGCGATTCCAAGTGGAAAAATTTCCGGCCGATCGGCGGCGTCCTTGATCCGCCCGTGGTTCAATGTTCCCTCCAACGCGCCGCCAAGGATTTGATCCTCTTCGCCGGACCGGATGAGAATGGTCCCACCGGCAAAGGTCGATCCGACCTGCGCCTCCGTCGCTCTTTGGATGAAGGGAAGACCTGGCAGGATGGACCGCTAATCCATGTCGGACCAGCTGCTTACAGCGACATGGTCGTCGTTGGTTCAGGAGATATCGGGGTGCTGTTTGAAGCCGGAGACGCGGGGCAAAAAAATGGGTATCAACGAATCGTATTTGCGGTAGTGCCGCTTGTCTTGTGCCGTTAGGCCGACGTCGCTGACTCGGTTGCTGGAAGCATCATCTAGACGAACTTGATCAGTGGTCAACGGGGTACCAAAAAATGATGTTGGCAGAAATGAACGATTTGTTGAGACGTGATTCCTGCAAATGATGAGACCAGGTGGAGTGGAATTTACGGATCTGATCGCACGTGCGAGTGCTCTTCATTTGGAGTATTGAAGTGTAATGGTGTCCACCTAAACCAGTACACTTCAGGATGGCTGCGGGATACGTCGGTGATTTCTCCAATTCGCCATGACGGATGGCCTGTTCGAAAAACGCGTTTCCGAGAAAGACAATCCTATCGCCTTCTCCCGGCTGAAGCCGAGGAGGCGAAGTGCCTTCCAGAGAAGGCGAGCAAGCCGACAGGAAGATGAACGCCGACGCGATAAGCGCCGCCCTTTTCCTGAAATTCATCAATACATCAATCATAATTTTTCTAACTACGAGGTAACCAAGTCGAATCTGCTGGAGGCGCCGTTCCTGAATTTGTCGAGTGCGGGGCTTTAGGTGTAGATGCCGATCTTGTTCGCCTCTTGAGTTACTGAGATTCCAGCGTTTTTCGCCAGGCAGGGTTCGCCTTTTTGAAATCCTGAAAGGCTTTGTACTCGGCCCGGACGAGCTGTCCGTTTCTGTCTTTGTCGATATGGACAAAGAGCCACTTCCATGTGGGTCTCGCCGAATCCCACTCGGACTTCGATGCCATCCCATCCCCGTTCTTGTCGGCGCTGGCGAAGAAAGCCTTAACCACGTCGTCGGGCGCGAAGGTTCTGGGTTTGCCGCGCTTCTTTTCATAGGCCATCGGACCTTCGGGATGCTCGAGTGGAATGCCTAACTCCAGCAAGCGAGCCTGCAGCGATTTGACGTCGACCTCCTGCACCGATTTGCCTGACTTGCCGGCCATCGCTGCGGCGATCCCGGCCGCCTCGCCCAGTTGCATCCAGGTCGGTTCCAGGCGGATGGTGCAGAAGGCGACGTGACTGGCCGAGGCGCACACCGGCACCAACAAATTGGAACACTCGCCGACCTTCGGTGTGATCGCGCGATAGGGAATGTCGAATCGCGTCCCCACTTTCCAGATACGTCCCTCGTTGATGATGTGGCCCGAGTCGGAAACGTAGCGGGCCGCGTGGTGGCAGTCGATGAAGTGAGAGCCGACGTGGATCACATCTTCCTTGTCCACGTCTTCGATGACGTCTGCTTCAGTGAGGATGATTTCCCCCTGCATGCGACGGGCCGCGCGGATGTAGAGATAGTGGGGCCAATGGTCGTTATCGGCCCACTCGTCTTTGCAGAACCCATACGGCGCCATCTCGTCGCGAATGTGCTGGGGGACGCGGGGATCCGTTTTCAGGAACCAGAGCATGCCGTGGGTATAGTCCCGGTATTTTTGGTGAATCACTTCCCGCTCTTCGAAGCTGGCCTCAGCCCACGGGGTCTGGGCACCCGGGATGCTCATGGACACGATCGAAAACTGGCGATTGTTCAGCTCTCTCTTGGCGCTATCGCCCATTGGGTAGATGCCGATGATGGACGTGAGATTTTTCAGCAAGCCTGCCTCGAGAGCGCGGGCCAGCAATTCGTGCTGCATCGAGTCGTAGCTGCTCGGTTTCTCGATCGGGACCCTGTTGGCCTCGTCT
>JBLFYM010000216.1:0-8099 GCA_047608975.1 Limisphaerales bacterium | reverse complement strand
TGCCGATACTCAGATCCCGGATGGCGGCCAACGGAATGGCGGTGTTCACCCCACCCTGTGAGTGGGTCAGTTGCTGTTCATCCAGAATCAATTGCCCGCGCGTTTTCACGCAGAAGAATTGCCCCATTAACGTGCCCAGTTGCTCCCGGGTGGTGAGGACGCTGAAGCCGGCCTTGATCAGACGCGAGCGACCGGGTGCGGGTGATGGTGGTGGCGGGGAGGATTTGGGCGCCGGAGTCTTGACCATCGTTTCCACCTGCGTGCGCAATTCAGCCGCGGTCTGAAAACGAAGTTCCGGCGTCGACTCCAAAGCCCTCAAAACGATTTCGTCCAGCCGCACGTCCACCTGAACCTTGCGTGAGGGTGGCTGGAGTTTGTCGGCCGGAAGTTCGCCGGTGAGCAGTTCGTAGAGCACTACCCCGAGTGAATAGATATCCGCGCGATGATCGGCCCCGGCATGCTCCTTTTGCTCCGGCGCCATGTACTGGGGGGTGCCGGCCGGTTGGCTTTCCGCAAGACCGACGTCCGAACTGTCGGAGTGCAGCATCTTGGCGATGCCGAAGTCGGCGATCTTGATCCGACCCTCTTTGTCGAGGAGCAGGTTCTCCGGCTTGATATCGCGATGGACGATCCCGTTTTCGTGCGCACATTGCATCGCTTCACAGACCGGCGGCACCACCGCGAGGGCCTGCTGCGGGGTGAAGCGACCGACCTTCATCGCCTGCCGCAGATTGACACCGTCCACGAACTCCATGAGCAGGAAATAGAACCCGCCGGCCTGACCAAAGTCATAGACGGTCACGATGTTGGGATGATTGAGCGCGGCGAGCGCCTGTGCTTCCTGTTCGAATCGCCGGGCGAAGTCCGCATCCGAAACGCGCTCCGGGGCGAGCAACTTAAGCGCGACGAGGCGATTGAGGGTTTTCTGACGCGCCTTGTAAACGACCCCCATCCCGCCCCGGCCGAGACATTCGAGGATTTCCAGCTGCGGGAAATGTGGCGCAAGTTCATCCGGTGAAAGAGGCGTCCGGCCTGACCCAGATTCGACTTCGGTCCCGGTCGGCATCATGGCCTCGGCCATCAGGCACCGGGGACAAAGCCCGGCCGTCGCCGCATCAGGCAGGGACGCGCCGCACTCGGGGCAGGATTTCGAAGCTTCTGAAGGTTCGCTCATACCGGTGTCCTGACGGGTCGAATCCCTTTGGTTACCAAAAACATTTCAACGCCCGAGCGCAGCGAACAACGCCTGCATCTCTCCATCAATCGAGTCGGGGTCATCGAGGGTACCGGCAATTTCCGCTTTCAAGAGATCACGGAAACGCCGTTTCAGGCGATGCACGGCAACTTTCAGAGCGTTCGCGTTCATGCCACATTTTTCCGCCAGCACGGACTGGTCACCACGGGCGGCCTCGCCGGTAAGCCACGGTTTGACCTGTTCAAAAAATTCAGCCCGGCCGGCAGCGTCAGACTCCAAGCGCAGCGCTTCGAGTGTTCGCGCCAAGACCGTGAGCGCCCATTGACGGTCAAAAGCGGCATCAGGAGACAACTCCCGGCCATCCGGCAACGGACGGATTTCACCTGTCTCCGTGTCGTACAGGGAAACGTCTTCCACGCCACCACCGCGTTTGCGCCGGCGCTTCGCTTCCCGGTAATGCGAGAGAAAATGCTTCACCGCGCCGAGCAGGTAGGAACGAAACCGGCCTTGTCCCTGATCGGCCCGGGCGATGCTCCCTCCCTGCAACATCTTGGCGAAGAAGTCCTGCGCCAGATCACCGGCCACCTGGGAGTCGTGAACTTCGCAACGGAGGAACGCGGTTACCGGCTCGTAATAGGCCTCGCAGAGTTCCCCCAACGCCCGTCGCCCCGCAGGTGAATCCGCCTTCGAGCGACTCACCTGGGTCCACCATGTCGTACGGAAATTTTCAGCGGATTGGGGAGGTTCAGGGTTCATCAGCGGCCGGGCAAATCATGTCACGGATGCCTGACGTGTAAGAGGGGAAAGGTTACTGTCAATCGACTCCAAACCACACATCACAGACAAGTTCTACCCGGACGCCTCCTCGCTGATCGCGGTCAACAGCGTGCACCACCTTCACCTCAGTCGCAGAAATCAGCCCGTGGGGGGTCACAGAGTCCGCCGGAAATTCCCACATGTAGGTAATCTTCGTGATTGAATTCACGCCGAGGGTGCCAAGAATCCCCCCATGAATCAGACCGCCTCCCCTACCGCGCAATCCCGGCGTACATTCCTCGGCCAGACCGTTCTTGCCGGATCAGCAATCGCCGGTTTTCCCGCGATCGTGCATTCCAAGTCGCCGGGTTCAAAACTGAACCTGGCCATCATCGGCGCGGGGGGAAGAGGCGGCAGCAATCTGCGCTCCACGCAGAATTCTGAAAACATCGTCGCCCTGTGTGATGTGAATTCCAAGAACCTGGAATACGCCGCCTCAAAGTTTCCCAAAGCCCGGAAGTACAAAGACTTTCGCAAACTCTACGACGATGTGAAGGACGTCGATGCCGTGGTGGTGAGCACCACCGAACATACCCACGCCTTTGCGACTCTGCCGGCTTTGCAGATGAAGAAGCATGTGTATTGCGAGAAGCCTTTGACCCGCGATGTCTACGAGGCGCGAGTGATCACGGAAGCCGCCGCGAAGGCCGGCGTGGCCACACAGATGGGCACACAGATTCACGCCAGCAACAATTATCGTGAGGTCGTAGAACTGATCCGCGCGCAAGCGATCGGTGCGGTTCGCGAGGTTCATGTCTGGGTCAGCCGCGCCTGGGGTTGGCAAAGCCAGGCGGATTCCAAGCAGCACAAGGATCGGGTTTGGTCATTTGAGCGCCCCAAGGAATCGATGACCCCTCCGGACTATCTCGACTGGGATCTCTGGCTCGGTCCGGCGCCCTACCGCCCGTATCACGAGATCTATTTCCCCGGACCCAAGTGGTATCGCTGGTGGGATTTTGGGAACGGCACGATGTCAGATCTCGGAAGTCATTGGAACGATCTCCCCTTCTGGGCGCTGGATCTCGATGCCCCCATCGCGGTCGAAGCATCCGGGCCGCCCGCGCATCCGGAAATCGCACCGGCATCAATGGCAGCCAAATATACCTACGGCCCGCGCGGCAAACGGCCGGGACTGACGCTCACCTGGCATCAGGGTGAAAACAAACCCGAGATCTGGACGAACAAAGGCATTCCCCAGTGGGGCAGCGGCGTTCTCTTTATTGGCGACGACGGCATGCTGCTTTCCGATTACCGCAAGCATCTGCTCCTGCCGGAAGACAAGTTCAGGGGCTTTCAGGCCCCGGAACCGACGATCCCCCGCTCCATCGGCCACCACGCCGAATGGCTCCGCGCCTGCAAGACCGGGGAACCGACCACCTGTAATTTCGGCTACGCCGGCCCCCTCACCGAAGCCAACCACCTGGGCAACGTGGCTTACCGTGCCGGGGAAAATATCACTTGGGATGCGGCAAACATGAAGATTCCGAATTCATCAAAAGCTGAACGTTTTCTTCGTCGCGAGTATCGGAAAGGATGGACACTCGCTTGAAAACAGAAATGAAGAACATCCGACATCGCTCTGCCGCCCTGGTCGCAACCGCACTCATCCTCGTGGGATGCGGCGACAGCCGGGAGGAACAGGAGGCTCAACTGCGAAAGATCGGCGCCTCGGTGGACGCGAATTACAATGCCAAAAAAGCCGCGCAGCTCAAACTGATCGGCCAGGCCTATCTCGCCCATTGCCAGACGAATTCCATTGGTCCGGATGGACCCGAGGCACTGTTGGGCGCACTGGCTGCCTTGGATACCGCACCAGCCGAGGTGGACGATATCAGAAAGGCACTGGATGAACGCCGCTATTCTGTGATCTGGAGCATCTCCCTCACAGAAAACACAAATTGGAACCAAGGACAGGCGCTCGCTTGGGACGACAACTTGGCCCACAAACATCCCGGTCAGGTTCTGACCGGCGATCTCAAGGTCAAATCAGTATCGCTCAAGACCTTCAACCAGCTGCCCAAATTCGGCGGGCGGACCCGGGCTGTTCTGGGCAATGGCAAGCTCAGTCGGATGGCGCTGACCCCTTCCGCCTTTCCAATGAAAGAACGGATGCCCGACCTGCCAGGCAGTATTCCACCACCGCTCAATCTGCCGCTCAATCTGAAAGACCTCGATCTCGTGAATCGGAATTCAAAGCTCGAAGAAATAATCGCAGCATTGAACAGCGACACCATTCAGTCGCAGGCGATGGC
Source organism: Limisphaerales bacterium (assembly GCA_047608975.1). Taxonomy (GTDB): domain Bacteria; phylum Verrucomicrobiota; class Verrucomicrobiia; order Limisphaerales; family JAYPXF01. Next base: position 3,836 of record JBLFYM010000216.1, on the reverse strand, counting down.
GCTCACCGTTCTTGATTTCAGGGAAGACAAAGGACCGAATGAGGCAGTGTGTCAGGCCCTCGTATCGCTGCTGGCCAGCGACACCGAGGTGATGGGAGAGGAGGTCATGGGGGCGATTGAACCCTGGCTTACCGGCAAGGGTCTGAAGAGCATGGAGAAGGTACTCAGTGAAATCACAGACCCTGAACTCGCCCCGGTGATGAGGAAATTCGGAGCCGAAATCGGAGCCCGTTACCACGCCATGACAAATGGCTTCGTCAGACCGCTCTTCGAACCATTGGAGAAACAATAAAGGGTTACTCCGTCGCCTGCTCCGGCAAGGACGGCACGGGAGTTTCTTTTGGCAATCGGGAACGCCAGATCGCAGCCAGGATACTCCCGATGATCGAATGAACCGTGGCTGAGATCGCGCAGGGAACTGCGGGCAGACACACTCCCGTTGCCTGGTTCGCGAAGTGCGCATTCGCGAGCACGGTTCCCAGTCCGGAATTCTGCATGCCCACCTCGATCGATACCGTGCGACGGATCAACTCATCATAGCCGAAGAGGCGGGCGAAGAAATAGCCCAGCAGAAACGCCAACCCGTGCAGCAGTACCACCGCGAGGATCAGCGATCCGCCGTGTTCCTTGATGGCGCTCACGTTGCCACCAATGATGCTTCCGCAGATCAGGGCGATGGTGATCACAGAGATCAACGGGGCAACGTCTCCCACGGCCGTCACGGCGCGGGGGAACAGGTGGTGAAGCAGAACTCCCAGCAGCACCGGAGCGAGCACCACCTTCACTGTGCTCATGAACAGCCCCACCGCATCCACCTGAATGATCTCCGACAAATAGAACTTGCTCAGCAACGGCGTCAACACGATCGCCGCCAGGGTGGAGCACATGGTCATGAGCAACGAAAGCGGCAAATGGGCACGGGCGATGTAGGCCACTACGTTCGAAGCCGTTCCGCCCGGACAGCAAGAGACCAGGATCAATCCGATCGCAAATTCGCGCGGCAGATTCATCAGCGTGGCGATGCTCCAGCCCAGCAACGGCATGATCAGGAACTGCGCTCCGACCCCCAGCGCAATCGGCTTCGGCAGCTTCAGGACCTGTTTGAAGTCATCCAACTTCAGCGTGATGCCCATGCCGAGCATGATCACGCCGAGACCCCATATTATCTTGGGCTTGTTGAACCACGTGAAATGAGCCGGCTCTGACATTGCCCAGATCCCGGCGATCAGGACCCAGACGGGGAAAAGATTGGTGCACCAACGGAGCGTTTGAATCATGGCGGCGTCCGTTCTAATTAATTGGACTGGCAATGTCCATGGGGCGCGGCCCCGGGCAGCTTACTTTTTTGTCAGCGCCCGCCAGATTTTCACATCGTCAAAATGAGTTGCATTGCCACTCACAGTGAAGTGCACGGATTCCTTGGTCGGATGTGCCAGACCCGGAGATTTCAGATAACCGACCACCTTGCCATCCAGGCTGACGCGCATCTCGTCGCTGAGAATCTCGATACTCACAGAATACCAACGTTCCGATTCCAAGTCTGCCCGGGCACTGAATCCGCGACCTGCCAGCATCTTCTCCGCAGCATCTTTGCGCTCCGGATCGCGACGCATCGCGAAGATGTCGTTGCGCATGATGCCTTCCCGGTCGTCGCCCAGGCGGATCTGTTTCTGGGCGAAGGCAACCCGACAGATATGTCCGGCGTGCGAGCCTTTGTGATTCTTGTCGTCGAACACCACGTTGAATCTCGGCGAACCCGCGAGCTTGAATCGAAATGACACGATCACATCCTCCATCGGTACATACACCCGTCCCACCGATCCGTGATCGGCCCGATCCTGCGTCCCTACCAGGACCCCGCCCACAACTTTGAAGCCGGGGATAATCACCTTCCATTTTCCCAATTCGGACCGCTCGAACTCATCTGAGAAAAGCAGCGCGCCTTTCTTGGCCAACGGTCCATGAAAGGTTTCTGCGGCAAACGACGGTGAGGTAAATGTGAGACCCAAAATGAGTCCGAGAATATGTCTCTTCATAGGCGGGGAAGAACCAATCCTGAATCACCGGTGCCGGCAAGCACGTTTTGGTCTCCATGCCCTTGTTCCAATCTTGGTTGTCCCGTTGCTGGCGCTGGCGTATTGGGCCATCCCGTGATTTGATGCCCGGCATGACCCTGAGATTTCACAGCACAACCGCGCATGTCTTATTCGCTCCGTTGATTTTGTTCATGCTTCTCACCGGAATTTCGTATCTCGGTCAGGCGCAGACATTGGCGCAGTTCCCAGACTTGGCCTCGATGCCGGATTCGACGACCGAGCTGCAGCGGCGAATTGATGAGGGAGCGGGCAATCTGCTGCTGGGACAATCGAAAGCGCTGCGAATCACCCGGACCTTGGAAATCGATCTGGCGCGGCATGGCGCCGTAACGGTGCAGGCAGCGGGGGGCGTCACCCTCATCATGGACGGTCCGGGGCCAGCTCTGCGATTCATAGGTTCACATGAGGGCACGGGTTCACCGAAGTCATTCAAACCTGAGACCTGGCACCAGCGGATGCCAATCGTGTCCGGGATCGAGATCGTGGGCAATCATCCGGAAGCGGACGGAATCGAACTGGTGCGCACCGTGCAGGCGGTGATCAGCCGGACGTCCGTGCGTTGGTGCCGACACGCTGTCCATCTGGTGGATCGCAACCGGAATGTGATCGTGTCCGATTGTCACCTGTACGAGAACTCCGGGATCGGCCTGTATCTCGATGACGTCAACCTTCATCAGATCAACATCTGCAATTCCCACATCTCCTACAATCGCCAGGGCGGAATCGTGGTACGTGATGGGAATGTTCGAAATCTCCAGGTCACCGGCTGCGACATCGAGGCCAATATGCCGGACGATGTGACCAAGACGACTGCGGCAAACATTCTGATCGATGTGTCCGGGACTCCGGACACACGTGCCCAGTCGATCGCGGAGATTTCCATCACCGGCTGCACGATTCAACATTCGGCCAATTATGGAAAAGACCGGGACAAGACCATCGCTCCGGGTGGAGCGAATATCCGGCTCGCGGGAAAGGCAATCTACCCGATCAATTCCGTGACCATCTCCGGCAACGTCTTAAGCGACACCAGCACGAACATCGTGGTCGATCACTGCCACGATGTGGCCATCAACGGCAATAACTTCTTCGCCCCCAAACCGGCGAACCTGCATGTGAGCAATTCCCAACGCGTGGTGCTCTCGGGAAATACCTTCAATCCAAGACAGTTCGTCCGACCGGGAACAATCCTCTTCGAAAACAGCGCCGATTGTCTGATCGCAAACTCGACACTTCACAAATTCACCACCGGCGACGGCGCATTGATCCTGCGCAACTGCGACGGGTTCACGCTGAGTTCATTGATTCTCACCGACTGCGGATCGGGAATCGTGCTCAAGGATTCCTCCGATGTAACGATCACGGGTTGCCGCGTCGCGCGGACGGTGGACGCGGGGACGGATCTTACCGTCGACCGAAGCAATCGGAAGATTCTGCTCAATGGCAATTCATTCGGCGGCAAAACCAGGCTCACGAAATCAGCGCTCGCAGAGGGAAACCTCCGCTAGTTCAACCCCTGATCGCAAATGCATCGCCGAAGGAAATATGCCCAAACCGACACCACCCAACGAATGACTCCACATTCCGTTCATCCGGCAGATCACCGGCGATGGGAAAGTAAACGAGGACAAGGTTTACAGCCTGGCCAATTTCCTGAACGTGAATCGTGACGCCCGCAAGAGCTGGCTTGGCACCGCACTTTTTGAAGTAGTGCGGGATGTGTTCGAAGACGGCTTTGTG
>JBLFYM010000215.1:0-8132 GCA_047608975.1 Limisphaerales bacterium | reverse complement strand
TGGGCATCGCTGATCACGACACGATCCAGCTTCAAACGCTTGGTAAGAAGACTGGCAGTCCCAATATCCGCCTCCAGCTTGGCAGCGCGCAAAAGATCAAACTTCAGATCCGTCGCGTCCGCTATCGCCAGTCCGGTGATGGTCAGGCGGTTCTCCTTAAAATCGATCTCCGCATTGCCCACATCGACGGTCGCGCCGTTGGCCTGCTCAAGTCCATTCTGTAGCGCCATCGTCATGATTGGCCCCTTGCCCAGTTGGACGACTGCAAAGATCACGATTGCCAAGAGCACAACAAACACGACCCCCAACGGTCGAATTGGCAGTCCTACCTTCTTCTCCAACAATTCTTCATATGAGTTCTTCTTCGCCGCCCCGCCAAGAAACACCCAGGCAGCCAGACGTGCCATCTTGGAACTTGAGAGTTTCTTGAACCCCTCCGAGGACTCTTCGAGCTTGGCCATCTTGGCGCGGAACGCCGTCATTCCCCGCACGATCAGAAAACCGGAAACCAGACCAAACACCAAACCCATCGCGAGCCCGCCGGTGACCGTATAATACTCAAACCCACACAGTGCCAACACCGGTGCGTTAATCGCCGCCCTAAACAACCCACTCGTCGGGCCATCCAGCAGAAACCGTCCGATTTCGAACGAAACTGGAAGCAGCAGAATTGCGGAGAGCTTGGCAACGACTCCCAGCAGAACCGCCAGCGCCAGATTGGCGTTCAAGACGATGATGACAAAAACGAGAATGACTATTGCCCCGGGTGCCTGGGTGAGCCCCGGCAGAAATGCGAGCAGGCTCCCCAGCACGCACGCCGCGAACAGTTGAAACGGCGTGGCATTGCCACGCAGTATTTTTCCGATCTGTCGTGAAATCATGCCGCGGTTGTACTGTGCTGGGCGAAATTTTCAACGCCCGTGTGGCGGGACACTCGGACCATGATGCACTCTCGGCCCAAACTTGACTTGTTCAGTGGCGTGCGAAGCGCACGGAATGCTCAACTGGAGAATCAATGTCTGGGTATGGCATCTGGAATCCGGCTGGACGACCGGCAGTTTACCTAAGGACACCGACTGCCTTACAGTCACTCCAGACCGTAAAACTTCGCAGCGTTCCCGCCCCAGAATTTCGCCTGCTCCGAATCACTCAGACGATCGGCCAGCCGTAGCGCCAGCGAGTGAATCTGCTTGTAGGAGCCGGCAAGGTTACAGACCGGCCAATCCGATCCATACATCAATCGGTCTGGTCCGAAGGCATCGAGTATCACGTCCAGGTAGGGATCAAAATGTTCAACCTCCCAACCCTTCCAATCTGCTTCGGTAACCATGCCGGAAACCTTGCACATGACGTTTGGAAAACGCGCCAGTTCGCGCAGGTGGGTCTCCCAGGGCGAAAGCACGACTTCCTTGATATTCGGTTTGGCGATGTGATCCAGCACGAACGGCTGATTGGGGAATTTCTTTACGAATTCCAAGGTGGCGGGAAGTTGTTTTGGAAAGACAAGGATGTCGTACCGCAATTCGTATTTCTGCAGCAGGCCAATCCCACGCACAAAGTCCTCGCCGACGATGAAACGATCGTCTTCCTCGTCCTGAACCACATGCCGAACCCCCACGAATCGATTATGGGCATTGAGTTCTTCCAACTGCGCATCGGCGTCTTCAGAACGCAGATCCACCCATCCCACCACGCCTTTGATGAAATCATTATCGTCTGACAGGGAGCAGAGCCACCGCCCCTCCTCCACCGTCTGTCTTGCCTGCACAGCTACACAGCCATCCATTCCGACAGACTCCAGTTCGGGCTGCAGATCAGCTGGCGTGAAGTCTCGTTTGAGAACCGCAAGCTCGCCGCTGATCCACGGATAATCGTCGGGATCGTAGTTCCAGAAGTGCTGATGAGAATCAATCTTCATTTTCTGCGCGCATGTTACGCAGGATGAATTTCCGGGCAACACGGATCTGAGCGGAAAGCATCGCACCCGGAATTGACAATCTGCGGTCCTTGGCACCACAATTTAGAAGTTCCTTGTGAGTAACCCCGTGAATCGACCGTGCCCAGCACAGATCTAAATTCGCCACCCCAGCCAAACGCCCGAAGGGCCTACGCCGAGCTGTGGTCGGAAACCGCCGAGCCTCCAGACTTGGCTGCCTTCGTAAGGTCCGTGCCGAGCCCTGATCCGGCGGTCATCTACCAACTTGTGAGGGAAGATCAGCTCCAGCGGTGTCGACGTAACCAGCCCAAACCGGTGGAGCATTATTTCTCAGAGTTCCCGCAACTCAAGGCCGACCGCAAACTCCGCTTCTCGCTCATCGTCAACGAATACGAGCATCTTCAATCGGTTCGTCAGGATACACAGGTTGAAGAGTATGTGACGCGATTCCCAGACATTCAGGATGAACTGAAACACGCACTGAGCCCCAGCCCGGAGCCGCCGACGATCGAGAAGGCCAGGAAAGAATTGGATTGGAAACTTCAGACACAGGCATCCCGTCCATATGCACCACCTGATCCGACCCCAAACCGGACCACTTTTGCGCATTCACCCGGATTGGACCGAACCCATGTCGGAGGCTATCCGGTCAGTCGCGTGATCGGTCGGGGCGGTTTCGGTCAGGTCTACCTCGGGCGCGATGAGACACTGCAGCGTGATGTTGCGATCAAGATCTGGACCCGGCGTCGCACTCGCAAGGACGACGATGGCTCATTGCGCGAAGCCCGACTCCTGGCGCGCCTCGATCATCCCGGCATTGTCCCCGTCTATCACGTGGATGAGATGGAGGATAAAAGCTCCTACTACATCGTTTCCAAGTACGTGGACGGAAGGACTCTTCGGGAGATGGCAAAGCACTCCCGACCGAATCCGCAACAGGCAGTCGAGATTATCGTCAAACTCGCGGAAGCGGCCCACTACGCCCATGAACAGGGAATTATTCATCATGACCTGAAGCCGTCGAACGTTCTCATCGATCAACAAGGGCAGCCGCATCTGATCGATTTTGGCATCGCATTCGACGTGGCGAAGAAACTCGGGCCCGGCTGCATCGCCGGTACGCCGGCCTACATGAGCCCCGAACAGATTCGGGGTGAAGGTCACCTGATCGACCGCCGGTCGGACATCTACAGCCTCGGGGTGATGCTGTATGAACTGCTCGCCGACGTGCGCCCTTTTCCCGGCGAATGCCTGGAACAGATGTTGGAGGACATCGAAACCCTCAGCCCGATCCCCCTGCGCCAGTTCAACCGCAGCGTCCCCCGAGAGATCGAGCGGACCTGCCTCCGCGCCCTTTCCAAGCGGATTCGCGAACGACACGCAACCGCCCTCGCGTTCGCTGATGAACTCCGTGAATTCTTCGATCCCGCCGATCCCTCGACGGTCCGGCAACCGCGCGTGATTCCCCGCGGTCTCCGTTCCTTCGGAGAGGAAGATGCCCACTTTTTTCTGGAACTCCTGCCCGGTGCCCGTGATCGCGAAGGTATTCCTGATGTGATCAGCACCTGGCGCGCGCGCATCGAAGAATCAGATCCGGAAAAATCCTTTCGCGTGGGCCTGATCTACGGGCCTTCCGGTTGTGGCAAATCATCGCTTATCAAGGCTGGCCTGCTGCCTCACCTGGACGCCGATACCGAGGTCGTCTATGCCGAGGCGACGCCCGATGATACGGAACACCGGTTGCTCGTTGCGATTCGCCGACGGTTCGAACTCGTCAGCGACGATACGCGACTCCCCGACATGATCTCCAGCATCCGGCGGGGTGATCTGTTGCAGAGCAATAAACTGTTGATCGTCATCGACCAGTTCGAACAGTGGCTTCACGCCCATGAGCACGACGCCGGTTCCGAACTGCTCCATGCGCTCCGTCAATGCGATGGCGAAACCGTGCAGGTGCTGCTGCTGGTGCGTGACGACTTTTGGCTCGCTGCCAGCCGACTCATGGCGGAGTTGGAGATCGATCTGGAACAGAGCAAAAACATCGGCTTCGTCGATCTCTTTACCGTCATGCACGCCCGCAACGTGCTGGAGTACTTCGGCCGCGCGTATGACTGCCTGCCCGCCTTTCCAAAGCAACTGAACGACCTTCAAAACGAATTCCTCAACAAGGCCGTCGAGCAACTCCAGGTGGGTGGCTACGTCGTGCCCGTCAGGCTGGCGGTCTTTGCCGATATGTTGAAGAACCGCGAATGGTCGCCCGAGAATCTGGCCGACATCGGGGGAGCCGAAGGCGTCGGCGTCGCATTCCTTGATGAGATGCTGCGCGGCCCCAAGGCCGCTCCCGCATTACGCGCGCACCCGGCTTTGGTCGCCAAAATCCTCGTGGCACTGCTTCCTGAAGCCGGCAGCGAAATCAAGGGCAGCCGCAAGTCTTTGGCCGAACTGAAGCAGCGGACCACCTTTACCGGCCGGGATGACGATTTCGAAACACTGCTCAAAAAGCTGGATAGCGAGACCAAACTCGTCACCCCGGTGGAACTCGCCGAAGTCACGGATGACGACAACGCCCCGCAGCCGAAGGAGTCCCGCGAGAAATTTTACCAACTCACCCATGATTATCTGGTCCCGGCCATCCGCAGTTGGTCCGACCAAAAGAAACAGGGCAGCCTACGCGGGCGCGCGGAATTGCAACTCGCGGAAAGCACGAGATTCTGGAAAGCCCATCCGAATCAGCAAGGTCTCCCCGCTCCGTTCATTTGGATCAAGCTGGCCGCGCTCACCAGCGCTCGCCGGCGCACAAAGCCACAGAACGAAATGATGCAGCGGGCGTTCCGTAGACATTCAGTCCGTGGATTTGTCATGCTTCTGCTTTTGTCGCTCACCTCACTCGGATTGTGGAATGCAAATTTGAACAACACGGTTGCGGAGTTCAGCAATACCGTAGTTATGGGAGAACTGCAGCAAATGGAGGAACTTCGTCCCCGGATGAACTCACTCGGTAGGCCTGCGCGCGAGGCGCTTTCGCTGGCATTTGCAAATCCGGAAACTTCGCAGCATCAAAAAATCAAAATCGCGCTATTGCTGGTTGAACATCAGCCAGAACACATCGGATTTCTGGTTGAGCAGGCGTTGCTAGCTACCCCACGTAATCTCAAGGCATTCAGGGCTGCACTAAAATATCAAACGAACGATGCCGCCCGCGCTCTTTGGTCAGTTGCGCTTTCGGACAGTGGCTCAGACACCACCGTAAGACTCTGCGCTGCTGCCCTGCTAGCAACCTTGGACCCCGCTTCGCCGAAGTGGGCGGACGTCTACGCCGATCTCACAGACTGGCTGACATCGCAGCCGGAATTCGTAGTAGCCGATTGGGCAGAACTGCTGATGCCACTGAGAACCCACGTCACCAAGAACCTACGGGCGCGGATGACCAAGCCGATGTCATTGGAACAAGGCAACGCCGCAGTTTCATTGGCCACTTTTTACGCTGATGAGCCCCCGGTTCTTGCCGAATTGCTCGCGGAGGCACCCTCGCGATTTGTCCCGGTCTTCACGGAATCGATGCGCTGGAATCGGTCGCAATCAGTTCAGATGCTGAAAAATCTTATCTCCGAAGCAGACATCAGCGATCCATCGACGGGGATTTCAACGGCCAACTGCGGCATTGCACTCGCACTCCTGGGGAGCGAAAAAAGCGCAGCTCGGTTGCTACGCTCGATCCCTGAACCCTACGTCCGAGGCGCGATCATCAACGGCCTGGCGATCATCAAGACAACCCGCTACGGCCTAGACGAGCTTTTTGCCTGGCTAGGCACAGAGCCGGACGACGGCGTTCAGATTGCCCTTCTCAGCGCCATCGGGATGCATCCAAAGTATCCTGGTCACGAGTTGCCATCAGCTCAACTCGAACTTCTTCAGAAAACCTTCGGCAGCGACTCCCCCGGGGTGCATGCAACAACTCTTTGGGTCCTCAAACAAAACTCCCGACACGATCTGATCACAGATTGGACAAACTCTCTACGCCGGACTCCCGGCACCGGAGTCAGTTATTTTCACAGCGATTTCGCCGGGACACTTACCGTGATTCCCGGACCATCGACTTTTACCATGGGACCGTCCTCGGAAGATTCGACCGATCCGCACAGACCTCACGCATGCAAAATCCCTCGCACATTTGCAATAGCGCAACAGACTGTCAGCCTTGCAGAGGTTGACAGATTCAAATTAACAAATGAGCTCCAAGGACCTGACCTCAGGGAGCCAGAATGGGGACCAGACGTTCCAGCCCGTCTGACTCTCGTCGATGCGATGCGCTACTGCCGCTGGATATCGGAACTGGAAGACATTCCGGAAGACGAAATGTGTTATCCACCACATACGCCGATAGATGACAACTACGGTCCGAAGGCAAATTACCTGTCGAAGACCGGCTACCGCCTTCCCACCGAGGCCGAATGGGAATACGCATCACGCGCCGCCACCATCACGCCGCACTTCTGTGGATTATCCGCATTCGCCACCAACTATTCGATTTGCCACGAGAGCTACACCACCGGGCTTCAACCCGTCGCGAGTCGGATCCCAAACGATTGGGGACTTTTCGATACCTTGGGATCCGTTGGCGAGTTTTGCCAAGATTCATGGGTGAACTCGCAGAGCAATTCCGTCGATTTGGGCGAATTTAAATTCAATTCGGAAACAGGAAGTATTACCAGAAAGTCCCCCGGTGGGGGAACTGAAGCCGCAGTGCTTGATTCGGGATTTAGATCCAAAGTAGACATCAATAATATAAATTCTTCTGGAATTCGAGTTGTCAAAACGATCCGAACCCATTAGGCAGATCGCGTCAACTGACGTAACAATAGCAAGGATATAATAGCATGCCATCACCTGAAAACAGCACAACATCAGTCGTATGCACTTGGATTGAAAATGATCAGCAGTGGGAAGTAGATAGGTCTTGCCCAAGCGGACTCATTCCCGAATGTATCGCCGAGAGTGAAAACGGCACCTCGGGCGAGGTTAAGACCTGCAACTGTATAGAAGTGCCCGATTAGCAAACCCGACTCACAACATGGCGAACATTGGAGACCTCTTCAGTGTTCGTCATTTTTTATGCCCCCAATGTCCACGCCATTGAAGCGGCGGTTGAGGGTAAGCGGTAAAGCTGGCACCCCCTAGCCGACCATCCGCGGCTGTGCCTAAGATGCGTCCATGAGTGAAGCAGGAGGAAAACGGGTTCGGATCGATCCTAAACGGCGGGCTGGATTGATCGAGGAATTCGAACGCAGTGATTTGACAGCCGCGGCCTTTGTCCGACGCCATCGGCTCAACTACGGCACCTTCTGCGGCTGGCTGCATCGGCGGCCGCAAGTCGAAGCAATCCCTGCTTTTGTGGAGCTGGACGTTGTCGGGCAACCGAGCGGCGCTGTGGTTGTCGAGCTGGGTTCCGGGGCTCGGACCAGCCTGACTGATGAACGGCAGGTCAAACTGCTGGCCCGCCTTATTCACGCGTGCGACGCGACCGGCTCAGACTGAGCTTCACCGCGCAACTGAAAGTCTTCGTGGCCACCGGCGTCTGCGATATGCGCAAGAGCTTCAATGGCCTCTGGGCGCTCGCCCAAGAACAGATCGGCGAGGAAGTCAGCCGGCGGCTGGACTACCGACCCGGCAAGTTTTTCTGGAGTGAAACGGGGCGGCCCAAATATGTGCACCGCGACCAGCGGCATCTGCCGCCCGTCATCGCGCCGGCCCCGCCCCAAGTCATCGAAGGCGGGCTCCCCGCGACGGGACTGCTGGTATACATTCTGATCAGCCGTTTCTGTGATCATCTGCCCTCCTACCGCTTGCAGGATATTTTCCAGCGCCGACACCAGGTCAGCATCCCTCGCCAGCAGATGGTGCAATGGGTCGCTGGCAGTGTGCGCCGGTTGGCCCTCCTCGGTGCCCGACTGCTCAACCAGTTGCACGGCAGCCCGTACGTCCAGGTCGACGAGACGCCGATCAAATACCAAGCTCCGGCGGCCGCCGGAGCTTGTCCCCAAGGTTACCTGTGGACGGTGATGATTTCCGGCCAGGGCGTCTATTACCAGTGGCATGTCAGCCGGGCCGCCGATTGTCTGACCCAGCTGTTGGGCGAGGACTTCACCGACCACCTTCAGGGTGACGGCTACGCCGCCTATCCGGTCTACGCTCGGGG
>JBLFYM010000214.1:0-8293 GCA_047608975.1 Limisphaerales bacterium | reverse complement strand
CATTTTCCGGACTTTGCAGAATTTCAGAAGATCATCTTTGGCTCCGCTTTCGGCTTGGCGACCTTCGTTGTTCTCCTGCTCGGTCGCGGAATCGGCCTTCCAATTTTCCTGATCTTCGTGGTTGCTGCGGTGGCCGGAGCATTCTTTACCACGCCGGCTGCCACGAAGCGCGAGTGGGCCGCCGATCACCAATATCAGGCGACGGTCACCTTTGCGGAGGACACCGTGAAGATTCACAACTTCCGAACCTTCAGCAATGATCCCGACGATCCGGAGCAAACCTGGGGAGATCGTGAAATTGATCTGAGCCAGGTCACCGGAGTTGATTTCATCGTGCAGCCGTTCGCGACTTGGGACGCCCTGCCACAGACCTTGTTCTCATTTCGTTTCAGCAATGCCCCGCCCCTCTCAATTTCCATCGAAGCACGACGCGAGCGGGGTGAAGACTTCGACCTGCTCAATGCGAACTGTCGACAATTGGAGCTGATTTACGTCATTGGCAGCGAAAAAGATCTGCTCGGCGCGCGCGCCTACCACACCGGGACACCGGTTTACCTGCTGCCCTCGGACATACCGCCGGAAAGCGCTCGTGCGTTTCTGATGCAACTGCTGGCCGATGCCGATGCGCTGAGCCGCTCGCCCAGTTACTTCAACGCGATCTGGCGCAACAGCACCACCGTTCTAGCCCACCAGATTTACCAGCACGATCTGGGCAAACTCAAACCCGACTGGCGGATGGTGGTGCCCGGACACGCGGACGAATGGCTGTTCTCCATTGGACTGATCGAGTTCGAAGGAGAACCGGACGCAGCGCGGGACAGGTTTCGCATCCGCGAGCTCGGCATTCGCGAACTCGATGAGAAGAGCTGGTCCGAGATGATCCGTGGTCAGGCTGAGTGACACCCAATCATTCCGGTCATCACAATTCGTGATTTCCCCCAAACCTAAGCCGGAGGCTTTAAAGCAACTAGCCGGTGGTTGAGCGAGGCACGAGTGACACCACCAGTTGGATTGCCGAAACAAGTGTGCCTCCCGGAGGGATGCCAGCCAGATACACCCCAGGCATTGTAACGCCTCCCGGTTTCAAGTAACCGCCGGACACCCGGCTCAGTCCTATCTGTTACCAAACGATCCGGGCTCGGCCTGTGCCGACGATTGACTTGCAAGCGAAGATTGATAGCGTGGCCCGCCGTTACCCCTGACCGATGGCGAAATTCCATATTCTAAACGGCAACAAGATCGGGCAATCCATCACCCTACCCGATGGCCCGTCCACCATTGGTCGCGGCGACCAGAACACCTTCGCGATTCCCGACGATTCGATCTCCACCCAGCACGTGCTGCTGATGAGTGATGCGAAGACGTGCCGGGTGAAGGATCGCGACTCCAGCAACGGAACTTTTGTCAATGGCAATCAGGTCACGCAGGCGGATCTGAAGAACGGTGACATCCTGAAAATCGGGGATGTCGAGATGCGCGCCGACGTGACTGCGGGTGCCAAACCGCAGCAGAAACCGGCCGACAAACTGAGTGCGCAACTGGCCCAGGCGATGGGTGGCAAGCCGAAGATGGCGAAGAAGAAGATCGCCGCCGGTCCGAACTTCGCCGACCTCGTCCGGGAGGCCGGCCCCAAGAAGAAAACGATTCAGATCACCCTGCCCCTGGTACCGATCCTGATCTGGTGCATCGTCGGTGGAGCATTCATTTACGGAACCTACCGAACCTTCGTTCCGAAAGAGAAGATCGTCACCGCAGCGCCTCCGCCGGCGATGGCTCCCACCGAGTTCGTCCGTGAAGCACCGCCGGTCGGATTCGTGGCCAACGACGAACCTCCCGCACTTCCTTACGCAGTCGAACCCGGCCCCGCACTCGGAGATCTGGATCCAGTTGAAGTGCATCATGTGTCGAACTATGCCTCTGCCCAGGAGGCTGTCGCCGCAGCAAAACCCGGCTCCGCAGTGGTGTTCGACAATCAGCGAGCCGAGACGCTGGTCATCGATCAGCCATTGACGAACATCCAGTTCATCGGCGGTGCCTGCTCCTGGGACGTGAAGGCCGATCTCGTAGACTGCCAGTTCTTTTGGCACACGCCGCTTCGCTTCACCCAACACGCGGGCAAGTTGGAACGCTGCGCCTTCTATCGTTCGCACAGCCCCGAGATGCGCCTGAACCACAGCGACGCCGTCTCGTTTTACTACGGAGGCCAGACCATTGACCCCGCCGGAGCCGAGCGCGGCCCACAGGTACGGCTGACCGGATTTATACGGGGAGTCACATTCCACAAACCGCTGGTATCACCCGTCGAACCCGACGTGCGCCGCTGGGACATGTCGTGGCATCCCACCTTCCAGATTCATTCCGCAGACACGAACGCCCCCGGCTACAACACCTATTTCATCTCACCGGTATCGGTCGGGCAAACCGCCTGGACGCCGTTCCACGTCGTCCGCGGCGCCGGTATCTCCTTCGCGCAAGCCAGCACCCACAACAACACCTGGTCGGATCCCCTGATCGAAATCGATTATGGAATTGATTGTGCCCTGATCGCATCCGCATTCAGTGGGCGTGGGAGCGCATCGAACGCAGGCTATTATCGCAAACCGGACAAGATCCAGTATGCCACCCATACCGAGTGGGGCCACAATCATGAGAACGCACCGTTCCGCGGTGCTGCGGTAAGACTTGCCGGTCAACGCAATCGTCTGCTGGGGATTGGAAACCTGCTGAACTGGAGTGTCGGACCACGGACCACCCTGCCCGGACTGCACTACGGAGACGGCATTCTGGTGCGCGATCCGTTCATCCAGGAATGGGCCGCCGAGAGCACGGGTATCCGGGCCAATCTCGCGCCGCCCCGACGCGTGTTCAAACTCGACTGGAGTTACCGCGCCTCACCAGAAGTCAAATCAACGAGCACCAATCTCACCAAGAAATATCCCATCCTCGGCCCCAACGTCGCCCAACCGGTATTCGTTCCCCTCAAAGACCCGCGAGCCCATCCGCCAGAACTGGATGGCAAGCCCTTGGAGGATTTCACGGGCAAGTCCGGCCAGGCGATCCTCAGTGCGCTGGACGCCGGACGCTACGTCTTCCTCGGGGAAGGCAACTACCAGTTCTCCCGTCCGATCACCAATGGACTGGTCTTCGGAGCCGGCATGGAAAAAACCGTGCTTGAATGGCCGGCCAAACAGGACTGCGCTCAACGCAACTGTCTGGGACTGATCAACGTCACCGTGAAAGGCGGCAACTATGGCTACAACAGCCAGTCCGGAAGCGGCGGCATCACCAACACCGCCAACGCAGTTTTTCTCCGCACGCGATTTCGCGATCAGCAGGCTTCGTCCATCAACGTCCATGCGATTCAGGATCAGGTCTATCAGGACTGCGAGTTCGTCGGCGCCCGCAACGGCGTGACCCAGGGAGTGATGAAGGGGCGTAAGTATTGGTGGAGTTCCCGGGGGCGGGCACCGGGGCTCCAGGTCCTGCGCGTCAATTTCGTCAACTGCCTCTTCAAGGATATCCGCGATGTCGGCATCGACCTTCAGATGAAGGAACTCGCCAGTGGCATGGTGGGGATTCACAACTGTGTCTTCGAGGACTTGGGACAGGCCATTCGACTCCAGGGAGGCAAATCACACCTGATTCAAAACTGCCGTTTCACCCACGTCGGCAGCCCGACTTCAGGAGCGCCGGTCGTTCAGGTCGTCGGGCGCGGGATCGTCGTGCTAAGCCATCTGAACATCCAGAACGTCGCAGCCGAATACGCGCCCTATGGAATCTTTGTTGATGGCATCACGATGATTTCGCACAGCAGGATCGCCGGCTGCGAACGGGCCATCGTTTCCTCCCGAGCTCCCATCATCGTGGATCATACCCACAGCAAGGATGGCCGGATCGAAGCGCCTTACAGCAGCCTCGTGTTCCTCTCCGAATTTGCGAACGGAGACGTGAAGAAAGGTGCCATGCTCGTGATGGACGCGGATCGCTTCAAAAGCATAACCCTCGAATCCAGCACCGAACCGCTGGACACCACGCCACCGCCCGCGGTCGAACAGATCGATGTCACCCGCACCGTTGAGGGCAATGTCGTCACCTGGAACCCGGTCGATGATCCCGAGACGGGGGTGATGCAGTATGCCATCTATTCGGACGGTGAGCTCATTGCCCGCACGCCCTTGACCACTGAAGTGAGCGAACGAAAACTCGATCCCTTCACCCGCCCCACCCTTGTCCGCAAATACGTTGATCCGGTGATCACCAACCATAAATACGAGATCCGGGCGATCAATGGCGCGAACCTGCAGACCGGCGGCGGCCAGATGCCCCTGCAAGGCTGGCAACCCCTGCGTCCTCACTTCACCGACCTGTTCAAGAAGCGCCTGCATGTATTGGAGATCGAATTCGATGAACGGCGCAAGAGCTGGCACATCCTCTCCGCAACCCGCAAAGCCTACGACGCTCGCACCATCATGAACGGCGGCACCCCCACCAAACTCGAAGTCACCGAAGGAATCCTGCGCGAAACTCCAGCGACCACAGAGCAGTGACAAGCAGTTCTCTGAAGAGTTGCGGAGAGTCTTAACGTTCCCCTCTTGTCGGTCTAACGACCGACAAGCCCCTGTCGGCCATCTTCCGCGTTGGCTGATCGATATCAGGCCCCTACTTTGTAGTCGCTCACCACCGGTGCTTTGATGTGTTCAAGGACCAGACTAAGCATTAACGGCATGAATACTAAGCTTCCAAATTCAGATGATCTGCTTCCCGAGCGGACCACCGGAAGCCCCTCCCCTAAGCCGAGCACGGACGTCGGTATTCCGATACCGACGTCCGTGTCATCTTTATCAAACGGTGGTGTGAGCCTCTGACCGACCAGACAACCACAACCCTCAATCCACGAACCATGACTGCCAAGCTCGCCCCGACCATCAAGAAACGGATCCTGCTCGTTGAGCCCAAGCACGAGACCTTCGTCCGCCTCATTCTCCTGCTCGATGAAGTCGTCCCCCAGCAGTACACGATGGACTGGGCCGCGACCTATCGTTTCGGCACGTCGTTGCTCGAACGAAACGAATACGACGTCTGCCTCGTGGGGACCCAGCTTGGTTTTCACAACGGACTGGAGTTCGTGAATAGCGCACACGCCGTCGCTCCGGATATCCCCTGTATCATGTTGCAAGAGGAGGACATGGCAGACGCGCTGTTTGAAGCCACCGGAAATCAGATGTGGGACTGCCTGCAGTTGCACAAACTTTCCCCGCAAATCCTATACCGATCCCTCCGCGACGCCGTTCGAAACCATCACGCGATGGTGAGCAGCGCCCGTCACCGCGAAGTCGCCCGTGCGTGAGTAGCGAGCGTCAGGCTACTTGGCGATTTGGCGGACAATTTGAATTCATCATTCAGCGAAGCCACCTCCGGGTGGCTTCGCTCTTTCCTTATCCGCCCATGAATACGTTCGATTTCTCAATAATCATAAATTCTGCTCCAGTTTCAGGTTCCGGCAGGACCTTTGCATTCACCGTGCCGACCGGCAGTTTTCGCGCCCTCCCATACCGCTGAATCCCAGACGAACCTTACGATTGTACAGGTAAATTCCCGACGTCCTGAATCGAGCGGGCAACAGTGTGTGAATCGCACGCGCAATGCGGAATTCCCCGCTCACCCGCAACGACATCCATCAAACATTGAGGGCCGTTGCTGCGTCTTTTTGTTTGGCTCGAACTCGTCCCTCACGAATGATCCAGGCATGCACTCAATCCGCATTTCGATACTCGCGCTATCCGGGCTGTTGATTGCCCCCTCTTCTGGGCGAGCGCAGAACATCCGCATGGCCTCGAGCCCGGCGCTCTCACCCAATGGTGCCACCGTGGCATTCACTTGGAACGGAGACATCTGGCTCGCCCAGACGAAGGGCGGCTCGGCTCGCCAACTCACCCATCACCCGGCAGCGGACGGTTATCCCAGTTTCTCGCCGAATGGAAAATACCTCGCCTTCTCAAGTTCCCGCAGCGGCAGTCGGCAGGTTCACCTGATGCCCTACGTTGGGGGCCAACCGAAACAGCTGACGGCCCACACGGAAGGTTTCACGGTGGAAGGCTGGCATCCCGATGGAAAACGGGTCCTCACTTCCATTACCCGCGATCACTTCTGGCGCCACGGCGAGCGCTTTCATCTGGTGAACCTGACCAACCGCGGCCCCGAGGAGGTAATCTTCGACGGCTACGGTTCCGACGGAAATCTGTCCCCCGACGGCAAACGCCTGCTGTTCACCCGCGAAGGCGAACGCTCCTGGCGCAAAGGTTATCGCGGACCGCGCGCCACCCAGATCTGGCTCTACGACCTGACGGCTAAGAAATTCACTCAACTCGTCGCCGAAGATGAGGAATCCCGCTGGCCGTTGTGGAAGCCAGACGGAAAGGGATTTTACTACATCGCGGAGCGGGGCGGTGTCGGAAACCTTCGCGTCCGGGATCTGGCATCAGGGAAGGAAAGTCAACTCACCCAGTTCGAGGAAGACTCGGTGATGTATCCGACGATCTCGAAGGACGGTTCCACAATCGTATTCCGCAATCTCTTTGACCTCTGGATGTTCAAGACGGATGGCAAATCCAAGCCCTCAAAGATCGCCCTCCGAAATGCGGCCGATCACACGGTCATTCGAAAGCAGCGACGCACCCTGAAGAGCGCAACGCAAATCTCCTACTCCAAGGATGGTCTGGAAGTCGCGTTCATCTCCGGCGGCGATCTGTGGGTGATGGATACCGAATTGCGCGAACCCGTTCAGATCACCGACACATCTTCGTTTGAGCGCGAACCGGCGTTCAGTCCCGATGGAAAATCAATCTTCTTCGTCGGCGAACGAAAAGGTCAGCCCGATATCTTCCGTGTCGCTCGCACCGACGAAAAGCTCTTCTGGTGGCAGAATAAGAAATTCCGCATTGCCCAACTCACCAAAGATGCGGCCGAGGAGGACTCGTTGAAGATCAGCCCTTCCGGAGGATATATCGCGTTCACCAAAGGCCGTGGCGATCTGTGGACAATGCGTCCGGACGGCAAGGAGGCGAAGCGCCTCTTCGAATCATGGAACACGCCCCAGTTCAACTGGTCGCCGGACAGCAAATGGCTGGTGTATGCGCAGTCGGACAACGACTTCAATCGCGACATCTGGATTCGGCCCATCGACGGAAGCCAAAAGCCCTACAATCTCTCGCGCCATCCCGACAACGACTCAAATCCCGTGTGGTCACCCGACGGCAAGACGATCGCCTTCACGGGACGGCGACGCGGCGATGAGACCGACATCTACTTCGCGATGTTGCGGGAGGAAGATCACCAGACCGACTCCCGGACCAAGAAGATCAAGAAGGCCATCGACAAAATCAAGAAAGCGCGGGCGAAGAACTCCACGGCAAAGCCCAGTTCTTCCAAATCCGTCTCAAAACCATCAGCGAAACCTGCAACAGACGCGAAAAAGGATCCCCTCAAGCCCGACGCCAAACCGGCGGCAGATCCAAAGAAGACGGCAGCAAAGAAACCCGCACCGAAGAAACCAGCGCTTCGGATCGATTTCGAAGACCTGCACGAACGCCTTCGACATGTCTCGATCCCGAACAGTTCTGAGAGTGGGCTGTTTTGGTCCTCCGATTCGAAGCGGCTCGCCTTCAAGGCGAAGGTTGATGCCAAGTCTGGCACCTACTATATCGAGCCTCAGGTTTCAACCCGCCCGAAGCTGCTCAACACAAAAACCGGATCGCAGGCCCGTTGGATCTCGACCGGGAATCGCATCCTCTGGCTTTCCGGCGGTGTCCCCGGTGCGCTGGCAGGGACCACATTGTCATCCTACACCTTCACGGCACGGCAGGAGATTCGCATTCCGAATCGTTTTCGCGAAGCATTCAACCAGGCTTGGCGAACCATGCGTGACTATTTCTACGACGAAAAACTCGGTGGCCGGGATTGGAACAAAATCCGGGAGAAGTACGTCGGCATGGCCGGCGAATGCCCCGATGGCGCCAGCCTCGCAAACGTCATCAATCTCATGCTCGGCGAACTGAACGGATCCCACTTGGGATTCTACTACCGGGGCCCTTCCTATGCACCCTCGGTCACCAGTGATTCCTGGACAGAAAACACGGCTCATCTTGGCCTGCGGTTTGCGCCGGATTTCAAAGGCCCTGGACTTCGCGTACGTGACGTCATCAAAGGCGGACCATCCGACCGCAAAGAATCCCGCATCAGCGCCGGCGAAGTGGTAACCGAGATCAACGGCAAAAAAATCGGTCCCGAAACGGAT
>JBLFYM010000213.1:0-8487 GCA_047608975.1 Limisphaerales bacterium | reverse complement strand
TTTTGTGCGATGTAGAAGGGGGCAACGAACGAGGCACCCAGCAACGATCCGATCAGGGGGACCTGGATGTGACTTACAAAGAATCCGGCCAACACCATGATGCCAACCGGGCAGGCGGAATTCCAAAACTTGCGTATCGGGATAGGGGGGGTATTGGGCAAGGGCTTCAGGCGGTTCGGCGCCATCCGCTTCAGGATTAGGAAGAGCACGCACATCTGGACCAGTCCGGCGATGAATACCGACAATCCCAGCCATGGCAACGAGGGGCGGGTGAGCAGGGTGATGACAATGAAGAGTCCGGCCAGGAGTTGGCCGCAGCCACCGATAAATCGGGTGAGATAGACGCGGCCGGTTCCGTCGATCAGCGCCATGTAGAATCGGGATTGGAGACCGGTCACCGTAGACAGGCCGAGGACATACCAGGCGACCCACGTATCGGAATCGGCGTGATCGAGAAGCTTTCCGAGCGGGAGGATAAGCTCGTAGACGGCGACGAGGAGAATCACCGCAATAACTCCGAGAATGATGAACAGACGGTTCCCCATTTGATAGAGGGCAGCCATTCCTTCCCACCCGGGGGCGGTTTCGATGAACTCGGATTTGTTGTCGAGTTTTCGACTCTCGCGATCTTCGGTCAGGGTGTAGGCCGCCTGTCGTGCGACGGAAAAACTGATTCCAAAATCGGACAGGTAGACAAACGCCAGAACTCCCTGAAAGGCCAACCAAAGCCCGGACTGCGCCGGGGTGAGGATTGTGGAGTCGAGTATGAAAGGAAGACTGACCGCCGCGACGAGCAGGCCACAGCCTTGTTGAAACCAACCGGCGAGCGTGCCTACCCGGGCCTGAAACGGTTCAAGGCGTTGGGCCAACGTCTTCGGTTTCATGTTTTGTCAGCCCGGTTCCAGAAATCGAATTCCGCCTTCGCAGCAGGCAGGGCGGGTTTCTAAGAATGAGCAAGCCTAGCCACCGTCATATCCTTCCTCATCGAGGTCGATGAGGATGTCTCGTGGTTCCGCGCCTTTGTTGGGTCCGACGATGCCGCGTTGCTCCAACTCATCCATGATTCGGGCAGCACGGGTGTAGCCGAGTCGCAGGCGTCGTTGCATGAGCGAGACGCTGGCCTTGCCTTCACTGCGGATCACTTCGATGCAGGATTCGATCAGCTCTTCGTCCTCATTGCTGGCGCCTTGCTCCACATCTCCCATCGTCTCCGGTTTTGAGAGCTGTTTATGGATCTCCATCTCATAGCTCGGCTTGCCCTGGTTGGTAATGAAGCTGACCACCGCCTGGATTTCCTCGTCGGTGACAAGGGCACCCTGAGCGCGGATCAATTTCGCCGAGCCGGGCGGGAGATAGAGCATGTCGCCTTTGCCCAGAAGTTTGTCCGCTCCCATGGCATCAAGAATGGTGCGGGAATCGACTTTCTGCGCTACCTGGAAGGCACAGCGTGCGGGGATGTTTGCCTTGATGGTGCCGGTGATGACATTGACGCTGGGGCGCTGGGTCGCGACAATCATATGAATGCCGGCGGCCCGTGCCATCTGCGTGATTCGCGCGATGGACATCTCCACGTCAGCCGGTGCAACCAGCATCAGATCAGCGAGTTCGTCAATGACCACCACGATGTAGCTCAGCTTTTCCGGGATGATCATGTCCTCCTCACGGGGGACGACAATCTTCTCGTCGACCTCGACCGCGAAGCCTTCGGAGTCTTCGGACAAGGGCAGTTCCGGTTGCGCCTCTTCTTTGGGTTTGTTTTTGGGGCGACCGTTGAACCCGGAGATGTTTCGCACGCCAACCCGGGCGAAGATCTTGTAACGATTCTCCATCTCGTTGACGACCCAGCGAAGCGCCAGCATGACCTTTTTGGCCTCGGTGACGACCGGAACCACGAGATGGGGCAGCGTGTTGTATTGCGCGAGTTCCACGACTTTCGGATCGATCATGACCATCCGAAGTTCGTCCGGGGAAAAGCGGTAGAGCAGGGAGGCGATGATCGCGCTGATGCAAACTGATTTACCCGAACCGGTGCTGCCCGCGATGAGCAGATGCGGCATCTCAGCGAGATCTTGAATCAGCGGTTTTCCATAGACGTCCTTACCGAGTGCGACGGGGATTTTCGCCTTCGTGTTGCGCCATTCGTCGGATTCGAACAGGTCGCGCATGATGACCTTCGTCTTGATCCGGTTGGGTACCTCGATTCCCACGCTGCTTTTGCCCGGGATTGGCGCGATGATGTTGATCCGTTCGGCCTTCAACGCGGCGGTGATGTTGTTCGTCAGATTGACGATCTTTTCCAACTTCACGCCCGGGGCGGGGTGCAACTCATAGCGGGTAATGGTCGGCCCCTTGGTGATGTCGCCGAGGGCGACCTCGATGCCGAACTGCGCGAGCGAGTTCTTCATCAGGTTGGCGTTGGCCATCAGTTCCTCCTTTGATTCCGACGGCTGGGTCTGGGGCTCGGGGAGTTGGAGAAAATCGAGGGTGGGGCGTCTGTAATTGCCAATCATTGGCACGCTTGCCACCGAGATCGGTCGGTTTTTCGGGAGGGTGCGACGTTTGAGTTTGGGCTTGGGTGCTGGTTTGGGTTCCTTCTCTTCCTCCGGCTTTTCTGAAGCTGTCGGGCTATTGTCATCCGCGTCCGCGTTGTCCGACTCCTTCTTGGTAGAATCCTTTTTATCGCCGAGAATCTCCTCCGGCGTGGCAGCGGCACGAACTATGTCTGCGGGAATCGTTTCCCCCTCAGCAACCTCATCTTCGGATGGCGTGGCATCGCCAGCGCCTTCTGGCTTCAGATTGAGGTCCAGTTCTCCATCGGGTCGGGGCTGTGCCACACTCAGATCGCGAATGGTCGGTTCTGGGACCGGCATCAGATCGGCACCAAGATCTTGTAATTCTTCGGCCTCACTTTCCTCTTCATCTGCCGCCGCGGCTTTGCGAGAAGATTTCTTCTTTGCCGAGTCACTCAAGGGCAGCGCATCATCGAGCACCATGCCGGTCTTCTTCATCGCCTTGTTCAGACGTTTGGCCTGCCGCTCGAGATCCTTGGCCTGTTGGCGAAGTTCATCTTCCTTCTCCATGGCGGTCTTAAACAGACCGATGCGGGGTAGTTTGAGTCTGCGGAGCCACTCGTTGACCTCAAAATTGGTCAGGTAAAACAGACCAAGAACGTACATGAGCAGGAATAGAATCGTCGCGCCGGCTTTGCCCACCATGGCTTCGAACACGTAGTCATTGAGAATCATTCCAACGTATCCCCCGGCGCTGGGAGCCCGGATGT
Organism: Limisphaerales bacterium; assembly: GCA_047608975.1. Taxonomy (GTDB): domain Bacteria; phylum Verrucomicrobiota; class Verrucomicrobiia; order Limisphaerales; family JAYPXF01. The sequence goes on along the minus strand of JBLFYM010000213.1, from coordinate 5,207 downwards.
TGTTTTTGATGTTCTCGAATTGCGCGGGATACAGATCGAGAATCCCCATGAAACAGATGCCCCATACGGGCAGCCACCACCAACGGCTGCGCAGAAAACCGAGGATATCGAAAAACTGTCCGAGTCCGATGATGAGCAGGGCCGGAGGCAGGAGATAGGCCGCAGCTCCAAGTGTAAAGAAACAGCCATCGGCAAGTTTCGCACCGAGCGGGCCGACCATGTTGTTATAGGTCACCTGTTCGTCCGGGCTTGCTTTCACCAAATGCCATTCCAGATCACGGGGATCAAATGAGAACAGAGCCACGAGAAGAATCAGGGCAAGTGCCAGCAGCACGATGCCTAAAACGTCCCGCAGACCTTTGTCCATTTCCGGTTCAGGTGAACCCTTGCGCGCCATTTCCGGAGCATAGTGAGTTGCAGCGGAGGCGGGAAGAAATTTTGTAAATGGGGCGTGCTCACGTGGGTGACTGACAGTGGGGGGGCTACGAGGCGCCTCCGAGCGGGCAGAAGTGCGAAAACTCGAAGCCGCAAAACTCATTCTCAATTATCCAGGAGACCTGAAAGTATTTGACAATCTGCGTCTGTTCGATTGTGCAACCCCTTCAGGGTCGATCGCGGTTTTGTCATGTATCCGAGGGTAGACGCCGCGGGACGGGTCAACCCTGGGCTTTCGAGTTCACGCTGACCAACGGGATCCTTTTGGGGGTGATCGACTACCTGGAGCCGGCCGCCGTCCGCCTACGAGAGCTCAACGGCCCGGACTTGTATCCGCGTCCCGACTCCGTTCCTGATTCACCTATTGTCGTCATGCTCTTGGACGCGGGAGCTGATGTGAATGCAGCGTGGGGGGATGACATTGAGATTGCCGAGACACCTCACGTGGTCGGCGCAAAGTGGCCACTGCCCAAGGAATGGATGGAGACGAGCCCATGCAGTATGCCTCCAACCAGCTGGCTTCGATTGGCAGTGGCAAAGGACCTTGGTTGATAGACGGGACTGGTTCTTTATGCCCTTCCGCGCGGGTGTTCCCACACAGCGCAGAGCACCTACTCAAGAATCTGCTGCGGGTTCACCCCGCTGAGGTTCTCAACGGCCCAGGTAGGTTGATGGGCGGCGAGATCATCGAGGGTGCTTCCGCCGGTGGCGACGGCCAGGGAGCGGGCGCTGATGGCGTTCGCGCAGTCGATATCCAACGTGGTATCCCCGATGACCAAAATCTCGGAGCCCCGAAGGTTCTTGCCCAGAATCTTTTGCCCGCGCTTTAGGGCGATTTCCGCGATTTGGTTTCGGTCGTGGTGTTCGCACCCAAACGCGCCCGTCTCAAAAAAGTTCCACAGCCGGTGTCGGCGCAGTTTGATCTGGGCACCCAGACGGATGTTGCCGGTCAGCAAACCGATCGCGGGACGTTGGTTGCGCCCCAGCAGTTCGCGAAGCAATCGGTTGACGCCGGGCAGGATGTTGCCCGGGGATTGCGCGAGATAGTAGTCGAGCCAGAAGGTGTAGCTCCGAAAGAAACATTCGAAATCCCCGGGCTTTTCAGGAATGGAATGATTGGTGAGCAATTCACTCAGGATTCCGCGATCGGTGCGTCCCGCAAAACTGATCTCATGAGTGGCGTTCTTGATCCCGAATTCAATCTCGAACGCCCGGTCGAATGCCCGCGGACCGGCACCATTTGTCTGGATCAACGTATCATCGATGTCGAAGAGAACGAGTCGCGTCATGAGGTTGGCCGGAGAGTAGGCTCGGAGCGCAAAGCATCAAGCCAGTTTTTTGAACCGGCACATTTCGTGGCAGCGAACGTGAGTTTGCTCATATTTCTGTTTTGGAGCGGAGTTTGAGCCGACTCACGTCGGCTGCTACAAGGGAATCTGCTCGCTGCCGCAGGAACAGCCCTATTTCGCGCCCACGAATGCGGCCAGGGCTTCTAGATTTTTGGAGTAGGTTTGCATTGAGATGATTCGGTCGGTGTCATCGTCGCTGCCGTGATACCGGAGGTTGCCTTTTTCCACCCAAGCACCACGGGCATCCAATTGGCTCATAATCTTTTTCGCCTGTTTGGTGAGGCTGCTGCGCAGTTTGAATGGGGCCGGGGGCGTGTAGCTTGTTTTGAACTCGCCGGGCTTCATTCTGAGCGCCTTCTGCCTTGCCCGTTCGATGGCGGCGAGTTTTGAATCGACCTTGAATCCGTAGTGCGTGGGCATGTCGGCATCGCTGTGGGTGAGTTGGTAGTCCTTGGTGAAATACAGCGGCTTGTTGGCCCGCAATTCATAGAATCGGGCCAATTGGCCGTTCTGGAGCAAGGATCGGCGGTAGTAGTTGAGTGCCTTGGGAATGGGATTGAGGAAGCGTTGTTCGCCGGTCTGGCGATACAGGCTGATCAGCGATTTCATCACGCTTTGCGATTCGCCGCCCGTGATTGAGGGCGGTTCAAACTTTCGGGCCCACGCCGGATGCATCTCCAGATTGTATTGTTGCGCCCAGCCCGGTTGCGGCTCTGGCATCTGGGCGAGGAGGAAGAAGTCGCCGGTCTTTAGCGCGGCCTGGTAGCAATCGTTCCGGCCGTAGATGCGATGGGCTTCGAACAGCATGTCAATGATGTGGGACATGTTGTTGTCATTGAGCGTGTAGTAGCCGGTGTATTTCTTCTTGGGATAGACTCGTGACCAGGTCTTTGGATAGGAGGCTTGCTTGACGGGGTAATCAGCGGGATTGGCTGGCTGATCGAACTGCTGGGGCCAGGCTCCGTTCGGATACTGTGCGGCAAGCATGTGTTCGAGCGCGTATTCGACGGTTTGGTGAATGCGGGCGTCTTTGAAACGCAGTTCTTCGTCCAGGCGCATCAGGAAGATCATGGCGGACTGGCTCTTGTTATCGTCGAAAGTCGTGAGATTGCGCCGGCGGTCACGACCGGAGACTTTCGCACTGCGATAGGCGTAACGCTTCGCACCCGCGGGACCGAGATCGAAGTGCGAGGCCCAGCCGCCTGACCGCAATTGCGCACGAACCAGCGCGTGACCGGAGTCTACCGCCGCATCCAAACAGGTCTGTTCTCCGCTGAGACGCCAGGCGTTCAGGTACGCGGAACCCACAGTCGGAGTGCCGGGTGGCTGCGTCCAGCCGCTGGTCTTGGTGGCTTTGCCTTCGCCTTCCTGCTTCTGGAGATCAGCGCTGTAGGTCCAGAGATACGCTCCTTGGTGACCGACCTGTCCTCGGTGGAAAGCGATTACCTTGCGCAGGGTAATCGCGGCGTCGCGTTGGTCTGGGGTCTGTGCGTTCGCCGGGTTGACAGCGATCAAGGCCAGACAAAAGGCAATAGAGAATGACTTCATATATTGGGAATTGTTGTAAGGACTCCGGATTCAGATGCAACCATTCGTGTTCCAATTTGAATTTTGCGAATGCTGCGGTTAGCGTTTTCGAAAATGCCGACGGAAACAGAAACCAGACCGGATGTAAAAAAGGAGACCCGTTCCAAAGCGGACCTGGATACAGGCTTTTTGGTGATCTGCTGGGATGATCCGGTCAACCTGATGGAATATGTCACTCACGTATTTCAGACCGTGTTTGGCTGGAATCAGCAGAAGGCGGAAAAGCATATGGTGGAGGTTCACAAGCAGGGCAAGAGTGTGCTGGTCCGTGAGACCTTGGAACGGGCGGAGCATTACGTGCATCAACTGCAGAAGTACAGCCTGCACGCCACCATGGAGCGTGACAGTTGAATCTCCTGTCAGCCAACGAACACCAGGTCGTCTTCGGATTGTTCGCGGCGGAGTGTGAACTGCTGGAACGCACGTTGAGGTTGTATCCGGTGATGCCCGCCAGTGTGACCCTGATCAGCAAAACAGCGGACCACGATGATTTGGAGGAACGACAGGAACTGCTGGATGAATTGACGCGTGAATCGAAGGCGGAAAACCTGAAGCTTGTCGGAGATTTCCTTCGCCGCCCCCGGCAGTTTGAGAGCACGGATGGGCTTGTAAAGATGCTGGTGCTCCGCAAGGAAACCAATTGGCTGCTGGAAGTGGTAAACGAGATCCGGGTGGGCATCTGGCAAAAACTGGGGGATCCGGAAGAGGAAGGAATCCCGTTTGAATCCGACCATATGGAAGATTGGGTTTCGATGGATTATTGTGCGGAGATTCAGTCGAAGCTTCTGATGGTGCTGATGGATCCGGATGAAGAGTGACTATTTTCCCGCGCTTTTGGACGAACGCCTTGTTTTTCCAGATCCGCGTCTGGCGGCAGAGGAGGGCGATTTCGAAGGTTTGGTGGCGCTGGGCGGTGATCTTTCCGTAGAACGTCTTCGATTGGCCTATCGCAGTGGGATCTTTCCCTGGTCGGTCGATCCGATTACCTGGTGGTCTCCATCCCAGCGGGGTGTGATTCCGTTGGATGACGTTTGCTGGGGCCGAAGTCTGTTGAAGGAGGTTCGTCGTCGACCGTTCCAGGTCACCATAAACCGAGCATTCAGAGAGGTTGTGATGGGGTGCCAGACCCAGCCGCGACCGGGTGGTTGGATCTCTGAGGAATTTGTCGATTCGTATACCGAATTGCACAAGCAGGGTCATGCGCACAGCGTGGAATGCTGGCGGGATGCCGAACTGGTGGGGGGAGTCTACGGCGTGCAGGTCGGGGGTGCGTTTGCCGGGGAATCGATGTTCCATCGCGAATCAAACGCGTCGAAGATCGCACTGTATCACCTGGTGGAACGGCTTCGGGAAAGGGAGTTCGTGCTCTTCGATACCCAAATGGTGACGGACACCACTGCCCGGATCGGCGCCGTTGAGATGCCACGCGACGAGTATCTCACGCGGTTGGCTTCAGTGGCTGATATGGATTGCGTGTTTGCCTGACAGCGACGCCCATTTGACTGAACGAGAAGCGGCGTGATCTGGGCATTGAACAGACCTCGGTTTGGCGACACTATCCCGCGCATGATTCTGCGATTGCTGGCTCTCAGTCTGGTGCTGCTCCAACCCTCCGTCCCGTCTGCGGCCGCTGGCGCACAGCAGTCGAATATTGTTTTCATTCTCGCGGATGATCTGGGCTATGGAGATCTTGGCTGCTACGGCCAGAAGGTCATCAAGACCCCCCACCTTGACCGATTGGCGGGGCAGGGGATGCGCTTCACTGATTTCTACGCGGGCTCCACGGTTTGCGCCCCGTCGCGCTCATGCCTGATGACCGGGCTTCACACGGGGCAC
>JBLFYM010000212.1:0-8540 GCA_047608975.1 Limisphaerales bacterium | reverse complement strand
TTTGCCAACAATACTGGCTTTGGCCCAGTGGAACTTCTTGTCCTTGCCGGCGATGGAGAAGCCGCGCACCTCGGTGGTATCAAACGCGTACAGCCCCTTGTTCACATGATCAAACTTGATCGTCGCGCGGTTACCTTTGATCAACATCGATTTGTACTCGGGACTGCGGTGAGCCACCTTTATACCGTAGTCTTGGGCCAGCGCGAGACGGGCGAGGCGTTTGCCGACGTTCTGTTTGTCGCGAGGATGAATGTCGCGGCCTTCACCGATATCGGTAATCACGGCCTGTCCGGTATTGGGCAGGCGTTGAGATTTGGTCTGAGCTTCCCGCAACTCTGCCCAATCGCTTTCGGCTGGTTCGGTCTTTTCGCCACGGAAGTCAGCGAGTTGCACCCAGTAGAATGAGAAGTCACCCTGCTGCCACTCATCGCGCCAGTGGGAGATCATGAGCGGGAAGAGGTGTCCGTATTGTTCAGCACGCCCGGCGTTGGATTCACCCTGATACCAGATGGCACCCTTGATCCCGTAACCAATGATCGGCTTCAACACGCCGTTGTACAGGTTGGCGGGCCGGTGCTGACCGGCGAGCGGGTTCCGTGGAGCACGAGGTGCGCGCGGTAAGGGCTTATTCGCCACCCGAGCTTTCTTCACGCGTGCCTGCCACTCGGCACGTTTCGCTTCATAGGCGGCGGTCGCCTTTTTGTGATCGTAAGTTTTCTCCGTTTCGGCCCACTGCTCAAGTAGCGGCGCGTAGCGTTTCTCGGCGGACAGAACGTCCTTGCGAACCCAGGCTTCGGCAGCTGAGCCGCCCCAAGCGTTGTTAATCAATCCAACTGGAATGTCCAATCCCTGATGCAGAATCCGCCCGAAGAAGTAGCCGGCAGCGGAGAACGATGGGATGGACTTCGGAGTTACCGCTTCCCACTTTCCTTCGAAGTTGTCCTGCGGAACCTGAGTGCCAACGTTCGGCACGCTGATGATTCGAAGGTTCGGAAATCTTGCGGTGAGGATTTCGACATCCGCATCATCAGAGGCGGCGACATTATACCGCATGTTGGACTGTCCTGAACAAACCCACACTTCGCCGACCAACACGTCGTCAAAGGTGACGGTGGAATCGCCCTTCACGACCATCTTGTAGGGGCCACCGACCGCGAGCGGATCCAGCTTTACCTTCCAGTTACCCTTGCTGTCAGCCGTGGTCGATTTATTCTGGCGACCGATAACGACGGTGATGGCTTCGCCCGGGTTGGCCTTACCCCACACGGGGTTCTTGTGCTTCTGCTGTAAAACCATGTGGTCGCCGAAGATATTCGGCAGCCTCGGGTCAGCATTCGCGGTCAAGGCGCAGAGCGCCGAGGTGAGGGCGAGAAGAGTGAGTTTCGATAACTTCATGGATAGTTTGTGACGCGATTTAACTACGATTGATTCGTGGAGTGCGTGGAAAATGCGAGAACGGTGCGGTCGTGGAAAGGCAAAAGATTCTTAGCCAGGCAAGGGGGCGCAGTCCGGCAATGCCCCGTATGTAGCCGCGAGCGTGAGCAAGCAGTCTCGGCTACGTAAGATCTGCTCGCTCACGCTCGCTGCTACATTGGTCTTCTGCTGAATCCGGTGGTTCGGGTGAACGTGGCTCCCCGATGCTCACACCCAATCAACCCCTTGCCCGTCGTATCCGACCAAGATAACGTCCCGCCGTGCCGGAATCAGAGAAACCGAACATTCTGTGGTTGTGTACGGACCAGCAGCGTTACGACACCATTCGCGCCTTGGGCCAATCATTGGTAAACACGCCAAATATTGATCGTCTCATCGGCGAGGGCGTGACCTTCACGCGGGCGTACTGCCAGAGCCCAGTGTGCACTCCGAGCCGGGCATCGTTTCTCACCGGGCGTTACCCACGAACCACGCGCTGCCGACAAAACGGCCAGGCGATGCCGCCGGACGAGCAATTGATCAGCCGTATTTTGGCAGACAACGGATACACCTGCGGTCTCGCCGGCAAACTTCACTTGGCATCCTGTTCCGATGGAAAAGTCGAGACGCGGATCGACGACGGCTATTCCACGTTTCATTGGTCTCATCATCCCCAACCTGATTGGCAGGAGAACGCCTACACGCAATGGCTCGCGAGCAAGGGCAAGACCTGGGACGAACTTTATCAGGGCGAGGGTTCTGCTTTCGTGAAGGAAGGCGTTCCCACCGAATATCACCAGACCACCTGGTGTGCGGAGATGACCATTGATTTTCTTCGCGAAAACAAAGGTCGGCCGTGGATGTTCAGTTTCAACTGCTTTGCACCACATCATCCCTTCGATCCACCAAAAGAATTCCTCGATAAATACGACCCAAATGAAATGCCGCTTCCGAAGTATCGGGAGGGTGAACTCGACAACAAACCGGGCTTCCAAAAACTGGATCACGAATGGGCGCACAACAATCCTGACTACTTCCATGTCGCTGGCATGACTGATCAGGACAAACGCGAAGTGACCGCCGCCTATCTGGCCATGTGCGAACACATCGATCACGAGGTCGGCCGGATCCTGGACGCGTTGGATGAGTCGGGACAACGGGACAACACCATCGTGATCTTCATGTCTGATCACGGTGAAATGCTGGGGGATCACGGCCTGTATCTGAAGGGACCACACTTCTACGAGGAAGCCGTGCGGGTGCCGCTGACCATGCGGTGGCCGGACAAGTTCAAGCCGGATCACCGCGTAAATGGACTGGTGGAGCTCATCGATATTGCACCGACCCTTTTGGAATGCGCCGGCATCGACGTCCCGAATCGAATGCAGGGTCGATCACTTTGTGGCCAACTTTCCGGCAACGCCGATCCCGATCAGTTTCGAGATTTTGTCTTCAGTGAATACTACAACTCCTGGACGCACGAGGACGGCTACGGAACCATGTTGCGCACCACGACGGAAAAGATCGTGGTGTATCACGGGCAGGACACCGGCGAACTCTACGATCTCGCGAAGGATTCCGATGAATTCGACAACCTTTGGGACTCACCTGATCATCAGGACCTCAAACTTCGGCTCATGAAACAGTGCTTCGATGCCAGTGTCTTCACAATGGATCCGGACCCGCCACGCCTGGGACCGTTTTAGCAATTGGGCCAGTCTTCAAATTCGTGTCCCTTGGTGTCCATTCGTGGTTGAAAGTGTCCCCTGAATCATATCCATCGGAAAAAAGTATTTCGCCTTTCCGATTCGATCGCGTAATTCAAACCCCATGTCCAATCCGACCGCATTGATCACCGGCGCTTCCCGTGGAATAGGGCAGGGGATCGCAATCGAACTTGCCCGCGCCGGGTTTAGTACTGTGATCAACTACGCCGGCAGCGAAGCCGGAGCGCGGGAAACCGAGCAGCGTTGCCATGCCGCCGCGGGTGAAAGCGGAGCAGAGATTCGCACGCTGATTGTGCAGGCGGATATCGGGCGCGGCGCGGATCGGGAACGCATGATCGAAACTGCGAGGAAAGAGTTCGATACGCTGGAGTTGCTCGTCAACAATGCGGGTATCACCTCCATTGGTCGTCGCGATGTCTTGGAAGCGAAGGAAGAGGAATTCGACGCCTTGATGGCGATCAATCTCAAGGGGCCTTACTTCCTGACCCAACTGGCCGCCAACTGGATGCGCGAACGCGATCAATCAGCGGAGCAGGGGAACCCGCGCTTGGCTCCCAAGGTGGTGACTGTGTCATCCATTAGCGCCTACGCCGTATCCACGAATCGCGGGGACTACTGCATGTCCAAAGCCGCGCTTGGAATGATGACCAAGGTTTACGCCGCCCGTCTGGCAGAGTTTGGAATCAACGTCTTCGAAGTCTGCCCGGGCGTGATCGCCTCGGATATGACCGCCCCGGTGAAGGAGAAATACGACAAGATGTTTGCCGACGGATTCACGCCGATCCGCCGTTGGGGACAACCCTCTGATGTTGGCCGGGCAATTGTGGCGATTGGCGAGGGCTACTTTCCCTACAGCACGGGGGACACGATCAACGTCGATGGTGGATTTCAGATTCGACAGCTCTGAGATCGCAAGTTTCCGTCTCGGCCGGAGCCGGAACCGGAGCGCATTCGAGAAGTGCCCTCGACCTTCTATACTCGTAGCAGCCGACGTGAGGAGGCTTTTTGATTGCAATCGTCTGGAATGAGCCTCCTCACGTCGACTACTACAAGTCGCTAATCATTCCATGCCCCACGTCGGGGACAGCCCGTCTCTACACCCACCGCATGCGCTTCGCGCTTTCCAAGCGGACGACCTCTTCGTATTTTCGGCACATGTTCCGATTCCTCATTTCTTCGTGTCTGCTCGTCGCTTTGCATTATTCGGTGGCAGCTGCACAACCATTCATCTTCACGCCGCAGGGGATCATGGTTGGCGAGGTGGACGAGACTTCGGCCATCCTTCAATCACGGCTCGGCATCAGCCCGATGCTCGTTGATCGCGATGTTCCGGGTGCCAAGGGCGTTGGCTACTTCGAATACGCGGACAATCCAAAATTCAGGAACTCGCGGAAGACGGATTGGCTTGCCGCATCTCCGGGATCAGACTTTATTCTGAAGTCGAAGATCGCGGGATTGAAGCCCTCTACCCGCTATCACTACCGACTTGTATTCGGGCCTGACTGGCGCAACCCCCAGAGATCAAAAGTCGGACTGTTCACGACGCTTCAGGGAAAAATGGGAACCAAGCCCGTGAGCTTCGTGGTCGTCACCGGAATGAACTACAACTCGTTTCATCAGGGAATTCCTAAAAAGGGAAAACGCAGCGGCGCGCGGGCCTACACCGGTGAGGACAAGCACCTGGGTTTTCCCGCCCTCGCCACGATGTTGCGCCTGAAGCCCGACTTCTTTGTCGGAACGGGCGATAACGTCTACTACGACAGTCATGACGACCGGGAAGCCACGGACGCAAAGGAGATGCGGCGCATGTGGCACGAACAGTTTACCCAACCACGATTTGTGGATCTCTTTCGGCAGGTCGCGACTTACTGGGAGAAGGACGACCATGATCATCGATTCAACGATTGTGATCTTGAAGGGACACGGCCACCACTGAGTGATCTCGGGATTGAGATATTTCGCGAACAGGTGCCCGTCGTGGATCCGAACGAACCGACATCCAAGACCTACCGAACTTTTCGCATGAACAAACACCTCCAAATTTGGCTGGTGGAAGGACGCGATTATCGCAGCCCAAACAAAATGGACGACGGGCCGGCCAAAACCCTTTGGGGCGCGGAACAGATTGCCTGGTTGAAGCGGACGCTGCTGGCGAGCGATGCAACTTACAAACTGTTGATCTCGCCCACTCCGATGGTGGGCCCGGATGACGCCTACAAACGGGACAACCATACCAACCACAAGGGCTTTCGCACCGAGGGCCGGGCGTTCTTCAAGTGGATCAAGGATCAAGGCTTGGATCAACGCGGGTTTGCAGTCCTGTGCGGGGATCGGCATTGGCAATACCATTCGGTGGATCCAATGGGAATTGAGGAATTTTCGTGTGGTGCCTTGGTTGATGCCAACTCGCGGTTGGGTCGCGCGCCGGGAGACAAAAAATCGACTGATCCAGATGCGCAGATCACACAACGATACACTCAGTCCGAGGCTTCGGGTGGATTCTTACGGGTTTCCGTCGATGAAGAGGCCGTCGCGCGTTTCGATTTCTTCGACGAGAACGGTCGGCGACTGTATCGCGATACCAAAAGACCCAAAGCACTTCGCGCAAAGCGGATCAAAACGGCGGTTGGTGCAACGTCGAGTCTGTCACCGATCGACGCATGGTTGAGTGCTGGCTCACTGGGTTTGAGAGATCCGAACCCAAGCGTATTGATTCTCGGTGGTGTGGATGGAACGGATCGGTCGCGCCGGGCGGTGAAGTCCGTGATGAAGGAATTGAGGTCCTCGAAGCATGAACAAGAGTTCTCGATCTCGTATGTCCCCGACGCAAACCCTGATGGTGAACCGGTCGGAACATTTCCTCCTGCCGGCAAGGCCTACAATGATCCCAAGACAGCCCGTGCCCACTACCTCTGGCGGTGGATTGGGATGCAGGCTCCCGACCTGGTGGTGGATGTTCGAAGCGGTAAATCATCTTCGATCGACGTCCCGGCAGGAGATCATGCGATCCTCACGGCCCTCAGAAAGGAGATCGCCGGTGCTGGCACTGGAACGGGCGGATTGGCAGCAGCGCTGTCCGGCGGCAAGGTGGCTGACATTGCCACGATTCCTGCCATCACACTCACACTCGGCAATTCGGACGGAGTGGCGCAGATTGGAACGTTACTGGATGCACTTTCCGGAATTGAGATCGATCCGTCGCCCGCACGACTGGTTCTGCAGGCACGTGAATCCCGCTCCCCACTTCAGATCGCGAAGCAACTTTCAAAACACTATGGGCGGCAACTGGGTTCCGTGGCTTACATCCCGGCGCTGGCATTGGTTGGTCGCCTGCGCATCGGCGAGCTGGCGGACGATGCCACCCAATTGGCGGACGTCCAACGGATCGTTGGGCCGTATCTCACTGGTGCCAAACCGAGTTTTGGAAAGCGCGCGTCGGGCAGTGGTCTATCCGGCCATTTGATCTTCTCAGAACTCGCTCGTCTGACTGGAGACCAGCGCTACACCAAACTGGTTCTCGCGGCCGCAAACCGGGGATTTGGTGCCGATGGCGAGCCACTCGAATCGATGCCTTACCACAACGAGATGAGTGATGCCGTCTTCATGGGTTGTCCGATATTGGCGGAAGCGGGCCATCTGACCGGGAACAACAAGTATTTCGAACAGTGCCTGCGCCATCTCCGATTCATGCGGGAACACTGTCTCCGAGCCGATGGGCTGTACCGCCATTCACCACTGGACCAGGCGTCATGGGGCCGGGGGAACGGTTTCCCGGCATTGGGATTGGCGTGGACGCTCTCGAGCACGCCCGACACATACGTCGGTAAAGCCGAGATACTTGCGGCCTACCAGGCACATGTGGAGGCGCTCTTGTCGTATCAGGATCCGACCGGGATGTGGCACCAGGTGGTCGATCAGCCTCAGAGTTACCGCGAGTTCACGTCCACGTGCATGATCACCTTTGCGATGATTCGCGGTATCCGGAACGGCTGGTTGAAAGAGGGGCAGTTCCTCCCCGCGATCGATCGGGCTTGGCCAGCCATTGCCCGGCGGATTTCCGAAACTGATGGCCACCTGGTTGATGTCTGCACCGGTACCGGAAAGCAAAAAGATCTCCGGGCATACTACGATCGAACGGCAATCCTTGGCCGGGACGATCGTGGTGGAGCGATGGGATTGATGGTCGCAACGGAGTTGGCGCTATTCCGGGCGGAGTAGGGGGGCGGCCAAAATCCAAGCTCCAAAACTCAAGCCGCAAAGAAGCTCCACAATCCAATCTTCAATCGGAATCTCTCAACAGCGACTTGCTGGAGCTTGAAGATTGAGGCTTCTTTGGTGATTGGATTTTGTGGATTTGAGCTTTCGCCTAGATCATGTGACTGAACATCGCGTCCCGGAGCTTAGGTTCGAACCAGGTGCTCTTCGGTGGCATCACGCCGTCTTCATCCGCGATGGCCATCAGATCCTCGATGCTGGTCGGGAACATGGAGAACGCGCAGGTGAAGTCGCCGCTGTTTACGACGCGCTCGAGTTCGCCGGTGCCGCGGATTCCGCCGATGAACGCGATGTCATCGTTGGTGCGCGGATCATCGATTCCGAACAGGGGCTTGAGGACGTGGTTTGCCAGCAGGGAAACGTCCAGGCTTTCGAAGGGGTTGTTGGCCGGAATCAATTCAGCCTTGAAGCTCAGCCCATGCCATTTGTCATCGAGATAAAATCCGAGGTCGTGCTTCTTGGAGGGAGTGGCGGGTCCGTTCGCGACGATCTCAAAGATTTCTCCGAGTTGTTGCAACAGTTCCCCCGGGGTGCGGCCGTTCAGGTTTTTCAACGCCCGGTTGTAGGCGAGAATCTGCATCTGGTCGTGCGGGAAGATTACCGTCAGAAACCAAGGCGAATTCCCTTCGCCATTTCGTGACTTGAACACCCGCTCGGCAGCGGCGCTGCGATGATGACCGTCAGCAATGTAGGTGTTGGGGATCGCGGCAAATTGCCCGGTGATGAAATCGATGTCGGCTTCTTCGGATACAATCCACGAGGTGTGCTGCACGCCGTCCGATGCGGTGAAATCGACGAGCGATTGCGTGCGGGTCTTCTTGCCGACGAACTCGTTCATGGCCTCGTTGGACTGGTAGGTGAGGAACACCGGGCCGGTCTGTGAGTTGAGTGACTCCATATGCCGCACGCGATCGTCTTCCTTCTGAGGACGGGTGTACTCGTGTTTCTTGATGATGTTCCGCGCGTATTCGTCGCAACTGGAAGCCGCCACGAGCCCGATCTGTGCGTGCCCGTTCATGATCTGGCGATAGAGATAGTAGCAGGGTTTATCCTCCTGAAAGAGCACGCCATCGGCGATCAGTTTCTGGAGATTCTCGGAGCCCTTGGCGTAAACCTCGTCCGAAT
>JBLFYM010000211.1:0-8553 GCA_047608975.1 Limisphaerales bacterium | reverse complement strand
TACGAGCCGCGGACCAAACGCCTGCTGCGATTCTCCGAATTTCCTTACTACGATGTCTTTGAAGGCGCGTGGCAGGGCACCGAAGAGTATCCGAGCAGCCGATTCGGTGCTGCACGATTGAACGCGGACGGCGGACATCCGGGACCGGTTCGCACCATGGCAGTTATTCGACGTTGGACCTCTCAATACACCGGTCCGGTGAAGATTAACGGCAATCTGGAGCATCTCCCGGGGGTCGGAGACGGGATCAACGCCTTCATCCTCTTCAAGGGCCGCTACGAGATTGGCCGCTACATTCTGAACGGTCGCGACGTTGCAACCACGATCGAAAAACTCAAGGTCGCCAAAGGCGACACGCTTGATTTCATCGTGGAATGCCGCGGCTCAGCAGTGGGCGACACGTTCTACTGGGCACCGACGATCGAGGTCGATAACTCGGCCGGCAACGCGGTCGGATCGATTGCCATCGCGGCTCCCGCTGCCGCTGCCGGAGGAATGGCTGGTGGCATGGCGATGGGGATGACCGGCGGTATGGGTGGAGGCGCTGCCTACAACGGTCCGAAAAAGCGCTGGAACTCGGGTGAGGATTTTTACCTGGAACAGGAAGATGCAGAGAATCGCGCTCTGAACTCCTGGGAAAAATACGCTCAGGTCCTCCTCCTCTCGAACGAACTCAGTTTCGTCGATTGAGGTTTTCAATTCGATTCAAAGGCCGCTCCTCCGGGAGTGGCCTTTTTTGTTTCACCGAGCGTCGAAGAAAAGGTCTGCCGTGCCAACTTTGTGGCCGCTCAGGCGATGACGTTGTGGGCGACGTTTCCGTGCACGTCCGTGAGGCGGAAGTCACGGCCGGACCAGCGGTAGGTCAATCGTTCGTGATCCAAGCCCAGCAGGTGGAGAATCGTGGCGTGGAGGTCATGCACATGCATCCGATTTTCGGTCGCCTTCATTCCCAATTCATCGGTGGCTCCGTAGACCATCCCGCCTTTGACCCCGCCACCGGCGAGGAACATCGAAAAGCCGGTCGCATGATGATCGCGCCCAACCTTCCCGGGACTCTTCTTGTTCGCCTGGGCGAATGGGGTACGTCCAAATTCTCCGCCCCATATCACGAGGGTATCGTCGAGCAGGCCACGCGCTTTCAGATCGCGGATCAGGGCACCGGTCGCTCGGTCGCTGTCGGCGCACAATTCAGGATGCCGCTGATGATGAGAGCTGTGCGTGTCCCAAGGCTGATTGCTGCGATCAGCGGTGTAGTAGACGCTCACAAATCGCACGCCGTTTTCGACGAGTCGTCGGGCGAGCAGGCAGGAATTCCCGAACCGGCTCGTGCCGTACATCTCGCGGATATGCGCGGGTTCCTTCGATATGTCGAAGGTTTCAGTTGCCTCTGTCTGCATCTGGTAGGCGGTTTCCATCGCCTTGATCTGCGCCTCCAGTTCGGTGTCGCCATCGCGCTGACTGAGGTGCAGGTGATTCAGTTTCTGGAGCAGGTCCAATTGTCGACGCTGTTGCGCGAGGCTGAGGTGCGGGTTTCGAATGTCGGTGAGGAGCTTCTCCACCGCCATGTCGCGCGTGATGACGCTCGCCGCCTGGTATTTCGCCGGCAGGAAGCTGTTGCTCCACAATGCCGGGCCAACCACGATCTTCGGGCTGGGACGCAGGACCACGTATCCGGGCAGGTTCTGGTTCTCATGCCCCAGGCCGTAAAGCGCCCATGATCCGAGCGAAGGCCGGATGGGCTGCAGATTCCCGGTGTGCATCTTGAGCAAACCGGGCTCGTGATTCGGTACGTCGGTGTGCATGGAACGGAGCACACAACACTCATCGATCACATTGGCAATGTGAGGCAGCGACTCGCTCACCTCGATGCCGCTTTGTCCGTGCTTCGAGAATGAGTAGGGTGAGGGGAGGAATTTTCCTTTCTTGCCGCGCAGGAGTTTTTCGGTCGGTTCCTTGTCCTGATGCTTTCTCAGGGCCGGCTTGGGATCGAAGGTATCGACGTGCGACGGCGCGCCGTTCATGAACAGGAAGATGACGCGCTTGGCTTTCGGAGCAAAATGGGGCCCGGGAGTGGCCCCCGTTTTCGTCGCCGAAGCGAACGATTGCTGTCCGAGCAGGCTCGCCAGACTCATCATTCCGAATCCGCCACATGCGGTCTGCAAGGCGGCGCGTCGGGTCAGCGTGTTTGGCTCAGTCGACATAGAGGAATTCGTTGGCGGTCATCAAGATCTGCGCGTACTGCTCCCAAACGGTCATGTCAGCCGGGGAATCATCGGTATCAGATAGAAAACTGATTCCCAACTGCAACTCACCGGAGGTGGGTTCACGGCCGTAGAGACGTTCGTAGGCGTTTCGAATGTTGCGGGCGGTCGAGCGATCGAAACTCTTCAACAATCTCGCCAGCTGCTTGGCCTGCTCAATCACGAAGGGATTGTTCATCATCCAAAGTTTCTGGATCGGCGTCGTGGTGGTGGAACGATCGGCGGCGTGCACGTTCGCGTCCGGGTAGTCGAACTGCATCATCAGAGAATTCAGCTCATTGCGGCTGATGCGTCCATAGACGGTACGGCGCCTGTTTTTAGGGTCGCTCAATTCAAGTGACCGCCCTTCCCGGTCTTCCAGTTGTCCGCTGACGAACAGCAGGGCGTCGCGGAACTGTTCAATGTCCAGTCGTCGGCGGGGGATACGGGAGTAGTAACGATTTTCGGCATCCTGCTGCCGCGCCGTGTTCGGATTGTCGGCCCGTTGGCGATACGTGGCCGAGAGAATCATTTCACGAACCAGCGATTTGAGGGACCAACCATCCGTCATGAACCGGGCGGACAGGTCATCGAGGAGCAGGGGATGACTCGGCCTCTCCCCCAGCTTTCCGAAGTTGCTGGGGGTGTTCACCAAGGCCTGACCGAAGACCCGTTTCCAGATTCGATTCACGATGACGCGGGCGGTGAGTGGATTTCCCGGATCGGAGATGGCTTCCGCAAGTTGCTGCCGACCGCTTCCTTTTGTGAATTCCCGGCGTGCATCGGTTGAGAGCACCTGAAGGAATCCGCGTTTGACGACGGGTCCCTTGTTTTCGACATCGCCCCGAATGAAGATCGTCAGGTCCTTGAGAGCTCCGTCGGCGACCACGTGTCTGCTGTGGAGGGGTTTCTTGTTCTTGTCTTTCTCTTTGGCGTATTTCTCAGGATCAATCGGTTCGTTGAGCATCTTGGTGCTGGCAAAGATCCCGGCCATCGCGTGGTAGTCGGCGGTGGTGATCGGATCAAATTTGTGGGTGTGGCAGCGGGCACAAGCGACGGTCAGACCGAGAAACGCGCGGCTCACTGTATCGACCCGATCCTCCCATTCATCCGCCATCACCTCCAGCCGGCCGCGACTGTAGTATTTGTGACCCAGACCGAGGAATCCCAGCGCGGCGCGATCAGGCGAGTCTTTGGCGACCGCGGTATCGGCGGAAAGCTGGAGCCGGATGAATTCGTCATACGGCAGATCGCGGTTGAAAGCATCGATGACCCAGGCCCGGTACAGGTGAGCGTTGGGGTAGTAATGCTCGGTCCGTCCGCCGACCTGATGGGCCTGATCCTCAGCATAGCGAGCGATCGTGAGCCAAAGACTGGTCAATCGTTCGCCAAACCGGGGTGACGCGAGGAGGCGGTCAGCGACTTTTTCAAACGCTTCAGGGATGTTGTCTTCCAAGAATGAATCAATTTCGCCGGGGGTGGGTGGCAGTCCGGTCAATCCGAAGGTTGCCCGGCGGATCCAGGTCCGTCGATCGGCTGCCGGTGCGGGTGAGAGATTTGCCGCCTCCATTCGGGCGAGGATGAAGTGATCCAGGCGTTCTCTTGCCCATTCGATCCTGGTAGCGGGGGGCGGATCGTGGCGGACGGGTTTTTGGAAGGCCCAGAATTGACGGGCTTCCGGCCAGTTGATTTCACCCTCAGAACCGGCCGGTGATGCCATTGTCGATCCGGCCAACCCAACCAATGCGAGGGTCGTGACTGCCGTTGACAGTCGGCGAAACGCTTTGGAATGGGGGGGTGAGCCAAACATTGAACCAGCATTGGATGGAGGAATGCCTCCGGTATTCACTGACAGCTGTGCAAAACACTTGCACCGCAGTTGGCGAGGAATTACTTTCGCGGCCCGCTAGGATGCGCGGTTAGCTCAGCGGTAGAGCACTTGCTTCACACGCAAGGGGTCACTGGTTCGAACCCAGTACCGCGTACCATCATTTGACTTTGTTCTCTTCCGGCCGATCTCCATCTGAGACCAGGGCAGTCCCACCAGAGAGAACCACGTAATCCCCGAGAATCGCCAGCGCTTCGCGTAGGTGGATATCACGCATGATCGGAGGAACTTCGAGTTCTATTTCCGCGTCGTCAGTGTCAGCTTCAGGTTCCGCTTTGGTGGCCTTGGCATCGGCCTTCTTCGGCTCAGTCTTTTTGGTGTCTGACTTCGTTGCCTCTGGTTTTGCCTCACCCTTGGGCTTGTCGTCCTTAGGTTCGGGATCTTCCCCGACTTCCTTCTTCTCGGCCTCTTCTGCGGCGAGTTTCAGGTAGGGATCCGGAGCCTGCTTGGTGATAGCTTCAATCTTCTCTGTGCCATTCTGCTTTTTCCATTTCAGCAGCGTGACGCGCTCGGCCATCGGGCCGCGCTGGCGACGTTCCGCGATTCGAATATCAATTTTGCCGCGACGTTCCTTGTTCACAGCCCGCCGGGCAGCTTCGTCGAGCGAGACTGTCTTGTCCGCCTGCTGCGCCTTCACCTGCTCGATGTCTTCGGCAATGTAGGTGAAGTCGGTGTCCGCATTTCGGCGTTCTTCGGTCTGCATCCGGAGGCGGTTGAGATAGGGTGAAATGCGGTGCTGGTGGTCGAAGTTTTCAGGTTTGATGGAATCGGATTCCATTACGTTCGGCAGGAATGCCTCTCCCGTTTCCATGTGGTTCAGCACGTTGGGCAGGATGATGTCCGGTGTGACACCGTCTTTCTGCGTGGAGTTGCCGGCGATGCGATAGAACTTCTGGATGGTGAACTTCAACTTGCCTGGATCTGCCACGGCGTTCGTAGGAATCATCTGGCTCAGCGGATAGAGAGTCTGGACCGTGCCTTTGCCGTGGGTGTGGATGTCTCCGACGATGATGGCGCGGCCATAGTCCTGAAGGGCTCCGGCAACAATTTCAGAGGCGGAGGCACTGTGCTTGCTCACCAGGATGACGAGCGGTCCGTCGTAGGCGATTTCCGGATCGCGGTCGTGGAGGGCCTGCACGCGCCCGGCATAGTTCTTGATCTGAACGACCGGGCCTTTTTCGATGAACAGGCCGGCGAGTTCCACTGCCTGATCCAAGAGGCCACCGCCGTTGCGGCGAAGATCCAGCACGATGCCGTCTACGCCGTCTTCTTTCATTCGCTCGATCAGGCGTCTGACATCCTCCCCGCTCTTGCCGTAGAAGCCGGGCAGGTCGACCACCCCGAGTTTGCCCGGTTTGCCCGAGGCGGAGGGAGTTTCGATGATGAAGCCCCGCGCCAGCCCTTCTTCAATTTTGATCACATCGCGGATGATTCGAACCTCTTGGGTGTCGGATTCATCGCCGGCGGCGGGAATCACTGTGAGTCGCACTTCGTGACCCTTCGGGCCGCGGATCAGTTTTACGACGTCGCCCAGTTTCATATCGACTACGTCAACTGGGGGGAGATTCGTCTGGGCGACCGCGATGACGCGATCCTCCGGTCGAAGCTGTTTACTTTTCCGGGCCGGTCCTCCGGGTGACAGACTGACGATCCGCGTGTAGCCATCTTCCTCACGGAGCATGGCACCGATCCCGGTCAACTGCATGCTGACGTTGTGGATGTCGAAATTCTCCGCGTCTTCCGGGGCCATGTAGCTGCTGTGCGGATCGAAGGTGCGACCCAGTGCCGTAAGGTAGGCCTGTAAGACCTCGGATGAATCATACTTGTGATACATCCGGGAGAGTCGGTCGTAGCGTTTGCCGATTCGTTCCTTCGCCTTTTCCACAGCCTCGGTCCGTTTGTCTTCCTCGGCATCTTCCTTGATGCGCAGGCGATCACCCAAGAGCTCCCACTTGATGCGTTTCCGCCACAGGTCATCGGCCTCGGCCTCATTCGCCGGCCAGCTCTGCTCATGTCGATTGGGGAGGAAACGTTCCGCTTTGGTAAAATCGAATTCCTTGCCCAACAGGTTGTGTACCCGGTTGGTGGTTTCCTTCATGCGCAGCAGAAATCGCTTAAAGATCACCTTCCCGGCTTCGACGTCGCCCTGGCGGATTTTGTCATCCAGAACCTCACCATACCGATCGCGGAATTCGTCGATATCCGGCTGGAGAAAGAACATGTGATAGTAGTCGAACGTATCGACGTAGAAATCGAGGTGCATGCGGCTGGTTTCGTCATCCAGCTTGCGGTCGGCGTAGTGCACGCCGTCCAGCAACTGGGCCACAGTTGCGGAAATCCGGGCCATCTGTCTGTCCTCAAACTTGACCGCCTGGGCGGTGAAAACAGAGAGACCGAAACAAAGCAGAAGGCCGGTGGTTATTTTTCGATTCATAGGCTTCGTAACAGTTTGGAGGCATTAAGGTTACAGGCAACTCTTAACTGGCTTGCTCCAAGGCCAGCTCCCGTAGTTTGGTTTTGAGAATTTTCCCGGTGGCGTTGCGGGGCAGGTTTTCGAGGATTCGCACTTCGCGGGGCACCTTGTAATCCGCCATCCGCTCCTTGACGAAGGTGCGCAGTTCGCGGGCGTTGATCTCGACGCCTTCGTTGGGTGCCACGTAGGCAATCGGCTGCTCTCCCTTGCGTGAATCCTTGACGCCGATCACCGCCGCTTCCTTGACTCCCGGGAACTGGTGGATGACTTCCTCGATTTCCCGCGGGTAGACGTTGATGCCATTGACCAGCAGCATGTCTTTCTTGCGATCCGTGATGTAGAAATATCCGTCCCCGTCGCCGTGCCCGATGTCGCCCGTGTAGAGCCACCCGTCACGGAGAACTTTATCCGTCTCTTCCGGTTGTTTCCAATAACCCTGCATCACATTTCCGCCGCGGATACAAATCTCGCCGGTGTCGCCGACGGGCAGTTCCCCGCCCGCTTCGTCCCGGATGGTCAGTTCGACATTCGGAATCGGCACACCCACGGAACCGGCTTTCCAAGGACCGCTCACGGGATTGACCGTGGCGACCGGGCTGGTTTCCGTCGGCCCATATCCTTCGAGCAATGTGTAGGGGAACTTATTCTGAAATTCTTTCAAAACCTCCACGGGCAAGGGAGCGCCGCCGCTGATGCAGAGCCGCAATGGCAGTGGTGGAATTTCGGTGGCCTGGTTCAACGAACGGTAGATCGCGGGAACCGCGGGCAGGATCGTGCCGCGATGTTTGATGATCTCGATCAGGACGTTCTTGAAGGGATGAATCGACTTCAGCAGCACGATTCCGATCCCGGCCAGCATCGGGGCCAACGTTCCCACTGTGAACATGAAGCTGTGGAACTGCGGGAGGATCACCACCAGCCGGTCGCCTGGCACGATCTCCAAGGCGACGATGCAGCTGGCGACATTGTGGAGGAAATTTCCATGGGTCAGCATCGCCCCCTTCGGATTGCCGGTGGTGCCAGAGGTGTAGAGCAGGGCGGCAAGATCTTCTTCGCGACGATCTACGGGAGCGGGTGCTTCAGCGCTGGCCCATTGGTCATAATCTTCGACTTTGATGAATTGCCAGTCTTTGTCGCGCGTTTCCAATTCGGCGCGGGCCTCATCGAGACTGGAATCGGTGATCACCACTTTCGCTTCCGAGTCGGAGAGGATGAAATCCACCTCGTCCGGCTTGAGAAAATTGTTGATCATCACCACTACTCCCCCGGCCTGCCAGACTCCGAACAACGTGGCATTGAACTCGGGTTGGTTCTTCAGCCAGACCGCGACCCGGTCGCCTGGTTGCACTCCGAACGCGGTGGTCAATTTTCCCGCGAGTCCATTGGTTCGCTCTCTTACCCAGCGGTAGTCCAACTGCTCATCACCCCAACAAATCGCGGTCTCGTCCAGACGCTCTGCGGTAGTTTCCGCGAACTTCGTGAAAAGATTCATGCGCCGGATGATGCGATGCGAGTCCTTGGGGTGAAAGGCTTAAGGCGATGATAGACACCGCGAATGAACGCGCCGCTCAGCCCCCGGAATCATCACCTTTGGTGAGCGTACTTATATGCTCTCCGCGAATCTTTTCCTCCGAGCCCAGAGTAACCTCCTTGAGATAGGCCGCGACCATGGGGTCATTGGGCGGCTCGGTGCCGTAGGCCCAGCGTTTTTCCTTCAGATTGTATCCGAACCGATCAAGCGATCCTTCGCCGACATCCGCATCTCGTCGTTCGTGAAAACGTCGTCCTCGATCACCTGTTGGACGATGGGCCAGAGCTTTTTCCTGGGCCATTTGGTCTGGGCCTCCGGGTTGATCCGCCGGAAGTCTGCAAGGTTCCACACTTCCTCGTGTTTGAGTTGCCCGTCTTCGGTGATGTCGCGAATCGTCCGAATCGTGCCCAGATGTATGTTT
>JBLFYM010000210.1:0-8646 GCA_047608975.1 Limisphaerales bacterium | reverse complement strand
TTGCCTGAGCAAAATGGATACTGCAAGCATCTTCGAAGAAGGGCGGATTTGGGCAAAGCCCCCGATTCCGTTTGGGGACCAATGTAGCAGCGAGCGTGAGCAAGCAGATTTCCGGCGGCGGGCGACTGCTCGCTCACGCTCGCTGCTACGTTTCAGGGCTGTTACCGGTGATGCTTTCAGCATCCGAAGAAATCGGAAAAACACATGACCAGTATTTTCACAAAACTCACTGTTGCGCTCGCCGTGGCGTTTTGCCTCAGCGCGCAGGCAAACACCAAACCCAACATCGTATTCGTGCTCGCCGATGATCTCGGTTGGGCGGAACTGGGTTGTTATGGCAACACGTTCAACGAAACACCCAACCTGGATCGCATGGCCAAGGAAGGCATGCGCTTCACCCAGGCCTATGCCGCGGCCCCGGTCTGCTCACCATATCGTGCCGCGCTGCTGACCGGGCTTCATCCGGCACGATTGGGAATAATGGATTACCTCCGGCCCAATTCCGCCAACCGCCTGCCCGCGGAACTCGTCACCCTGCCCGAGAAGCTCAAGGAACACGGCTACTCCACCGGCATGATCGGCAAGTGGCACCTCACGGGCTACCAGCATCATGAGGCGGAATTCGAGACGCGCCCGACCGATCACGGTTTCGACTGGAACTTTGGCAGTGAAGTCAAAGGCGTCGGCAACGGCGCCAACACCTGGCCCTACGTCTTCCGCAGCCAACCTATCCGCTGGCTCGACATCCTGGACAATCGGCTCGGCAAAGATGAAAACCTGACGGATCGCCTGAACCTCGAAGCCGTCGACTTCATTGAGCGCAATCAGAAGAAGCCTTTCTTCCTCTACCTCGCCCACTACGCCCCGCACAGCATTCTCAATGGCCGCCCCGATCTCGTTGAGAAATACCGCAAGAAACACGCCCCGGGATCATCCGGCCGCAAGAACTGCTATATCTGCGAAGACGCCGGTCTCGGCAAAGACGACGCCGGCAATCACTGGGCCGTCGATCACAACCCGCACCTCGCCGCGATGCTCGAAGGAATCGACGACGGGATCGGTAAAATCCGCGCCCAGCTCGCCGAACTGAAACTCCTGGAGAACACGATCTTCATCTTCACCAGCGACAATGGCGGCGAATCCAACGTCACCTCGAACGCACCCTTGCGTGGCGGCAAGAGCGAACTCTACGAAGGTGGCATTCGGGTCCCGTTGATCGTTCAATGGCCGGCTCGGATCAAGCCCGCGGACTTGAACGCGACGCCGACGGTCAACACCGACTTTTGTCCGACACTCATGGCGGCGGCCACCAACAATCACTGGCAGCTGCCCGCGGCTCCACGGGCGCTCTACTGGCACTATCCCCTCGATCGACCCCACTTCCTCGGCGGCTTTAGCGGGGGAGCCGTTCGTGATGGCGATTGGAAGCTGATCGAGAAGTTCGCCACCATCGAAAACGAACTCTACAACCTCGCCGAAGATCCGTCCGAGCGGTCGGATCAGTCCGATCAGAATCCGGACAAAGTCCGCGAGCTGAAGATGAAGCTCACCGCATGGCGCGCGAGCGTCTCCGCCCGGACACCCTCGGCACCGCTCCTCACCGAGCCGCGCCAACTCTACTTCGCCGACCACTTCTCCGGTCTGGCCAGTGAACGCCTTTGGTACAATGGCGACTGGTCCGCCGAGCAGGGAATCCTGCGACGCGTTGACAGCGGCACCGAGAATACCCGCATCTTCCTGCGCGATGCCGCCTACCATGAGGTTCTCATCCGCTTCGATTTCCAGCTGCAGAAGTCCAAAGACATCCGCATGCTCACCGGCAGTCACGGCCACTACAATTCGGTCGTCCACATCCGCCCGGACCACTTCTACATCCAGACCGCCAAGGACGAGACCGGACCCTACTTCTCATACCGTCACGGCGAATGCGCCTACGACTTCGATCCGGATCGTTGGTACACCATGACCGTCGAAACCATCGGCAACCAAATGGTCGCCCACATCGATCGCGACCATGTTGCCTACGCCACCCATCCGATTCTCGAAAAGGATCGAACCTATTTCGCGTTTCAGGTCGATGATCAACCGGCCGCCTTCGACAACGTTCAGATCTTCACCGTCCGCAAACACCGCGCACAGGCTGCAAACCTCAAGCACATCCAGACGGTCGCCAACAAACACCCGGTCAAGAAATCAGCGGAGGATGAATACAAGATCCGCCTGACCAATGCCCACGAGTGGCTCTACCAACGCCATTCCAAATACCGCAGCCTCATCAAGCAGGTCGACGACTTCGATGAACTGAAGAAGAAACGTTTTCCCGCCGCCTTCAGTTCCCACAAGGACCTGAAAAAAGCGGCGCTCAATCTGCGCAAGAAACTCAATCAGGAAGACCCCGCCTACAAAGAACTCCTCCATGCCACCCATCGCGCCAACCGCGCCCTCGACGCCTACCTCATCGCGCAGCAACCGGACGTTGACGATTACCCGGACAGCCGCCGCAAAGCTGCCCTCGAGCGTCTGCGACGCCAGCACCAAGGGTCCGCCGGCTATCAGAAACTCGTGGTCACCAGTGACGCCGCCCGGCAGAAACTCGAATCAGCCTACCCGGAGGCCTACATCACCAACGATGCCATCAACAAGTCGCGCCAGGCCGAAAATCGGAAGCTCAAGGACAACCCCGACTACCAGCAGCTACAAAAGGACCGCGCCGCCGCCCATCGCGCGCAACAGGACCACCTTTTCGCGAACGACAAGCGACTTGCGGAATTGAAGGCGCGGCTGGATAAACGTTGATCATGAATTTCGGGATCTGCCGCCCGTCAGATCGCCATCTGTTTTTGATCGGTCCAACCAAATTGTTCATTGTCTGCGCCTGGTGCTTCAGCGTCCTGCTGTTGCCGGCCGCAGTGGCGCCCCCGATGCCCGAGCCAGTCAGGGCCGTGTTTGAGGCGCGTTGTTTCAAATGCCACGGCCCGGAGAAGCAGAAAGGCAAACTGCGTCTCGATTCGCTTTCGGCCGACCTGATCAACGATCGCGCGGCCGCCGAGACGTGGCGGGATGTTCGGGCGGCGATCAATCTCGGTGAGATGCCACCGAAGGAGGCCACACAGTTCGAACCGGAAGAACGCACAGCGGTGCTGGATTGGCTGAACAGGTCAATCGAAGTGGCGGTGAAGATGCGGCAGAGCAAGGGTGGACGCGTCGTGCTTCGACGACTGAACCGCGTCGAGTATCAGAATACGATGCGGGATCTGTTCGGGCTGGATATCGACTACGCCCGTGACCTGCCGCCCGACGGTGTGTCCACGGACAACATGCGGAACAATGGCAGCGCGCTGAATATGAGCGGCATCCAGATGGAGTATTACCTCGCCGCCGCGCGCAATGCCCTGGACCAGGTGATCGTCACCAACGAAGCGCCGAAGGTTTTCCAGCACCGCTTCGAAAAGACTCACACCAAGTGGGCGCGGATCAAACCCACCGATCGCCTTGGGCGTGGTCGCATCTTCATCGGGCTCATGAAGAAGGACTATCCGGAAGTCGGCGAATTCCGCGTGCGGATTCGCGCCCGGGCGGAACTGCCGGAGCAGCGTGGTCCGATTCCGCGGATGCGCGTGTCGGTCGGCTATCGCCCCGACACGCTGGCCGATGTTCGCACCTTGGCGGAGATCGACATCACGAAGGAGGGTACCAACGAATATGAGTTTCGCGGACGCGTGGAAAACTTTCCCCGGCCGGTTCGTGGCCAAGGCAAATACCCGGGACTTGCCGTCGTGATCTTCAACGCGCACGACGAATTCGGAAAACTGCATCAGAAGGAAGTCGTCGATGCAAAGGGCAAGAAACGGAAGGAGTTCGAAGATGATCCGAACTACCCCTATCTCGTGATCGAGTCCGTGGCCTTCGAGGGTCCGCTCTTCGACGCGTGGCCACCACCGCATCATCGGCGTATTCTCTTTGACTCGGATTTGCGCGAAACCGACGAGAAGTCCTACGCGCGGGAGGTCGTTGAACGCTTTCTGCCCCGCGCCTGGCGACGGCCGGTAAACGAGGTGGAGGTCGATCGATTCACCCGTTTCTTCGTCAGCTTCCGTAAGGAGGCAGCCACTTTCGAGGAAGCCATTCGTGAAACGCTGGCGATGGCCCTGATCTCTCCACAGTTTCTCTATCTGTTGGAGCCCGCGGGCGGCAAGCAGCGTCCCTTGGATAACTACGAATTGGCTTCACGTCTTTCCTACTTTCTCTGGAGCACGATGCCGGATGAGGAATTGATGACCCTCGCCAACAAAGGGCAACTCACTCAACCCCGCGTCCTTCGCCAACAGGTCAAACGCATGATCGATGACCGGAGATCGTGGCAGTTCATTGAACACTTCACCTCCCAATGGCTGGATATCGATGCCATGGACCGCCTGGAAGTCGACAAGAAGACTTATCCAGGATTCCGGTCGGAATTGAAGGAAGACATGCGCCAACAGACGCTTCACCTCTTCGCCGAAGTGCTGCACGGCGGGTTGAGTTCCCGCCATTTTCTCAAGTCTCCCTTCGTCATGATAAATGACGATCTCGCCCGACATTACGGAATCGACGGTGTCATCGGCGGCGAGTTTCGACCGGTGAATCTGTCCCCGGAACACCGGGATCGTCGCGGTGGATTTCTCACGCAGGCGGGCATCCTGTTGGGACGTTCAACCGGACAGGATTCCCACCTCATCAAGCGCGCCATTTTTATCCGTGACCATCTCCTGCACGATCCGCCGCCCCCGCCTCCACCCAATGTTCCGGAGTTGAAAACCAGTGACCCGAACTTCGCCAAGCTGCCGATCCGTGAACAGCTGGCGCTCCACGCCGAAGATCCGGCCTGCGCGGATTGTCACCGAGGCATCGATCCCTGGGGACAGGCAATGGAGCAATATGACGCGGTCGGTCGCTGGCGGGATTCCATCCGGCGCGGCAAGACGACCCTCCCGATGGACGCCCGGGGCAAACTGCCTGACGGGCATGAAGTCAACGGTATTGCCGAGCTCAGGGACTACCTGCTCGAACACCGCGAAGAGCAGTTTGCCCGTGCATTGGTGGCGAAACTTCTGACATATTCGTTGGGGCGCACCCTTGAGTTCTCCGACGAAAACACGATCGAATCGCTCACCCGGAGCTTCGTCAAAGATGAACTCCGTTTGCGAAACCTGATCCAAGCGATCGTGGCCAGCAAAGCGTTCGGGGGAAAATGACATACGTTCCTCGTTCTTCGTTGATCGCCATGCGGTCACCGTGGAAGTTTCCGAACGTCAAACAACCAAGAACAACGAACGATGAACAGTTGGAATCTTAACCGTCGCACCTTTCTCCGCGGCGCGGGTGCCGCCTTGGCATTGCCCGCGCTCGACTGCATGGCCGCAACTTCACCGATCGTTGAACCTCGGCGACTGGCGGCAATCTATTTTCCCTTCGGTGTTTCGATCGGCTCGAAGGATGACGAGAAAAAGGAATGGCACTGGTTCCCCCATTCCGAGGGCCGCGATTATCAGTTCAATCGTAACCTCAAACCGCTCGAACCGCTGCGCGATGAGATCACCATTCTCGGCGGCCTTTCCCATCCCGAGGTCCGGCGCATCGGCGGGCACGACAGCGGCGACACCTTTCTGACTGGTTGCCATCTCCTGAACAACAATCTGCGGAACACGCAGTCGATGGATCAGGTGGCCGCGGATCATTTCGCGGACCAGACCCGCTTCCCGTCCCTGGTGATGTCCACCGACGGCGGCGTGGGCGAGCCCACCCGTTCCAGCACACTTTCTTACAACAGCCAGGGACGCCCCATCCCCGCGCTCAATCAACCGCGCCAGATATTTGAACGCTTCTTTGGAGGCGGCGATGCGAATGGCGCCCGCAGTCGACGGCGGCTCCAAAGCGCCACCAGCATGCTCGATCTGGTGCTGGAAGACGCTGGCAGCGTTCGGCGCCGGCTCGGCAAGTTCGACCAGGAGAAACTCGACGAATACCTCGATTCGGTCCGGCAGGTGGAGAAGCGCGTCGAACGGGCCCAGGCCTGGGTCAACATTCCGAAGGCCGGTCTCACGGACGCCGATCGCGAGCGGTTGAAACTCGATTCCGATGCCCAGGTGCCCACCGAATACATCAGCACGATGTATGATCTGATGTATCTCGCGTTCCGCACGGATTCCACGCGCGTGGCGACCTATCAGATTGCGAGCATGGGCGACGCCACCACGCTCGGCGGCAAGTTCCCCCAGCTCCTCGGGTTCGGTAAGCACGTGCATTCCCTCTGCCACGGTTGGAACAAGGCCGCGGGCTTCGAACCGCTCGGCAAATGGGATCAGTTCCTCGCCCAACGGTTCGCCGAATTCCTGACGCGGATGCGCAACACTCCCGCCGTCCCGGAGAGCGATACGAACCTGTTGGATCAGACCGCCATCATTTACGGCTGCAGCAACAGCAGCACGCACAACAACAACAATTACCCCCTCATCCTCGCCGGCGGCAAAGGGCTTGGTTTTGACCATGGCGAATATCGCCGCTTCGAAGACTCCGTCCCGCTCAACAACGTCTACACCACAATGCTCCGCCGCTTGGGTGTGCCCCTCAAGACGTATGGCGATGGCACCGGCGAGCTGAGCGAACTCCTCGCCTGAACGTCCCCCACTTCGAAAACAGTTCTCGCGCCTCCTAGCGCGGCACGACATCGTGGACGCATTCCATGAATCGCCGCGAATTTTCCAAAACCACCGTCACGGCTGCCCTTGCCGCATCCGTCTCGCCTTCGTTCGCCAAGCAATCCAGTCCTGCTGATCCCCAGGTTCTCTCCACCGAGGGATGCGGTCGCGCAACGGGTTATGCTGAGGCCAATAAGATCGTGACTGTCGGCGAAACAACCCATGTCGCCTGGCTGGATTCTCCACCGGAAGGATTCCGTGTGCGGATGGCGTCGTTGAATCGGAAGACCGGCCGCTGGTCGCCCAACTACACCGTCGGCGAAGCCTACGACAATCATGGCGGACCCGCGTTGACGACGGATGCCGATGGCTATCTGCACGTGGTCTACCATCCGCATCATCATCCATTCCGGTACCGTCGTTCGAAGCGACCGAACGACGCGTCCGAGTGGGAAGAGGAAATTCAGTTTGGCGAACGGCTCACCTATCCAACGATGCTTTGCGGCAAAGACGGCACGTTGTATTTCTCCGCCCGTCGCCGTTACCTGAAAGATCCTTGGACAGTTGAATTCTGGAAGAAGCCGCCGGGCCGTGACTGGGAGCTCGTCGGAACAATCCTGACATCGCGACACAAAGGGTACGCGCATTTCCAGGAATCCCTCTGCTGGGGACCGGATCACAAAACGATTCACCTGTGTTGCCGTTTGCACGAATTCTCCGACAAGACCGCCTACGGTCGTTTCAATACCGTGGCCTACATGAAGAGCGACGACTTTGGACAGACTTGGCGTAAGGCGAATGGTTCCTTGATCGAACATCCTGGCACGGCTGAGACCTTGGACGTGATCGCAAAGGGAGGCGTCAACTTCAACCGCTTGCTTCGCGCCGGTTGTCTGGCAGTGGATGCGCAGAATATGCCCCACCTGATCTACAGCGCGGCCAACGACTCGCAGGGTGACGCGTTCCTGGTCAAACCCGACGAACGAGGCGAATGGACCACCAGGCCCCTGGCACCAAAACTTCCGGCCGCCTGGCGCGATCAGAACTTCAAAATGGCCGGTGGCTTGGCCTTCGATACCAAAGGCACCCTGCACGGCGTGGGGCAGCTACAGACCGGTGGACGCGACCAGAAGGGTTGGGGCGATCCCAGCAATGAGATTGTGAAGTTCGAAATGCGCGGACCTGACGACATCAGTTTCCGAGGATTGAGCAAGTTCGATTCAAAGACCCCGCACTGGCTTCCGAACCTCGAACGCCCCACGGGTCACAACCTCGTTCCGACCTCGCCGGGCGTGATCTTCACCGGCGGTTCCGCCGGGGCAAAGAACACCGAGCTGATTTCCAACAAGGTCTATTGGAATAGTTGAACGCGGGTCCCTTGCGCAACGCAGCCATGAAACTCGCCACCGTATTGTCCCCCCTCTCGACCGGGAATCTGCGGCTCGCCGCGCAGTGTGGCGTCGATGCTGTCGTCGGCCGTTACCCCGGACCGGATCCGTCGAGTCTTCCTGAAATGAAACGGCAGATTGAAGCGCAGGGAATGGAACTGGCCGCCATTGAAGGCTATCTGCCCATCGAGAAGATCAAGACCGGGACTGATCACGACGGGAGCGAACTGGCAGCGATGAAAACCCTGATCGGGCAGATGGGATCCGCCGGGGTTCCCCTGCTTTGCTACAACTTCATGGCCGGAACCGATTGGGTCCGCACCCGGGTTGATGCACCCGAACGCGGCGGAGCCAAGGTCACCGCATTTGATCTGGCCGAGGCGAAACAGGCGATCTCGCTGAATCACAGTTCAGCTGCCGATTCGGGTGCAATCAGCGCGGCTGAACTCTGGGAACACCTCGAGCGATTTTTGAAAGCGATCATTCCGGTGGCGGAGCAGGCCGGCGTCACCTTGGCCATGCATCCGGATGACCCGCCGCTGTCTGAATTCAACGGGAAGGCCCGCATCATGAATTCGGTG
>JBLFYM010000209.1:0-8672 GCA_047608975.1 Limisphaerales bacterium | reverse complement strand
CGGCCGCTTGATTCGCTGAACGTAAGCGGCTTAACTCGCGTCAATTCCTCACTCCATGCTGAAATTGCGATTTCCCCTTGTGGCGCTCATGTTGGCGCTTCTTCCCTCCGCACCCGCGGCCGCGCCCCGGGTTTTGTTCATGATCGGTGAACCGGGCTACAAGACCGCCGAAACATTGCCGGCCTTTGCCAAGGCGGAACTGGATCCGCTGGGAATCCGTTCCACCTTCGTCTTTCCCGATCCGGCGAATCCAAACCTGTTTCCCGGTTTGGAACAGCTGAAGGACGCCGATGTGCTGTTTCTGAGCGTTCGGCGGCGCGCGCTCAGCACGGCCCAGACCGCGCTGATAAAGGCGCACCTCGCCGCGGGCAAGGGGCTCGTCGCGATCCGGACCAGCAGTCATGGATTTTTGCTCGGACGCGGGACACCTCCGGCCGGGCACGTCGAATGGAAGGATTTTGACCGGGATGTGTTGGGGCATCGTTATGTGAAGGATTTCAACAACAAGGATGGCACGGCGATCTCGACGTTGGCCCATGCGAATCGGGAACAGTTGCTGTTCGGCATCAAGCAGAGCGAATTCCGTAGTGGTGGTTCGCTTTACAACGTTGGCGAAGTTTCCTCGGGGAACCGCGTGTTGCTCCGCGGTTTGATCACCTTTCAGGGCGAACCACAGCTGGTCCCCGTGGCCTGGTCCCGCACTTACCAGAAGAGTCGCGTCCTCTACACCTCGCTCGGACACGAAACCGATTTCAAGCAACAGCTATTCCAACAGCTGCTCGTGAATTCCATCTACTGGACGGCGAAGCAGGCGATTCCGGGTTACAGCTCGAAATCAGCCCTGAACAACTCCAAGGAGCGAAATAAGTTCAACCTGAAGATTTCGGGGAACGATCAGGTTTCCGACATCATCAAAACCTTCGCCGGTCGCGGAGAAGTCGGCGATCACACGAAACCCACCCCGCCCAAACAGACCATTGAAAAATTCCAGGTGCACGCCGACTTCGAGATCGAGGTCGTGGCATCGGAACCGACCATCCGCCAGCCGCTGTACATCAACTGGGATCACCGCGGTCGTATGTGGGTGATTCAATATCTCCAGTATCCCTTTCCTGCCGGTCTCAAGGTGATCAAGTATGACCAGTGGCTGCGCGCCGTCTTCGATAAGATGCCAGCCGCGCCCCCAAATCATGTAAAGGGTGCGGACAAAATCACCGTGTTGGAAGATACCAACGGGGACGGCGAATTCGACCAGGCCAAGGACGTCATCACCGGATTGAACATCGCCACCTCCGTGACGGTTGGTCGTGGTGGAATCTGGGTTCTGAATCCGCCCTATCTGCTATTCTATCCGGATGCGGATGGCGATGACGTACCCGATCGAGATCCCGAAGTTTGCCTCAGTGGATTCGGATTGGAAGATACCCACTCCGTGGCGAACAGTCTGCGTTGGGGCCCCGACGGCTGGCTCTACGGCGCGAACGGCAGCACGACCACCGGCACGATCAGTTCGGAGGCCACCCGGAACGTTCACTTCAAGGGCCAATGTATCTGGCGGTATCATCCCGGCACCAAAATCTTTGAGATCTATTCCGAAGGGGGCGGCAATACCTTCAGTGTGGAGATTGATGGCGTGGGGCGCGTCTTCTCCGGAACCAACAACGGAAACACCCGGGGCATGCACTACGCGCAGGGCGGCTACGCCAAGAAGAACTGGGGCAAACACGGCCCGCTCACCAATCCCTACGCCTTCGGATACTACGAACACATGCGTCATCAGGGATTCAAAGAACGCTTCAGTCAGACCTTTGCGATCTACGACGGGGGCGCGTTCCCAGCCAAATACAATCATGCGATTGTCGCCGCGAATTCGTTGCACAACCGCGTGCTCGCCAGCCGGTTAATTCCCGATACCTCCACCTTTCGAACCGAAGACATGCCACCCTTGGTCCTCACGAGCGACCGCTGGTTCCGGCCGGTTGACTGCAAGGTCGGGCCCGACGGCGCGGTGTATCTCGCGGATTGGTATGACAGTCGTTTGACTCACGTTGACCCGCGCGATAACTGGCATAAATCCAGCGGCCGGATCTACCGCCTCAAGGCCAAAGGAGCCAAACCGATCAAGCCCTTCGACCTGAGCAAACTTTCCAGCCATGAACTTGTGGAAACACTGACCGGGCATCCGAACAAATGGTTCCGCCAGAAAGCTCTCCGGGTGCTCGCTGATCGCGATGATCAGTCCATCACGCCCCTGTTGCGGGTGAAGCTCGAAGAAGATTCCTCGCCCCGCGATCTTGAGGCGCTGTGGGCGTTGAACCTGCTCGGCGGCTTTGATGACGACGCCAAACTGACCGCGCTGAAATCCGGAAACGTCCACATCCGCCGTTGGGCCGTGCGCCTGATCGGCGATGCTCGGAGCACCTCACCCCAGCTTGCGAAACGGCTCTTGGAACTGGCTGCGTCCGAGGCTGATGTGGAGGTCCGTTCCCAATTGGCCAGTACCGCCAAGCGACTGCCCGCGAACGTCGCGTTGCCAATCGTGCGTGAACTCGCGCAGCGTAACGACATCGATGATTTGCACATTCCCATGATGCTTTGGTGGGCGGTGGAATCAAAATGCGATTCCGATCCGACGGCGATTCTCCGCATGTTCTCCGAAGAAAAACTCTGGCAGGTTCCGACCGTTCGCAAACTCATGCTCGATCGCCTGATGCGACGCTTCGCCATGGCGGGCAGTGCGGAGGATCTGCGATTCTGCGCGAAGCTATTGAAGCTCTCCCCCAATAAGGAGACCACCCGGCTGTTGATCTCCGGACTGCTTCAGGGGTTTGAAGGACGCAAGCTCGAAGGACTTCCCGCGTCGCTCGCCAAGGCCTTGGATTCCCACCAGACCAGCCTGGGCAATTCTGCGATTGCCCTGGGGCTGCGCCGTGGAGACGCGAAGTCGATCGATCGTGCCCTCCAGGTTGCCGCCGACGGTAAGGCCGCGATGTCTGAACGGTTGTCCTATATTGATATCCTCGGCCAGATCGATCAGGGCCGGGTGGTTTCGCCCCTCAGCCGTCTGCTGCGTGATGCCGACAGCTCCATCAAACTGGCCACCCTCAATTCCCTGCAAAACTACGACAGCGATTCGATCCCGAGATCCATTCTAAGCGCGTACCACAGCTCGTTACTGGACGAACATGGAGTCCGGGCCACTGCCAACCGCGTCCTCGCGAGCCGCAAGACATGGGCCCGCCAGCTGTTGGCCAAGGTGGATGAATGGCACATCAAGGCGGACACGGTCGCCATTGATGTGGTCCAACAGATGGCCCTGCATCAGGACCCTGAGATCGACAAAATCATCGGGAAGCACTGGGGCAAGATCCGCTCCACTCCCGCGGACAAACAGAAACAGATCGAACGCATCTCCGGGCTGCTGAAAAGAAATCCGGGACAGGGAAATGCTGCGGGCGGAAAAGCCATTTACACCATCGCCTGCGGCGTCTGCCATACCCTCTTTGATGCCGGTGGAAAAGTAGGCCCCGATCTCACCGGATACGAACGCGACAACATGGACTTCATGCTGCTCGCAGTGGTGGATCCCAGCGCGGCGATCCGGGAAGAGTTCACCAACTTCCAGGTTGAAACCAAGGACGGTCGCCAGCTCACCGGTCTCATCGAACTACAGGACACCCGCACGGTGACGCTCCGCGGAATCGACAATCAAACCGTCCTGCTCCCCCGCGATCAGATCCGTAAGTTACAGGCCTCCCACACTTCGATCATGCCTGAGGGACTTACCGAAGCCATGACCGACAAACAACTCCTGGATCTCTTCGCCTATCTCACCAGCCGAACCCCAAGCCGGGAATTGAAACCATAGGCGAAAGCTCGGAGTCCAAACAGTTTCCTACCGTCGCGCAGCGACGGAGTCGCATTGGAGATAGGGGTAGGAACAGCGCATTGCGGCGCCGCACCGGATTCACCTGTTCGATGATCCGGCTCAGGCTTTGCCCATGGGTCCGTTTGGTCAACGGGCGCAGCCGGGTTCGCAACTTTGGCACGCTCTTGCTTCGCGGCCACGTCTGTCAACTCGCCGGCAATTCACTCCACGCAGGAATCGCCGTCCATTGCAACGGACATCCAACTCAAACCTCAGGTCTCAGATCCTCCCGGCCAGATGCGCAGGTTTTGCTCAGCAACCCAGTTCCCGCGATCACGTTTTGCGCACCTGGCGCGCTGGTGAGATCGACTGAACCGAAATCCTCCCACGGATCCTCCTCCGGAAAAATACGTTGGTATTGTCAAATCAACTCTGACGAACCGTGGCACGCCGGGTGCTAAAAAACGCGTATCTGGTAACCGCCAATTGGTGGTGTTCACCTCTCGCAAACCGGCGGCTTCGGCGGGTGGCCATACATCAGATCTTGCCGGGCCAGATCATTGCTTGGGGAAGACGGAAAACGTGTCATCAGCACTGTAATTGCCGACTTTCGATTCGTCCAAACTACCTCGGCAGATGCCAGCGGCGTGAGCTCGGGCAAAGGTGGTGAGTCCCACGACCAGCAGAAGTGGGCAATGGAATCCAGAAGCCGTCAGGCAAAGGAGATTAAGGTGATCACCGATTTTCAAGAAAACTTTCCGCCAACAATTCGCCCAACCGGATGATGCCGGCGGTGTTGATGACGAGTTGCTTTTCCTGCGGCGGGAGGTTGAAGGCTTTGATGTGAATGAAATACGGATCTTCGACGGCGAGCTTTTCGAATCCGGCGGTCACGTCGATTTTGTTGACGCGTTCGTGATCGGTGGGTGGTTGTTGGCTGACGAACCACCGGAGGGCGGGCATACCGAGATCCTTACGACTCTGCGCGACTGTTGATTGCAGCCACGCGGGGGTGTTCTTCCGATACGACGGCATGGACATTTCATTTTCGCCGATGTGATAGAAGACGCCGGCCAGTTCAACCTCGTGGCCTTTGTCTTTCAGCTCCCGAATGGAATCTCTGATGAACGCGATGAACCGGGGATAGATGTGACGTGCCTTGGCCATGCTGCCTTCCGGCGTCCAGTCGTTCATCTGCGAACCGCTGTGGGTAAATTTGGCGATAGCGACCGCGCCGGTTCCCCTGCTCTGAAGGTTTTGTCCGAGGCTGAGTTCGGGCCCAAAGGTGTCGTGGTAGCCGGCCGGCCCCAGCGGTTCCCAGCCCTCGGAAATCTTATAGCCACCGCCGATGTTGTATTTGTATGCGATGGAAGAATTGTCTTTGAGCAACGCTTTGTTCTGGCCCTTGAGTTCCTGGACAAAGGCACGCTCGCCTTCCATGTTGCGATGGCCAGCGAGAATGAAGAGCCGGACCTGCTCGCCTTTCTTGTAGGGCCACTTCTTCAGCCGCCGTGGATTTGTCCGGCCTTTGCCGAGGGTGCGGAGGTAGGCGGCGGCGTAGTTCACACCGTGTTCGAGTTGGCCCAGTGTTCCGTAGTGGTAATGCAGGCCGACACCGCGACCGATCTCGACGCCGACGTGTGAGGTGCGAATGTATTCGGCGAGCGGGTCAGCCTTGGCGACCGCCTTTTGTCCCAGACTGATGTCATACATGCGCGGCCGCAGATCCATGCCCCAGATGGTTTTGGTGCAGAGTTCACCAAGGTAAAACTTGAGCTGTGGGGTCTTGAGATCACGACGCCAGCGCGCGAGGAACTTTGCCAAGTTCGCGCCGTAGTTGGCCCGGTAGTCATCCTTGAACATGTCGTTCTCACCCTGGTGCCACATAAAGCCTTCGAGACGATACGGAATGTTTTGTTTCTTCAACTCCGCCAGCGAAGTCCGAACGAGATCCAAGGCCAGCGGATACATCTTGAAGCCCTCGGGCGTTTCCGGATTCCAGTCCCCGCCGAGATGCGTGCCGCCGGCCGCGCATTTGATGATCGCGATTGGGGCATCGGTGTTTTGGGTGACCAGGCGCGCAAAACTCAGCTCCGGTCCGACCACCTTGTTGACCGGAGCCAAGGCAGTCCAACCGTCCGAGTTCATCTTGTTCTTCCTTCCTATCGAATAGGAAAACTTCACCCCGGACTGCGCGGCTTCCAATCCTTCGAAAGGCGGGAACCGTTTGATGTCATCCACCTTGGAATCGGAGCCGACCATGTTTGATTGCCCGGCGAAGATGAACACGCGCAGCGTCTTGTCATCCGCCGCCCCGGTAGTGGCCAGAGAAATGAGGATAATCACGAGCGAACGGAACGAAATGCGAATCAGACGGGACATGACAGCGACGTTGGGCAATATCGGGTGCAAACACCAGTCACCATACCGTGATGGTTGACTTCCAGAATCGATCGACTATCAAAACGTCCATCGAGAATACGATAAAGCCACCGAAATACTTCATATGAAAAAATTACCCAGCGTACTCGCACTTTCCCTGTTCATGTCTTCGACCGTTTTCAGCCAAACCGCGCCAGGCGGCGAGCTGATGGTCAGCAAGGGGGACAAGGTGGCTTTCCTGGGTGATTCGATCACTGCGGCGGGACGCCGGGCGGGCGGGTATTGCCACTTGGTCATCACTGAACTCAACAAACAGGGACTGGCGGTCACGCCGGTCTACGCCGGTATCGGCGGTCACAAGTCCAACCAGATGCTGGCCCGCTTGGAGAAGGACGTGCTCAGCCAAAAACCAAACTGGATGACCTTGAGCTGCGGCGTCAATGACGTCTGGCATGGCGCGCGAGGTGTCCCATTGGATGCCTACCAGAAGAACATCACCGAGATCGTCACCCGCGCCCAGGCCGCCGGCGTCCAAGTGATGCTGCTGACCTCCACCATGATCCATGAAGATCAGGTCAACGCCAACAACCAGAAGCTGGTCGCCTACAACGCGTTCCTGAAGACACTGGCCCGCGACAAGAAATGTCTCTTTGCCGATCTGAATACCGATATGCAGAACGCACTGACAACTTTCCCCAAAAGTGCCCGAAAGGGAAAACAGCTGACCAGCGACGGCGTCCATATGAACGGACTGGGCAATCACATGATGGCCAAAGGCGTTCTCCGGGCGTTTGGCGTCACTGACAAACAACTGGCGGCCTCCACCGAGGAATGGCGTCAGATTCCGAATACCGAAAACATTCGCCTGAACGTGGCACTATCGCTGGCCGAAGCGGAGGAGATCGCTGCCATCGCTGCCAAGGAAAACAAGAGCGTCAGTGCCTTGTTCAACGCTTTCCTGGCCGAGAAGAAAAAGGCACTGCTCAAAAAGTAGCGGGCCCGTCAGTCCGGCAAAATCGCGAAGGCTTTGGCTTCGGTATCTTTCGACTCCACGATCCATTGTTGCAG
This sequence comes from Limisphaerales bacterium, assembly GCA_047608975.1. Lineage (GTDB taxonomy): Bacteria > Verrucomicrobiota > Verrucomicrobiia > Limisphaerales > JAYPXF01. Next base: position 1,354 of record JBLFYM010000209.1, on the reverse strand, counting down.
GTATCCGCGGTGTCGGTTGAGCGTCTTCCGGTATCGCGGCAATGTCGCCAAGTTTTTCATTTCACCCGGATCATCTCGCAAATCGACCATCGATTCACGGATTGCGCCGCTGGTGTAGACGCAATACTTGTAATGGTCGGAGCGAAGCATGCGGCCCGTATTGTTCTCGGCCACGATGTAGGGACGACGGGCATTGTCTCCCCTGCCCTCGGCCAGTGGACGGATCGTTCGGCCCAGCAAGTATTCGGGGGCTGATATGCCCGCATAATCGCACAAGGTAGGCAGCACATCCAATCCGTTGGAGATCAGATTCTCATCATCCACCACCCCGGCGGGAATGACCCCTTTGTATTGCATGATGAAAGGCACGCCGACGGAGTTTTCGTAGAAGACGTTCTTCGAAGCAAGGCGATGACTGCCGTCCATATCGCCGTGATCGCTGGTGAAGACCACCAGGGTATTTTTCTCCAGACCGTGCTTCTTCAAGGCGTCCAACAGACGGCCGATCTGGGCGTCGACCCGCTCGGTCAGGCGGCAATAGATCCAACGGTAATTGCGCCAATCGCGATCGGTGTAGTTCTTGCGGATCAACTTCGCGGGGGTGACGGCGTTCACCTTCATGTTCGCCTCAATGGCATCCGGTTCCTGAGCCGGGATCGCGTTGTTGGCTGGCAACGGCGGCAACTGATCCACCGGCAGGGCTTCCGCCTGCCGGTACAGACCATTCACCAGGGCCATGCCCTTCCGATCCGGTTGCCTCGCATTGTAGGCAAAACAGATGTCATGCGGATTGATGAACGAGGCGACGGCAAAGAAAGGCTGGTCCCGTTTTCTCGTCATGAACTCGATACAGGCACCCGGCAGTTTGTCCCGCTGGTCCTTGCAGAATTCGTCGTAGCCGGCCTTGAGCGGATTGAGCTCCGGCGTCAGGTGCACCTTGCCGCCATAGAAGGTGTCGTAACCGCCGCCTTTGATCAGCTTGCCGAGTGAGTTCGCAGTGACCTTCTTTGGAATGGTCGCCTTCATGCCATTGTTGAAAACGCCGAAGCGGCCGGGCATCACGCCCGTGGCCATGGCAACGCGGCTCGGCATGCAAACCGGATTGCAGACATAGGCGCGGGTGAATCGAACGCCCGACTTGGCCATCGCATCGAGCGCATGGGTTTTCAAATAGGGATTCCCCGCGCTGGAGAGCATCTTGGCGTGATGCTGGTCGGTGAGAATGAACAGGATGTTCGGTCGCTTCGGCGCGGCGTTCGTGGCGACGGCACAGATGAAGAGAATCAGGGCGGCAATTCGTCTCATGGGGCACGGAGTGTAGGGAGCCGCGGGCAGATCAAGGAAGCTACAATTT
>JBLFYM010000208.1:0-8695 GCA_047608975.1 Limisphaerales bacterium | reverse complement strand
CTATGTCGAAGAGGCCGCTGTCCGCTTCAAAGAGATTGTTCGCCTGGAGGCTGGCGACGCCGGCGTTGCCGAGCAGTGTGATCTTGGGCAGGAAGTCCGCCTTGCGAATTCCGATCTGTACGGCTGCGGCGCGCAGTTTGCGGTCCGCAGCAAGCAGGTCGGGGCGGCGGACGAGGAGGTCGGAGGGCAGGCCGGTGGGAATGTCCGGGATGCGCATTGGCGCGCTTTTGTCGAGGGCGACCAGCTTGGACGGCATGGTGCCCGTCAGAATTGCGATGGCGTGCAGCAGTTTGCCGGTGTTGCGCTCGGCTGCTTCCGTTGAAGTGGCGATGTTCTGCAGATCCAGCCGCGCCCGGGAGATATCGGCGGCTACACCCATACCGTGTTGAACACGTGATTTGTGCATCCTGAGATTTTCGAACGCGAGATCCTGGGCCGCTCGGAGCAGGCTCAATTCCGTGTCCGCTGCGCGATGGGCGAAGTATTGCTGCGCCAGACTGGCCTGCAAGGAGAGCAGCAGGCTGTGGTAGTTGACTGTCTCGGCTTCGGCGCGGAACCGGTCGCGTTTGACCGATGAACGGACGCGGCCCCAAAGATCGATCTCCCAACTCGCGCTCATTCCGAGTTGGAACCGGTTGTACTCCGGGGTGGCGATGGGGAAGAGCAGATTGTTGATCGAATCGCGCCGGCGACCGATGGTGCCACTGCCTCTCACGGTCGGCAGGGTCGCTCCCCGGGTGAGACCAAGGGCGGCGTAACTCTGATCGATCCGGGCAAGGGCCGCGGCGGCGTCCGGATTGGCCTCATCCAGTTTTCGAATCAGGATATCCAGCGTCGGATCGTCGAAGAGATCCCACCAGTTTCCGCTCAACGTTGCGTCGGCAGTTGGAGTGCTGTGCAGGTAGGTTCCATCCGAAGCCGGTTCCGCCTGCTCCGGATCAGGGCTCAGACGTTCGGTTACGCTTTGGCAGCCGACGGCCAACGTCAGGGTTAGCAAAGCGATTGTTCGGGCGGGTTGAAACATTTTCATGCTGCCACCTCCGCTTTGGGTTTCGTCGGTCTGAAGGCGGCGAAGAAGACGCTCAAGACGCTGGGAACGAGGAACAGTGTGAACACCGTTGAAATCAACAGACCACCGACGACCACCGCACCCAGACCGCGATAGAGTTCGGAACCGGCACCCGGGAGCAGCACCAAGGGAAGCATGCCACCCACGGAGGTGAGTGAACTCATCAGGATCGGCCGGACCCGTGTGCGAACCGAGGCGATGATGGCCTCGTCCGGCGTTTCGAGATGGCGTTTCGGGTCGTTCATGAAGTTGATCGTCTGATGGATGATCAGGATGGCGTTGTTCACCACGACGCCGGCCAGGAGGACAAATCCCAGAATGCTCAGCATGTCCAGATTCTGCACCGGCATGTAGGGGTCGGTGATGCTCCACTGATGCACCAGTGCGAGGCCGGCGAACCCACCAAAGGTGGCAAGGGGAACGGTCAGCATGATCACGATCGGGGAACTCCAGCTTTGGAAGAGAACCACCAGCACGAGATAGACCACCAGGAAGGCGAGGAACATCGAACTCATGAAGGTGCCGAGGAGGGTGCCATCCCCCAGCAGGGCAGTCTTGATCTCATTCAGTTTGCCGGCGGACCCGGCCATGCGGACGTCAATACCCGGGGCGATCGCGCCCTGTTCGCGGAGTCCGTCGACGAGCGCATTCACCTCATCGATTGCGGTTTCCAAGGGCTGCCCGGGCGGCGGCGTGAATTGCAGGGTCACAGCCCGGGAGCGATCCACGTGTCGAATTTCGTCCGGTCCGAGGACACGCTCGACGGAGGCCACGGTTCGAAGGTCGATGATATGTCCGGTCGGCGTGGCAATCGGCGCGTTCAGGATTCCGTCGATGGGGTTCGTATCGAAGGCGTGCTTGCTGATGACCTTCATGTCCCGCAGCTCGCCGTTCCGTTCGTAGTCGCGGAAGAAGAGAATGCCGTCGCCGTTTGCCTGGGCGGCGAGACCGACGTCGGCCCGGGTGAGGCCGACTTTCAACAAAGCACGATCGCTGGGCACGATCCGCAGTTCGCTGGAGGGCATGAGGAAATTCGCAGGATCGGGATTCACGCTGTAGGGACCGAACTTCCCGAGGAGCGCAAACATCAGCGAGCGGGCGGAGGCGCTCACGCCTTCCAGGTCACGGCCCTTGATGTCGATCTTGATCGCGGAACCGGTGTTGCCGCCCACGCGGAAGAGCGGCATCTGAAAGGCAAAGGCAATGGTATCCGGCGCGTTGTGGCCGCCGGCCGCGTGATTCAGCAGCGGAATAAGATCCTTCACGTGTTTTTTGTCCGTGGAGATCGCGCCGTGAAACATGCGGCCCTCGAAGCTCACCAAAAAGTAGTTCTCAATGGGTGGCGGCATGACGCTGGGTTCCATGCCGGGGAACGCCGGAACCTTCACGCGACGATCTTCCTTGGGTGCTTCGCCGCGGGCAATGGCTTCAACCTTGTACTGATCCGGGGCGGCGTCCCACGCGGGTCGAATCGTTTTCTCCACGCGTTCGCCGATCTTGGTCAGTTGTTCGAGATTATAACCCGGCGGGGGAATGAGCAGCCCGAAGACAATATTCCGGTTCCCCATCGGCAGGTAATCGAGCGGGGGCATGAGCATGCGAATTCCCAGCACGGTGCCCACGGCAAAGGTTACGATCACCATGATCCGCATGACCCAACTGCGGTTGATGCCGGCGACGATGTTGGCAACGAAGTGCGGGAGGATGTGGACGAGGTGCTGCATCCAGCTGATCGGTCCCCAACCTTGCCGAGGTTTCACTTCGTCTTCTTCCCAATCCGCGGCGGCCGCATCCCGGCTTCGCAGGAAGCGTGCGGCGGCGGCGGGAATCACCGTGAGCGAAACCAAAAGGCTCAGTGCCACGGCGGCCATGATCGCGTAGGCGATATCTTTGAAGAGCTGACCCGCAGTTTCCTGGATCAACAGAATCGGGAAGAACACGGCCACGGTGGTGACCGTGGAGGCGATGACCGCACCGCCGACTTCACTGGCTCCATCCAAGGCAGCTGTCTTGGCATCCTTACCCATCTCCAGATGGCGAAAGATGTTTTCGATCACCACGATGGCATTGTCCACGACCATGCCCACGGCAAAGGCCATGCCTGCCAAGGAGATGATGTTTACGGAACGCCCGAGGGCGACGAGCACAACGATGGCAGCGATCACCGAAACGGGAATGGCGAGCGCGATGATGCCGATGGTTCGCAGTGATTTGAGGAAGAACAGGAGGGTCAGCGTGGCCAGGATGCTGCCGTAGATGATGTTGCTTTGCACGAGCTTGATCGCATCACGCACGTAGGTGGTGGCGTCGTAGACCTGCACCAGTTCCAGTTCGCCATCGATGCCGAGGTTCTGGGCGTGCTGTTCGAGCAGGCCGCCCGGAGCATTCATGGCGTCAATCTCGGCGCGGATGCGGTCCATGGTGCCGATGAGGTTTCCGCCCCGTTGCAGAAGAAAGTTGAAGAACGGCATCTGGTGGCCGCGCGCGCGCGCCCAGTCGGTCTTCTCCTTGTAAGTCTCGATCACTTCCGCCACATCGCGCATGTAGACCGGTCCGGCTTCATCGCGGCGGATGATCATATCCATGACCGACTTGGCGGATTCGAACCGGCCGGTGGTGCGGATTCGAATATCGTTCTTTCCCTCTTCCAGCTTACCGCCCGAGAAGTTTTGATTCGCGGTGCGAATGGCGTTGTTGAGTTCCGCCCAGGTGAGCCCGCGATCGGCCAGTGCCTGGGGATCAACGCGGATCTGCAACTCAGAACGACGTCCCCCCCGGATACCGACCTGGGCCACGCCTTCCAGACGGTCGAACCGGGGCTTCATGCGTCGCTCCATGAAATCGAACAGCGTGGTGCCGTCAAAGTTCGTGTCGGTGCAGGCCAGACCGACCCAGGCGATGAAGTCCACGGATTCCGGATCGATGTCCTCGACCACCGGTTGCAAAACCGCCTCGGGATAGCCGGGAACCTCGTCGAGTTTCTGCAGCACCTCAGACTTGGCCGCCTCGAGATCGGTCCCGGTTTCGAACTCGAGCCGAACCACACCTTGACCGGCTTTGCTGTTACTGGTCAGCGAGATCAATCCGCCCACATCGCTGAGCACCTTCTCCTGTTCCTCAACGACATCGCTTTCAATCTCTTCAGCCGATGCGCTTTCCCAAAACGTGGAGATCGAGATGACCACCGAATCCACCTCCGGTTTCATCTGCACGGGAACGCTCGTCAAAGCCATTGCGCCGGCCAGCAGCGAAAGGCCGATTCCAACCGCAACCGAGATCGGCTGCCGGATACAGTAATCAATGATCTTCATGGTGCCGGGGGGCCACCTGCATCAGCCGGGGGTTTGATCATCAAAGACTGACCCGGTTGGAGACGTTGATTGCCTTCGACGATGACCTGATCGGATTCGGTAAATCCGGCGTCCTCCGCCGCAACGAAGGCATGGCCGTCCCGTTCAAAGGCGATGCTCAACGGCACCGCCCGTCCCGTCGGTAGTCCTTCGGTATTTTCCGAGGGCTGAACCACATAGAGCAAAGTTCCTTGGGGAGACTGGACCACGGCGTTCAGTGGGATACGCAGGTAATCTGTCGCCACGCCAATCGGGACAATGCCGGTGGCGGATTCGCCGGGTGTGAGATTTCGATCTGGATTGGGAATCGTTGCCACCACGGTGAACAATTGGCTGCGTCCATCCACATCGGGAATGCGGGTGACGTTGGCCGGTGCAAACATTTTGCCGGTGGCAGACTGACGCACGAGCAATCCCTTGCTTCCGCCAGCGGTCCCGGCGAGGAATCTGGCCGGCACCCGCAACCAGGCTTCAATCGGATCGACGGTGACGATTGAGGCAACCATGGCGCCCGCCGCAACCCATTCGCCGGGTTCGACGTCGCGGCTGATCACCACCCCGGAGAAAGGGGCCTTCACGGCCAGATCATCAAGTTGGATGGCGAGCAGTTCCAAGCGGCTGCGAGCTTCAGTGATTCCATCCTGTGCCGCTTTCAGCTGGGATTTGGCAACCGTCCGGGTCTTCTCCGCGTCCAGCACAGCGCTTTTCGAAACCGCTTTCGTGAGGCTGAGCTGGGTCTTCATTTCCAGGTCGCTGTCGGCGCGGCGAAGTTCCGCAGCGCGTTGTTCCAACAGGCTTTGTGCGGAGGCCAGTCCGGCGTTGGCTTCGGTCAACTGCGCCTTGGTCCGACGAGAATCCAGAATTGCCAGCGTGGCGCCGGCAGCGACTTCCTGCCCTTCATCCACCAGAACTTTTTCCACCGCGCCGGCTTCCTGAGCCGCGACATCGGCCTTTGAGACCGCCCGCAGCGTCCCGGTCGCGATTGCCCGATCCTGGGTTGTTTCCGTGACGATTGGACCGACGATGACCGCTGCAGGTGGCATTTGCGGAGGACCGCCACCGGGAGCGCCCGGCCCGGCTGTGCCACCCGTCTTCGCCTTTTGGATCGTCTGGATCACCGCCACGGTGACGACCAGCAGCAGAACCACCATCACGGTGATCACAACGGCCCGGTTGCCGCCTTGAGATTGAGTGCTTTCTTCGTTGTCAGCCATGACTTGGGCGCAGGAGCATGCTTGTGATGAAGTTCTCCGCAAGCAGAAATCATTCAGATCAGGATTTGAGTGCGCGATTGCACGATGTGGACAAGCCGCGATTCGTGAGTAGCATGCCCGCAATCGCATGAACACCTGCCCGGGCCCAAACTCAGTCACCTCTCCCGCTGCGAATCGACGGGACTTTCTCCGTACTGCCGGCGGTGGATTCGGTCTGCTCGCCTTGCAGGCCATGCTCGGCCGCGAAGGATTGCTTGCCAGCCCGGCGCCAACTCCGGTTCACGTCGCCAATCCACTCGCGCCGCGCGGTCCTCACTTTGACGCCCCAGCCAAGAACGTGATCTTCCTTTTCATGTCCGGAGGTCCCAGTCACGTGGATCTCTTCGATTACAAACCGGACCTGATTAGGCTGGCCGGAAAGCCCATCCCGGAATCGTTCGGCAAATTCAAGACCCGCCGAAAAGTGGCGGGGAACAACCTGCTCGGACCGCTGCGTGAGTTTAGGCCGCGGGGACAGTCCGGAACCCAGGTGTCCGAATGGCTGCCGAACATCGCGGAATGCATGGACGACATCTGTCTGCTGCGCGGTTGTCACGGCGACAGCGTCACGCATCCGGAATCGGTTTACCTCATGAACACGGGTTCGATTCTGATGGGGCGCCCCAGTCTGGGTTCTTGGGCTGCCTATGGACTCGGGAGTGAGAATCAGAACATGCCGGCATTCGTCGTGATGCCCGATTCCAAAGGCTGGGTGAAAGGCGGCGCTCCGGCGTGGGGCAACGGTTACCTGCCCGCGACCTATCAGGGCACGATCCTTCGTGGCGGGGATGCGCCGATTCTGAATCTCAACACGCCGGAAGGAATCTCCGACCGCCAACAACGCGACACCGTCTCGCTGATCAATCAGCTCAACCGACAGAACCTCCCCCCGGGGGGGGAGAATTCTCCGTTGGCGGCCCGCATTTCCGCGTACGAACTCGCGTTCCGCATGCAATCCCACGCGCATGAAGTCGTCGCTACTTCCGGCGAAAGCCCGGCGACGCGCAAGCTGTATGGTTTGGACAATTCCACCACCACGGACTTCGGCACGCGCTGTCTGTTGGCCCGACGAATGGTGGAACGCGGAGTCCGGTTTGTTCAACTCTACTGCGGCAACACGAACGGTTGGGACGGACATTCGAAGATGGATTCCAACCATTCTCAGCTCTGTGCTCAAAGTGATCTGCCCATTGCCGGTTTACTGAAAGATCTGAAAAGCCGGGGCATGCTCGATTCAACTCTCGTAGTCTGGGGTGGCGAATTCGGGCGCATGCCGATGAGCGAAGGCAGCGATGGCCGTGATCACAATCCGCACGGGTTCAGCATGTGGCTGGCTGGCGGGGGCGTCAAAGGGGGGCAGGCATTGGGCGCGACTGATCCCGTCGGGCTGCGTGCCGAGCAGGACAAAATGCACGTCCATGATATTCACGCCACGCTTCTTCATCTCCTCGGTTTCGATCACACAAACCTGACCTACCATCACAACGGTCGTGAAGATCGGCTGACCGATGTTTTTGGTGACGTGATCAGGAAGGTCATCGCGTGAGCTGACAACCCCAGTGAGCCGCACCACTCGCCGGCAAACACCCCGCTGAAATACCAGCTTCCAAGGATTGACCTTTCAATCGCGTTGGCCAAAATCCGCGCTGAATTTTGAAGCGGACTGGACCGTCAATAGATTCAGATTTAATCAGAAAACTATCATGACAGTGAAGAAAACCATCGTTGGATTGAGCGCCGCTGCGGCGCTTGTATTGAGTGTCGTTCAGGTTCAGGCCGGGGACCTCCCCCCCGCTTCCACCAAGAAGGGCGTGACCTATGCAAAGGACATTCAACCCATGTTCAAGAAGCACAATTGTTTCAACTGCCATGGCGGCGACAAACGTCCCAAGGCAAAGCTCCGCGTCGATACGCTTGAGTGGCTCAAGAAAGGTGCCCGTGGCGGTCCCGTTGCCATCTCCGGCAAGAGCGCCGAAAGCACGATTGTTATCTCCGCCGCCCGCGTGGATGAAGACGAAGCCATGCCGCCCGAAGGCAAGGGCGATGCGCTGACCGCCGCTCAGGTCGGCCTGATTCGCGCCTGGATTGATCAGGGTCTCAACTAATTCATTCCACCAAATTCACAATTTGAATTCGCAAAACCCCGGTGAAAGCCGGGGCTTTTTTTGTTCGTTGTCCGCTGGTGAAACCAACTCTTTTGACGTGCGGCGGACCGTTCGCTACAACCACCGCGTGTCGCGCCTTGCCGAATTCCTCGTTCACGACCGCTGGTTCAAACTGGTGGTCGTGCTGCTGTTGTTCGGCCTGCTTGGCACGCGCGGCCTGAACGAGCCTGATGAGGGCCGCTATGCGGAGATCGGGCGCGAGATGGTGGAGACCGGCGACTGGCTCGTGCCCAATATCTGGTACGTACCGCATCTCGACAAACCGCCCATGACCTATTGGATGGTCGGGCTGAGCATCGCGGGCTTCGGTCTCAATGAATGGGCGATCCGACTTCCGATTGCCCTGTCGGGGTTGAGCGGGGCAGTGGCGATCTATCTTTTGGCCCTGTCCATTGCGGGCCGCCGGACCGCCCGTTGGAGTGTGCTGATTCTCTGTTCGTCGATCCTGTACTTCGCCATCGCGCGCATGGTCATGACCGACATGATCCTGCTCCAGTTTTCCTGCTGGGCCATCTACTGCTACTGGCGGGCGTGGCGGGCCGTCGATCCGATCGCTGCTGCCCTGGCCCAGGGCCCCATCGAAGCCTCCGTTGAGAAAGCAGATGAAACTCCCGAAGAGCAGAATCGGGCGGTTTGCGGTCGACAGTCTTTTCTTTGGCAACTCGGGGCGTGGCTGATGATGGCGGGCGGGTTTCTCACGAAGGGACCACTGGTATTTTTGATCGTCGGATTTGCGTTGCTGCCGCTGCTGATATTCCGCCGCAAACAGACGGTGCAGCGTTCCTTCCTGGTGGTGGGCACGATCGGCGGGCTGGTGCTCTTCTCGGTGGTCGCGCTGCCTTGGTATCTGATTCTGTT
>JBLFYM010000207.1:0-8779 GCA_047608975.1 Limisphaerales bacterium | reverse complement strand
CCTTGTCAGGTGTGCTGCCCGATTTCAGGCCGATGAGTACCAACTGAGTTTTCGCGTCGAGATCCACGCCCTTGCTGAACTGTTTTTTGTCTACAAAGGCAAGCCGGCTGACCTTCTTCCGGATCCCAATTGCGCAGGACGGACAACAGAGCCCCTTCACATACAGACACAGTGCGGTGGGCTGTTCGGCGAGCTTTTTGGAGGCGGCCTGAACCCTCACCGTCTCGTTCACTTCCTTCAGGTCGGCCGCCGAAGCGGTGAGGGCGATTGCGAACGAGAAGAGGAGGGCTGATATTATACGATTCATGAGGGGTAATCTGATTGCGGTTACGTTGCTCTCCTTTGGCACCTGTGGCAAGCCGGATTGGCTCTTCAACCGGCCGCGGAGCCAGGTGCCTGGCCAAAGAGGGACGTCAGTTTTTTTACCTTGGAAATCACAAGCTGCCCATCGCGATCAGAACCGGTTCCAATCATGGTGACTGGGGAGCCGCAGTGATAAGCCAGATTGAAGTCGTGGAAGTCCCTGAACTGGACTTCGATCCGGACTGAAGCCTGTCCATCAACGTCGATGTAAAACACTTTCGCCTCGTTGAGATCTTCGGAGAGGCGTAGTCGCCCCTGCACGGTGACGCTGTCGCCCTGTCGCTTGATCCAACTCTGGAACGGGCGTTCACGATAGGGCTCGAAGTGGGAACCATCCAGACCGGGCAGGGGCGTTGTGGAGTCGGCGAAGGCCTTCGCGTTGACTCCGAATTTTTGGAGCAAGGCCAGATGTAGCCGGCCGACCTGCTGGTTGTCCTTGTAGCGCAGGTAGCGTCCGGTCTTCAGCATGCCGCCCCCGTTGCCAGCCAGAATGGCGGGAATCCGGGTTGCGGTGTGGTTGTCGCTATGACCCATGCCCGAACCGAAGAACACGACGCAGTGATCCAGCAGTCGACCGTGTTGGTCGCGATAGGATTTCAGGCGATTCAGCAACGAATCGAATTTCTCCATGTGCCAAAGACTGATCTTTAACAGCGCATCGATATTGGAACGGCTGAAGTTGCGGAAGAAGTGGGAGAGGTAGTGATGCTGTCCCTTGACGCCGAGAAAATCGAAGACCATCCGGCTGTTGCTGTTTCCCAGCATGTAGGTAATGCAGCGGGTCGAGTCGGTCCAGAGTGCCAGCGCAATCAGATCGAGCATCGCCTCGACCTGTTCGTCGAGGTTTGCGGATTCATCCGGACGTTTCAAACTGGAGAAGTCTCCGGCGCTGCCGGGCGCATTCTGGATCTGCCCGATCCGTCTTTCGGTCTGGCGCACCACTGTCAGGTATTCATCCAGAACCTGTCTGTCTTCATACCCGGCGGTGCGCTGAAGGGACTTTGCATCGTCTCCCACCCGGTCCAGCAGACTCGTCATCTCGCGGCGCTTTTGGGGATGGTTCAGGGGATTGCGGAAAAGGCGGTCGAACACCAGCTGGGGATCGGATTCGCGGGGGATCGGATCGCCATTCCGATCGTAGGAGATGTAGCTGCAGCCGATCTGATTAGGGAAGAGACCTTCGGTCGTTAGTTCCAACGATCGGTGCGCCGTGTCAGCGCCGATCTGATCGGCAATGAGTTGATCGACCGAAGCGGATTTTTGATTCTTGTGATGTCCACTCAGGAATCGTCGGGTGGAGTCCTTATGCGCGGAGAATCCGAAATCGCCCATGTTGTCCAGGATCAGGAGGTCATCCCGATGGTGGGCGAAGGGCTTCATGAGCGGTGACATGCGGAAATCGTGCTCGGTACCGCCGTTGATATTCCACGACGGCGGATGCACACCGTTGGGCTTGAAGAGGGTCATGAAGCGCACCGGCGGCTGACCGCCGTTCACGCTTTTGGCGGAAGCCTCCATCAGATTGAGATAGGGCAGGGGGAGCAATGCCCCGGCGGCACCCCGAAGGAAACTTCTGCGATTGATTTTCCAACTCATGACTTCGATCCTTTTACCACAGTCTCGCGGAACGGCAAACTGTTGACGACTTCGTGAATCAACTGTCTCCAGGTGCCATTCCCAACGGTGAGTTTCTTCGTGATTTCATTCAGCGCCGGCTGGTCATAAATCTCGAGCTTGCGGCAGAGCGCGTAGGAAAGCATGCGCTCGACAATATTCCGGACAATCGCTTCGCGGTTGGTAGAGACCAACAGCTGTTTGAGCTCGGCAAAGTTTTGGAATGTGCTGCCGTTGGGAAGTTGGCCGCTGGTGTCGATGGCACCGGAATCATAGTCTTGTCCCTTTTTTTTCTTCTTTTTTGATGCTGAGGCGTTGCCAGGTTTGAAGAGTCCCGAGTCGTCATAGGCCTGGAGGGCGAACCCAAGCGGGTCGATTTTGGAATGACAGACGGCACAGGTCGGGTTTTCACGGTGCTGTTCGAAGCGTTGTCGGAAGGAAAGATTCTCGCCCTTCCGGTTTGGCTGAACCGGGCCAACATCCGGAGGTGGATCTGGAAGATGTTCGCCGAGGATGCGTTCGAGCATCCAGGTGCCGCGCTGGATCGGCCCGTGATTCATCGCCAGGATCCCCGGCATTGTGAGCAACCCTCCGCGTTCCGGCGTGTTCTTCAGCTCAATCTTGGCGTGCGGCAGGATCATGAGCTCGAATCCTTTGGGGCGTGGTTGCGACGTGATCTGCTTGCGATCGTTCACGTAGAACTTTGCAAGCAGCGCGTTGGCAAACGTGGTCCTGGTATCGAGCAGTTCAAGAATTGGCCGGTCTTCCCTGATCAGATACCGGATGAATTCTATCGGTTGGGTTTTCAGTGCGACCGCCGTGGGGACTTGCCGGGTGGCGAACTGGTCCATCGCATCCAACGCCAACCACTGGGTGCTGAAATCCTCGGCCAGGAAGTGTGCCCTGGGGGAATCCAACATCCGATTCACCTGCAAACGAATCTGGTCACTCGCGCGGAGCTTTCCGGACCTCGAAACCCGGAACAGAGCGTCGTCCGGCATGTCGCCCCAGAGGAAGTAAGACATGCGTTCTGCCAATTCAAAATCATCTACCGGACGCTGCGTGTCCTTTTCGCCGGTCATACTCAGACCGCGATAGAGGAAGGTCGGGGACATCAGTGCAGATTTGATCTCCCGTTTCAGGGAGGTCTCAAGATCTGTCTTCGTGAGAATCCGTTTGATGGTTGCATCGAGTTGATCTTCCGGCAGCGGGCGCCGAAATACCTGAGGTAGAAAATTGCGGATGAATCGCTCGACGTTGGCGGCGGAGACGCCGGTGGCAAGAATCGGTCCGGTGAGGTTGTCGAGGATGTTGCTTCTCGCGGGCGTGAACAGTCGGTTGATTGCGAGATCGCTGAGATAAGAATACTGATCCCAGATCGTGGGTGTAAGCGGATTTCCGTGGGTGTCGTTCCTGAAGCCACTTTTGCCGGGTGGATCCGTCGGCAACAGCTTCATTACAAGGGACTTTTCGGTCTGCGTCTGCTCCGCCTCGATGACGGCAACTTCCAGATCAAAACCGAAGAGGGTTCGCAAGGTGTTGCGATATTCGCCCGCCGACAATCTCCGCGGTTTGAAGTAGCCGGGATGAGCCTCGATTGTGTCGACGAAGGTTCTTTGGTACCAGGTGTAAATGAGTTCCAACTGCGCGGCGTCAGGTTGTTTGGCCGCGTCCGGCGGCATCTCGCCTTCTTTCAGCAGATCGATTGCTGTCTCCCATGTCCGAAATGCGGCCAGAGCGTGCCCGGGCGTCTGCATTTCTACGAAATTCACCCCGCCTTTGGTCTTCTTCCCGCCGTGGCATTCCGCACAATACTTCTGTAGGAAAGGCCTGACGTCCTTGTCAAAAGCAGCACCCCCGACCGGTCGGGCTGCTACACATAGGAAAATGGACAGTAGAATCGTGCGGTTCACAGAATGATTTTGTCAGCAGACTGCTTGAAGCGGCGTCGTATTCTATTTGGATGAGGCGGAGCAGTGGGGACACTATTCGTCGAGAATAAGTTCCCGTTGATTGCGTCGGCGCAGAAGTCGCTCAAACTCGGCCTGTTTGACTTCCCCATTCTGGTCGATCAGCACTGCCGGAGGTGGAGTTGGATGGGGGGAACTCTTCCAGCGCTCCTTGATCTCACGCACGGCGGCGGTCCGGATTGCGGGTGGTCCGACGAAATCGTAGCCCGTGCCATCCTTACCCAGAATTCCCAGAGCGCGATGAGCGATGTAACGCACCGCATCATAGGGATCCTCCATGAGAGCAGCCAGGTAGGGCGTCAACCAATCGGTCGTTGATGCTTCTTGCGCCGGTTTCCAACCCATATGCCAGGCGATGAGCGCCCGTTGGCCGGCATCGCCTTCCAGGGCCCATGCCGCAGCGGCGGAAATGGTGCGCTGATCGGAGGTGAGGGTGGGGGAGGACTGTCCATACCAACCCTTGAGATGCTGTGCAGTCCAGCCCAACGATTTGTCGAGATGACAAAGGTTGCAGGCGTTTGGCCGCCCGTATTCGACGGACTCGCGAACATTTGGGCTGCTGATGGTGTGGCTGCGGATGGCTTTGAGCACTCCGTAGGTTGTGTGGGGCATATGACAGTTGTAGCAGGCACTGCCCGATGATTCCGGTTCGTGGTGAGTATGAGTCTGGGCCGTGAACTTTTGGCCATCATGGCACTGACTACATGCCTGGTCTTCGCTGCGGAACCCGGCTTTAAGCTGGTCATCTGCCCACTCGGCGAACTCGCGCGGATCACTGCCAGACTTATGGAGCTTGTGGCAGGACAGGCAGGACATCGTGCCCTGGGTGTGGCAGGACGTTTCGACCATCCCGTTGTACTCCCGTCCCGAAACACGAACCATTCCGTCTCCCCAAAAACTCCCGTCAAGGGTCGCTTTTACAATCGCGTCCACGTTGGCATGGGACTCGTTCTGGCGGCGGATTTGATCGGCTGTAATCTTGTCTCGTCGACTGATCCGCCGGGTTTTCGCGAGCGGTTCCCCGGGTAGATGCATCTGGTTGCGCTTATGCGGTACATAAATACTGTGGCATCCTCCGCAAACTTGGGCTGACAAATCGTGTGGCAGATCGGCCGGATTGACGATTGCGTCGATTGCGCCATCGGGCAGGGATTCCGGGTTTGACCGACGAAGCGCGACGTGAGATTCCGCCGGTCCGTGGCAGGCTTCACATGAGATTCCGAATTCAGCAACGCGGGTGTTGAACATCACCTGGTCGTACACGATTCGTCCGTCGGTGTCCCCATGCGTGGAGTGGCAATGCACACAGGTGACGTTCCAACGAGTGGGTTCGACGCTGAACAGATCCGTGTGTGGCCGAAGAAAAGCGGCTGTTCGCGGGATCCACCGCTGTTCCTTCTTGAGATAGACGATTGGCAGCATCCCGAGGCTCCGATCGCCACCGATCGGGAACCAGTAGATCTGCATGTGATGGGAACCGGTCGTCATCACTATCGGATAGGTCTTGCGCTGACTGGAGTTGTCGAATGGCAGATCATCCTGAGGTCCCATCTCCACCCAACAGAGTCCCTGCGACTGCGTGAGTCGGTATTCCTCGTTTTGGGGACCGACGCGAACGACGACGTCGTCGAAGTCAGCCATGACCCGATCGGCAGTGGCAGTTTGAGTCATCGTGCGATGGTAGGAGTGATGCCACGATTCATGGTTCTGGGCATGACATTCGACGCATGATTCTGATCCCACGTAGCCATCCCGATGATCCACGACCGGTCTGAAGCGCATGAGGTTCTCCGGTTGGTTTCCATTGGTGTGGACGGTTGGCTGCTTGAGGGCCTGAACCGGGGTGCTCACGATGCGCGGCGGGACCTCGGGTTGATCGCGGGGATTGAGGAATGTTCCCACGAGGACGATCACCACGACCGAAAGAACGCCGATCATTGGTGAGCGGTTCGGCACCTGTTCATCGGGATCGGTCATGTGCTGAAATTGTAGAAACGCCGGGGCGGTTTGACAAATGAACTCGTTCGATGGTCGCAAGCTCAAACTGACTATTCGAGCCCTTGAACTTCCGTGATCTCAAAATGGCGGGGCCGCTACACAGACTGCCAAGATCAGTGGTCCGCGAAAACTAACCAAGGCCCAAAGGATGGTTCAGCCGCGGTTTAGTTCCCTGAGGATCTCGTATTTTAGCTTCACTTCCGCCGCGCAGTAGTTCGCAATTCGAAAGCCCTGCGCACCGTCGAGGAATCCCATCTTGAGCAGATAACCTCGGAGCCAACGGAAGAACGCATGGCTGATCGGGGCAAAGGGGCCAACCTTGTGGTCGCGCTCGTGTTCAGTTTCCGCCCAGAGCCGGGCATACTTCTGGCAACGCGCCCAATGATCGGAGCGGTCTTTGAAGGAGTAGTGGTTAATGTTGTGCTGCAGCTCTTTCATTCCGCCCTCGAGCACCAGTCGTTCATGGACTTTGCCGCCCTCAAACTTGGCCGCTGATTTCTTGAAGAGACGGATCACGCGGTCGGGATACCAGTCACCATAGCGAATCCATCGTCCCTCGTATTCCACGCAACGGGGCATGCTGAAACCGTTGATATTCTCCGGCGCACCCTCGTAGATGATGGACTGGATCTCGTTGCGAAGATCCGGGGAAAGTTCCTCGTCGGCATCGAGGCTGAGGACCCATTCGTTCTTGGCGAGTGCGACGGCCTTGTTCTTCTGCCCCACATAACCCAGCCAATCCTGTTCTTCAAAGCGCGCCCCGTACTCGGCGGCAATCTCCTTTGTCCGGTCGGTGCTCTTGGAATCGAGGACGACGATTTCATCGGCCAGATCGGCGCAGCTTTTAAGACAGCGCGGAAGATTCTCCTCCTCGTTCAAGGTGATGAGAACGAACGAGATCTTCATAGACGTTTCTTTTCCGCAGCGGCCATTTCGAGCACTTCAACAGTTTCCCTGACGTTTCGGTCCAGACTGAGGACATCGTCAGGAGTGGTTTCGGATGAGCCGCGATTGGCCCGCCATTTTTCGATCGCATTCACGACCGCCTTCGTATCGCGAGGATCATGAATGACGGAGCCGTTGCGCCCTTCACGAATCAGTTCGTGGGCGCCATTCATCACGGTGGTGACAACCGGCAGGTCCGCGGCCAAGGCTTCGGAAACCACGTTCGAGCAGGGTTCGTAGATGGGGAGAAAAACGAGCAGATCGGCGGCGAAGCAGGCTGCTTCCACGTTCGGGATCGGCCCGGTATAGATCACGCCTTCGTTCGCAAACATCGGCTTGCGGCCTTTGCCGACGACGAGCACCTTCACGTTGTTTCCTGACATTTGCTCGTACGCCCGGATGAGATACTTGAGCCCCTTGCGTTCCCAACCCGAGCCGACGAACAGCATGACGAAATCGTCGTCGTGAATGCCGAAAGACTTCCGCGTTTTCTTCCGGTCGCCGGATTGATAGCGCTGCACATCGATACCATTGCGGATCAGGTGAATCCGACCGGGGGGGAAGTCAAAGTTGTCGAGAATTTCTCCCCTCACCATCTCGGAATTTACAATGATGTGGCGGGTGTTGTCAGGATGGAACGCCTCGGCCTCGACCTTCTGCACATTGCGATGGAAGGCGCCAAAGTTCACGAAGGGCTTTCGCCACCAGGGCGCAAATTGCCGACGTCGTTGCAACCAGACTTTGTGGACGCCGTCCCCGGCCCGATACACATCCTGATGTATCGTTCGTTCCAAGCTGAAGACGCAGTCGAACTGATGTTGTTTGACTTCCTTTTCAGCGGCGGCTGCGAAGGCGAGTGGTGCTTCGTGCCGCCCCGCATTGATAGAGATGGGATGGAGTTCGACATCCGCGGGCTTGGATTCCCAGGATTCGGTGAACAGATGCAGCTCGTGATCGTGTTCGCGCAGGGCTCCCAGCAAACGTTGCAGATAGAGTTCCGCACCGCCTGTAGCTGAGAATTTACGCCGAATAAGAGCCAGTTTCATGTCACCTGACTACTCGCGCAGCCGGCAGGATATTTAGGCGGCGAGGACTCGTGAAGGTCGAGTGAAAAGTGAATCTGATCAGGGTTTGGTAATCCGGTGCCATTGACCACCAAAGTATTTCAGATTGAAGCGAGGGTGGCATACGTCCGTTCGCGTTGCGCAAATCGACTCCAGTGGTTGTAACCCACCGCGCGGGCGAGGGTGACGGCAGCCTTAAAATCCATGCCAACTTCCTCTGGCTTATGCGCGTCTGATCCAAATGTGATCTGCACCCCGCGATCGTAGGCGAGACGGAGTATGTGTCGCGCGGGATAGATCTCCCGGCAGTCTTTCCGCAGGCCGGCCGTGTTGAGCTCGATGGCGGTGTTGGTCGATTTCGACGCCCGTAGAAAACGGTCGTAGAGTGCTGTACAATCTCGATCGGGATAGAAACAGAATTTTTTCACCAAATCTGTGTGCCCGATTATTTCAAAATACCCGGTTTCGGCGGCCATGCGCAGACGGTCAAAGTACAGCGTCCAGACCTCCATGGTGTCACGGTCGCGCCATCCGGAAAGCTTGTCGGGATTATCAACCTCCCAATCGTCAGCGACATAGTGCACGGAGCCGATCAGATAGTCCCAAGGATGCATTGCGGAGAGTTCCTCGATCCAGGCTTCGTGGCCGGGAATGTAGTCCACTTCGAGGGCGAGTTTGATCGCGAGTGTGGGGTGATCGACCTGCGCCTTGTGGACGTTTTCCACATACTCACCCAGTTTGTCCTTGTTCATGCGCCAGTCGTCGAAGTCGTCCTGCTCACAGGGCGCGTGGTCAGAGAAGCCAATCTCCGTCAAACCCACCTTG
>JBLFYM010000206.1:0-9141 GCA_047608975.1 Limisphaerales bacterium | reverse complement strand
AAGGCGCGAAACCGTTCCTCACTCTGGACGAGCGCGTTCTCCATGCGCTTGCGCTCGGTGATGTCCATATGGGATCCCACCATGCGCGTAGGTTTGCCCGCGTCGTCCCGAATGATACGGGCTCGGTCCAGGATGTGGCGGTAGTTCCCGCGTGCATCCCGGCAGCGATACTCGCCAGACCAGGATTCGTCGTTGCCGGACTTCGCGAGTTCCACCGATTTCAGGACCCATTGCCGGTCCTGCCCGTGAATCCGGTTCTGCCACCAGTCGGAACGCGGGCCGACGTCTGCCTCGGCGTAGCCCCAGACTTTGTTGATTCCTTCACTCCACCAAACCGTGTCTGTCTCGAGGTTGGAGTCCCAGATGGTATCTCTGGTAACTGAGGCGGCCCAATTGAGCCGCTGGCGATGCACTTCGGCCTTCCGTTCCGAGGCGATACGAGGTGTGACGTCCCAGAATACCCCTTGAACCCCGAGGACTTGATCGCGTTCGATGAGCGGGGTCTTGACAACCTGCACATAACGCATGGATCCATCAGGAGCCGGGTTTTCCTCAGTGTCGTCAATGGTCGCGCGCTCGTTGATCACCCGCAAATCATCGCACCGATACTTGTCGGCCAGTTCCCGGGGAAACAAGTCGTGATCGGTCTTTCCGACGATTTCCGAGGGTTCGCGATTGATCAGTTGACCGAAACGCTTGTTGACGTAGAGGAAGACGCCGTCGCGGTTTTTGAGGAAGAGTGCCTGTTGCAGGTTTTCCAGCAGGGTCCGATAGATTTCGGGCGGCGGTTCGGCGTTTTCAGAAGCAGGCATCAGGCATCAGGCAGGTGTCGGCGAGTTAAGTGCATGCCGCCTGGTGATTCAAGCGCTAAGCGCGGTCTGATCTTTTCGAGCTGGAATGTGGGCGTTAGGCTTATGGAAAATATGAATTCAAGGGCATCAATCAGGCTGACTTCATTTGGTAAAACGAGAGGCGGGAAGGCGTTGACGCAATTCGCTTTGGACAACGGATGCGGCATGCGAACGGATTTCATCGACTACGGTGCAACTGTGGTTCGACTCTTCGCGCCGGATCGGTATGGCAACTCGGCGGACGTTGTGTTGGGGTTTGACAACATCGAGCAATACGAGGCGGAGTCTCCGTATTTTGGTTGTGTGGTCGGAAGGTACGGGAATCGTATCGCCAACGCGGAGTTCAAGCTGAACGGTCGGCCCCACAAGCTTGCCGCCAACAACGGACCGAATTCCCTGCACGGCGGTAAGAAAGGCTTTGATAAGGTGGTTTGGAACGCGCGTCCTTTCCTGCTGAATGGCGAACCGGGCGTGGAGTTTACCCACACCAGTTCCGACGGGGATGAAGGGTTTCCGGGTAATCTTTCGATGACGTTGAGGTATTCGCTTACCCGTAAAAATTCGCTGCGGCTGGAATATTCGGCGACGACGGACCGGGCCACTCCGGTGAACCTGACGAATCACAGTTACTTCAACCTGAAAGGGGAGGGCAATGGGGATATCCTGGATCATCTGCTCACGCTCAAATCCCGGGCCATCACTCCGGTGGATGAGAACCTGATTCCGACTGGGGAATTGCTGGGGGTGAAGGGCACGCCATTTGATTTTGCCAAACCGCACGCAATCGGCGAACGGGTCAATGTTGATAATGGGCAACTGAGGCTGGCGAACGGCTACGATCACAATTTCATCCTGAACAGCCAGTCGGGTCGACTGGCAAAATGTGCTGCCGTTCAGGAATCCGAATCGGGTCGACAACTGGAAGTCTGGACCACCGAACCCGCGGTTCAGCTCTACATTGGGAATTTTTTGGAGGGGCCGATCGGTAAGAGTGGACGACCGTATGCGTTCCGAAACGCATTTTGCCTGGAGTGTCAGCACTATCCGGATTCACCGAATCAGCCAAAGTTTCCCAATACGATTTTGAAGAAGGGAACGGTCTACTCTCAGGTTACGGAGTATCGCTTCAGCGCGAAGTAGCTGAACTGCTTGCCGGGAGTGCACCCATTGGACTCCGGCCGTCTACTGGGCCCGATACTGCAGGCGCGCTTCCGGAAGCCAGCCTTTGATCTTGTTGATACGCGTCTGGTCGAGCGGATGCGTGCGGAGAAACCAAGGTTGCGAGGCAGCGCCTCGGCTCTTGTTGAAATTTTGGAACCGCTGCCAGAAGCCAACCGCTGCCGCCGGGTCGTAGCCCGCCTGCGCCATGTAGATCAAGCCGATCTGATCCGCTTCGGATTCCTGCCCGCGACTGTGGGGAAGTTGCCGGCCCAATTGTGATCCCACACCATAAGCGCTGAGAATCAGGCCCTGCATCTGCGGACTCTGCTGCTGAATACTTCCACCGAGCAGTTTGCCGCCGGTCTGGATCAACATGCCCTCGCTGACGCGTTCGGCGCCATGGCGTGCCACCGCATGGGCAACCTCATGACCCATCACGGTTGCCAACCCGGCTTCGTCCCGGGTGATCTGCAGGATGCCGGCGTAGATACCCACCTTGCCGCCCGGCAGACAGAATGCGTTTGCCTGCGGACTGTCGAAGAGGACGAACTCCCATTGGGCACCGGGCAGATCAGCCACTGCGGAGATTCGTCTGCCGACGCGTTCCACCATCGCCTTCGCCCGTGCGTCCTGGCTGATTTTTGTTTCGGTTTTGATTTTTTCGAAACTGCTGAGCCCCAGCTTCATCTCTTCGCCGGAAGACATCAGAATGATCTGCGAGCGGCCCGTGATTGGGACTGACTGGCAGCCGGTGAAAAGCAGTAGCGATATCGCGAAGGCGAAACCGGTAATTGTTTTGGCGAGTTTCATGGAATTGTCGTTACGAGAGAAGTTTTCCGGCCAGCGCGCTGATCGCCTTGCCTTCGGCGCGTCCGGCCGCCTTTGCCGCCGTGGCTTTGATGACCTGCCCCATCTCTTTGCGACTTGAGGCACCGGTTTCAGCGATGGCTTCGCGGACGAGTGCTTCCAGCTCTTCGGGGCTTAGCTGGGTGGGGAGATACTCCTGTAGGATCTTTAGTTCAGCAGCTTCGTCAGCGGCGGACTCCGCCCGCCCGGCCGCCTCAAACTGGGTGATGGAATCGTTCCGCTTCTTGCCCTCCCGTTGGATCACCTGAATGACCACATCTTCGGGCAGGGAATCGTTTTTCAGTTCGATCGCGGTATAGTCGATTGCGGATTTGAGCATCCGCAGGACGCCGAGGCGTTGTGGGTCACGCGCTTTCATCGCGACCTTGATGTCCGCATTGATGCGGTCGAGCAAAGACATGGGCTCAGGTTGCCTTCAGTTTGGCGAGGATGTCACGCACTTCTGCAGCCCGTTCGTAATCTTCCTGAACGATCGCATCCTTGAGCGCGCGCTCGAGCCGCTCGATCTCGGTGAGTCCGCTGGGAGAAGGTTTCGTGGGAACGCCGTCCTCCATATCTGAGCCGGACTCGATCTCTTCCAGCCAGGTTTCGAGGGAATTGATTTCACCGCTGTTCTCCAGCAGATCCGGGCGGTCGAAATCGGTGTAGAATTCGCGCAAAGCCTCGATGCCTTCCTGAATCACGTCCGCGGCCTCATCGCGTTTTTCAGATTCAAGAGCCAACGAACCTTCCGCCCGGATAAGCATCATGATGAGTTGCGGCCGAAACTGTTGTACGGACCAGGAAAGCTCTTCCGACTCAGCAAATTTGTCGACGAAATCGAAGACGTTCAAATTGCGCTCGGCGTCGCGGACCACCTGATCGAATTCGTTCAACTGGTAGAAACAAATGTAGCGATGATGGTATTGGATCGCTTCCTGTTGCAGGCGGGAAACATCCTGCCCCTGAAGCACGAAGTTTTCCTCCTCCCCCTCGTTCGCTGTCATATGAGTCTCAAGCCGTTGCAATTGGGCCTCATACCAAGATTCGTGTCCCATGGGCCGCTTGCCGTCAGGACGACCGTCGGCGTTCATTTGTAGGATCCCCAAATCCAGACGCATCTGGATCTTTTCGCAGTCGTCCTTTCCTGTAAATTTGCGCACCGCAAGCTGACCGGGCTGGTAGTCCCAATCGTCCAAGAGGTACGAGATGTCCAAATTCATTGTTGGAAATATGGTCAGCCCTTGTCACGAAGTCAATCCGTGGAAGGACGCATTGTTCAATGCAGTGCAGCACGCACCGTTCCATCTCATTTCTGCCAATCGTCAAATGCGGACAGAGTGTCCAGCACCGCCTTGACTCGGGGCACTTCATGTGTGCGAAAGAGTCCCGTCTTGCCCAGCGCTGCCAGGGTTGCGAAGAAGGATTCGGCGGAGCGGACCTCGTTTTTGAAAAAATCGAAGGCGTGTGGCAGCGCCTGACAGATCGGCCGACCGAGGCTCCGCAGGCGGAATGAGTTGATGAGCGTGTTCATCTGGTGCCGGACGCGCGATTCGCCATCCTGAAGGTTGGCGTAGTAGAATCCCATTCCGGGATCGATAAAGATCTTCTCGACTCCGGCTTTCGTCGCGCTTTCGATCTCGCGGGTGAAATATTCGCCGAGCATCGGAATGGGATCCTCGGCCAGCGGGTAGTCGCCGACTGCACGCACGTTAGGGCCCTGAACGTGACAGATGATCACCGCCGCATCGTGCTCTGCCACGCTACCGTAAATCTCAGCTCCCTGCTCGGACCCGGTCAGATTGATCACCTCCGCCCCGGCATTCAGGACTGCCTCGGCGACCTGTGCTTCATAGGTTTCGACGGACGCCGGAACGCCGGCTTTGTGGAGTTCGGATACGATGGGTAAAAGCTGTGCTGTCTGATCTTCAGCACTCACTCGCTCCGCGTTTGGCAAGGTGGACTCCGCGCCCACATCGATGAGGTTGGCACCCTCGGCGTACAGGATGAAGGCCCGCTGGATCGCCGCTTCGGGCGAGAGGCAGACACTCTCGCGATACCATGAGCCGGGCGAGAGATTCACCACGCCCATCAAGGCAGGCGACTCATCGAAATCGAAAAACTCCCCTCCGATTTCGAATCCGTCCACCGAGACTTCAGCCTCCGCTTGGTGGGATTCAAACAACTCGGCAAGGTGTTGAAGTTGCAACATGTGCTGAGCGTATCGGTGAATCCAAAGCGCTGGAAAGGAGGAAAGGAATTTGCCGCTCGAACTGGCCTGGCAGTGGCACAGCGACGAAGGATGACGAAGGATTGGTGGGGAAGTGGCGCTCCCGGCAGGATTCGAACCTGCGACCAGCTGCTTAGAAGGCAGCTGCTCTATCCAACTGAGCTACGGGAGCAAATTGTTGCAAACATTGGAAACACGGCCGCTCATCCATATTCCAGATGTTCTGTTTATGCCGGTATTTCCAACCGCTTGAGGCCATCGGCCACCGAAGCGGGCATCGCCACGTTGCGTCTGCGATCTACTATGCCGTGTTCAAGGTGCAGGGCAAGCAGCATTGGGTGTTCGAAGTAGATTGCCAGACCATCGGCAGAACTCTCGGCGCAGGGTAGGGGAGATCACCAAGGCAGTGGCTTGATTCCGAATCAGATCGCTTTAGCCTGATCGGCATGATTGTTCGGATACTCTTTATCGGTTTGTTGACTGGCATGACATCGACGGCCACCGAATGGCCAACCTTGCCACTGGCGAACGGCACCCTCGAGATCCCGGCTCAGGAATGGCCGGCGCAACCCGGGCCCCGAACCGTTGGGATCAGTATCCATTTCCCCGGCGGCAAGTTGGCCGGCGTGCGCAAGGATACGGGGCTGATGCTCTCGCTTCACAACTGGGGTGGCACGTACCACTCGGGCACGGCGAATCCGAAGGCGCTGGCAGAACGCCTGAATGTCGTCGCCATCTGTGTGAATTACCTGCAGAGCGGCCGCAAAGCGTCGGTCGAGGATCCCGAGCCTTACGACTACGGGTATCTGCAGGCACTGGATGCGCTTCGGGGGCTATGGTTCGTCTTCAACAGTTTGGATGAACGGAATATTCCGTTTGCCCGTGATCGGATTTTTGCCACGGGCGGGAGTGGCGGCGGCAATGTTTCGTTGATGGCGAACAAGCTGGCACCGCGTACGTTCGCCGCCGTGATCGACATGTGTGGGATGCCGAAGTTGAGTGACGATATTGCCTTCAATCTCCCGGGAGGATCTGGGCTCAATGCGCGTTGGAACCGCGATCCGGCCAGTCGCAATTATCTCACCCCGGCTGCGCAGGAGATCCGTTTTATCGGTCATCCCGGACATCTGGAGGTGATGAAGAAGCTTGGTAATCGCGCCGAGATATTCGTGGTGCATGGTCGTGATGATCGCACCTGTCCCTTTTCGGATACGGAGCAGATGGTTTCGAATTTCAAGGCGGCTGATCTGGCCGTGAATCCACATTTCGTGAGAAAAGAAGAGATCGACGGCAAGATTTTTACATCCAGCGGACACGCGTTGGGGAACCGGACTGAAATCGCCATCCGCTTCGCCTCAGGGGCTTTCAGTCGTAACTACCCGAGTGACTTCGAACTCCGCGATGAGAAGGTGCGCTATCCGGTCACCGGCGGAGAATTCGTAATCTCCTATCGAAACGGATATCCGATTGGACACTTGGAGCCAACCCCGAATCATCGCGTATTGCAGCACGCCGCCGCCCAGTTGGAACCAGATCGCAAGGTGGTCTACAAGACCGTCGGCGATCGCCAGCTAGAGCTGCACATGTTCGAACCGAAAGGCGGAGCGAAGAAGTCTCGTCCCGTGTTTCTCATCATTCATGGCGGCGGTTGGGCGGGCGGGGCACCGCGAAAGTTCTACCCGGTTGCGGAACATTTTGCCCGCCGTGGAATGATCGGGATCAGTCTGGAATATCGACTGCTCAATCGGGAGCGAGGCATCACCGTATTCGAGTGTGTGCGCGATGGACGATCTGCCGTTCGATTTCTCCGGCGGCATGCGGAAGAGCTTGGGATTGATCCTGATCGCATCGTGGTTGCCGGCGGTTCGGCGGGTGGCCATGTGGCGGTGGGGACAGCACTCCTCACCGTTGACGAGCCCGGGGAGGACACCAGGCAGTCATGTGTGCCCGACGCCCTTGTGCTGTTGAATCCGGTGATCGATACCTCAACTGCCGGCTACGGACAGGCAAAGATAGGGGAACGCTGGCGCGAACTCTCACCCGTGCATCAGGTGAAGTCAGGTCAGCCTCCAACGATCATCTTCCACAGCACCGAAGACCAGGTGACTCCCTACGCTGGTGCCAGGCAGTTTACCGAACGGAGTCGGGCCGCAGAAAATGACTGCACCCTGATCAGCTACGAAGGAGGGCGTCACGGCTACTTCATCTTCGATCTCCCCGCGTATCAGGAAGTGATGCGTCGAATGACCGCCTTTCTGGCAGACGGCGGATTTGTCAAAGATTGAAGCAAGGTTTAGGTCAATTGCTGCGGATCGATTCGGTAAATCAGGGGAATTCACTGTGCTCCCCAGGAAGGATAATTGTCGTTGACCACTTGGCCACGCGGAAGGTGCATATTGCTGGGATTGTCCCAGAACCAAACGGTAACTGGATGAAACAGATCGCTCGAAATCTGACGGCCTTTGATGAGGGCTTTCTGGCTGGGTAAGAGCAACTGATCCAGGACCAAGGCACCGCGTTCTGTAAGGCCTTTAGAAAGACCCTTGCCGGAGGTGAAGTCAAAACAGTGCGACTGCCGAGGAGATCGCCAGACCTGAACGCCTACGCGGTGCGCTGGGTGAGAACGATCAAGGAAAACTGCTTGGATCAGATGATCCTGATTGGGGAAACTTCGTTACGACGGGTGTTTACTGAATACGTGGAGCACTACAACACCGAACGAGCCCATCAATCACTGGAGAACAAGATCATCGAGCCGAGGTTTGATGTAATCTGCACTGAAGGAGAAGTCCAATGCGACAGCCGGCTGGGAGGAATGCTGAACTACTATTACCGAAAAGCCGCGTGAAATGCCGTGATTTGAGTTTCCGGACACTACGCCAGTCGTTTTCAGATTGTTGCTACGAGAGCTGGAGAGAGGAGAGATTGGAGAGATAATCGGTGGGATCGGCCAGTTGGAACCGATTTGCTGACGAATCATTGGTGGTCGGAGAGAGACGCCACCGGAGCGTAAAACTCGGAATGCCCCTTATTCCATAGTATTCCGGTGTTTTTTAAAGCCGCTGCAGATTGTTGCCCTGAATCGGGCAAAGTTCGTTTGAAGGGGAAAATGGGGTGATCGACGGGACTCGAACCCGCGACAGCCAGCACCACAAGCTGGAGCTCTACCAACTGAGCTACGACCACCATTTAAGGGGCGCAAAACGTAAGAATTTGAGGAGCCGGCGTCAAGTCTTCACCCCAGATTCTTTTGTGGTCAAATTCGAGTAGCCACAACGGATGGTGTTCTGTAAATATTCGTAACCCAAGATATGGCGGCGAAGTCGAACAGTTCAAAAAAACACGTTTACGATGAGAGTAAAATCAAGACGCTCTCGTCGCTCGAGCATATCCGGCTTCGGACCGGGATGTACATCGGCCGGATCGGTGATGGCACGAATTACGATGATGGCGGGTATATCCTGCTCAAGGAGGTCATCGATAACGCGATCGACGAGTTCATCATGGGCCATGGCAAAGAGATCATCATCGAGATCCATGATCACACCGTCACGGTCAGGGACTACGGGCGCGGTATTCCGCTGGGCAAGGTGATCGATTGTGTTTCCCGCATCAACACGGGTGCCAAATACAACAGTGATGTATTTCAGTTCAGCGTCGGGTTGAACGGGGTCGGAACGAAGGCGGTGAACGCGTTGTCGCAGAAGTTCACGGTCAAGAGTCATCGGAAGGGCGAATTCGTTTCGGCAACCTTCAGCCAGGGGAAGCTTAAGAAGCAGGACGAGGGTAGCTGTGCTGATGAGCCGGATGGCACGCTGATCACGTTCGAGCCAGACGTAGAGATTTTCAAGAAGCTGACCTTTCGCGATGAGTTGGTCAGCAAACGTCTCCGTCACTACAGCTATCTGAACACGGGGCTGAAGCTGATCTGCAACGGCAAGTCATTCAAATCTCGGAACGGGCTGTTGGATTTGGTGATGGAGGTGTTGAAGGGAGAATCCGCCGATCCGATTTACCCGCCGCTGCGTTTTGCGACCAAGACTTTGGAGTTTT
>JBLFYM010000205.1:0-9302 GCA_047608975.1 Limisphaerales bacterium | reverse complement strand
TTGAACGCACGTCTGCGAGCGATGGTTCGCAAATCGGTTGGTAAACGTTGTCGACCCACGGCGGCGATTCTCGACAGCCAAAGCGTCAAATCCGATTCCCATGGCGGGATGGTCGGCTACGATGCCTCCAAACGAATCAAAGGACGCAAACGTCACCTGCTGGCAGCCACCTTGGGCCTGCTGCTGGGCATTGAGATCACCCCTGCCGATGTCCCCGAAAGGGAGGGAGCCCCGGCCTTGCTCGCCCGCGTTCTGTTGTGGTGCAGCTGGTTGCGACTCATGTGGGTCGATGGCGGCTACAGTGGGCCGGCTTTCGCTGAATGGGTCAAAACACAGCGCCCAAAACTGGACGTGGAAGTGGTCAAGCGAAGTGATGACCTCAAGGGTTTCCATATTTTGCCCCGCCGTTGGGTGGTGGAGCGAACCTTCGGTTGGCTGATGCGTCATCGCCGTCTGGTTCGTGATTACGAAAAGACTGAAACCAGCGCCGCGACTTGGACCTATATCGCCATGATACGAATCCAGCTTCGAAGATTGGCCTGATTCTTAAAGACCACCTCTTTTTCAGACAGGCTCTTAGCCGATAAATTAACGTTACTTTCCCAAAAAAACATCCCTCCAACCCATTCGATCCTCCTCAATCACATCTCATCACACTCGTAAAAAAAGGCTCCCGGTGAGTTTGTGGGGGTGAAAAAAGAGGCAAATTCCCTGAAAATTCGCTACAGGATCGCTTGTCACGGGGACCGAGTCCCTGCCGGACAAGGCAACGGAGACAAAGGAATTGTGCCGAGCGATTTGCAATTGGTCAGCGATTCATGGAAGCGAATCGTTTGATACTTACCTTGGGTATTGCCGTAGCAGAATGAAAAGCCTGACGTGCCTCCGCTCCACAAACAGACCCGAAATTTTACGATTCCCGCCGGCAGGAACCCTCGGCATCCGCAGGTCGTTTTTGATCTGTTCATACCCGGCACACCATTTAGATTTGCCGGCCATGAAACCCGATTCGAAATCATCCACCTCCACGGTCTCGCGCCGGGGATTCCTCACCACGACCGCGGCGATCGGTGCCGTGTCGGCCATGCCGTCCTTCAAGATGCGCGTGCACGCCAACAAGAACAGCAAGCTTCGCATTCTCCACATCGGTGTCGGCGGGATCGGCGGGATGCAGCGATCCAATCTCAAAAAGCATCCCATGGTCGAGTTCGTCGGTCTATGTGATGTCGATTCGAACACGCTCAACAAGGTCGGCCGCGAATTCCCAAAGGCGTTCAAAACCTCCGACTACCGCAAGGCCTTCGACAAACATTCCGACGAGTTCGATGCCGTGATCGTGGATACGCCGGACTTTCACCACGCGCCGATGATGCTCACCGGGTTTGCCGCGAACAAACACATCTACGGGCAGAAACCGCTGGTTCATCAGCTGGACGAACTCCGCATGATCAGGAACGCGATCGCCTCTCATCCAAATCTCTACACGCAGATGGGCAACCAGAGAGCCTGTTACACGGGCCGCATGCAGGCGGTTGAAATC
This sequence comes from Limisphaerales bacterium, assembly GCA_047608975.1. Taxonomy (GTDB): domain Bacteria; phylum Verrucomicrobiota; class Verrucomicrobiia; order Limisphaerales; family JAYPXF01. The sequence continues at coordinate 7,762 of JBLFYM010000205.1, read as the reverse complement.
CTCAAAAGCAACCAGCTCGGCAAACCCGTTGAAGCACATGTCTGGACGGGAACGGTGAGTCGGGGTCATTACTTCGATGCGCCTTGGCGGGAACTTCCCCCGAACAAACCCATCCCCGAGAATTTGAACTGGGATCTCTGGAACGGCCCTCTGGAAACGCCCATGCCGTACACCGACGACATCGCGCCGCGTCGCTGGCGTTCCTACTGGAATACCGGTGGTGGCCAGCTGGCGGACTGGGGCTGTCACCTGATCGATCTGCTTTACTTCGCGTATGACATGCCTGATCCGGAAGCAGTGCAGACCAACACCCAGCAGGCTTCAAACGACAGCCACTCCGCCTACAATCAGAGCACGATCACCTATCCCGGTGGCAAGCAGTTCGCGCGGGAGAAATTCGTCATGCAATACAACGACAGCGGGATCAATCCGTCCTGGGCCTCTTTGGGTCTGCCGACGCTCAAAGAAGGATCGAACCGCACCTTGGTCGTCTGCGAAGATGGCGCGCTGCTGCTCGAACCCAGCGGCAAGATGAAGATCTTCCGCAAGGGTAAGCTGGTCGAAAACGAACCCATGCCGGAAGTCGCTCCACGGAACCACTGGCACGACTGGGCGGATTGCTGCCTCGGAAACGAGAAGCCGCTATGGACGCCGTTCAGCATCGGCTCGCGAATCACGGAGCCAGCCCTGCTCGCAGTGAAGGCCACGCGCTTCCCCGGCCAGGAACTTCGCTGGGACGCAAAGAACTACCGGTTCACCAACAATGAAAAGGCGAACAAACAGATTCTGAAGCGTCAGTATCGGGACGGTTTCGCACCTCCGGAACTGGTCTGATCCAGGCACGCTGAATTCAAAGCCCCCTTCCGAACAATAGGTTTGGGCGGGGGCTTTTTGGTTCCGGATCCGGTTAATCTCAAAACCGCGAAAGTTTCTCGGGATCTTCCCCAAAAGCCACTTGCCTCCCATCAGCGTAAAGCTAGGCTCCGGCTGCGGATGAACGACGAATCTCAGGAGCGCGAAATCATGGCCATTGAGCGCCCCAATCGCCGGCTGATGTACTACAATCTGCTGGCCTGTCTCGCACTGGGACCCTTTTTCTTCCTCGCGCTGATCCCCTGGACAATTCGCTATCGGACCCTGCGTTACCGGATCTCAGACGAAGGCATCTCAATGCGTTGGGGGGCGCTGTTTCGTCGCGAAGTGATCCTCAACTACAACCGAATCCAGGACATCCACCTGCGTTCGAACGTGGTCGAACGATGGTTCGGTCTCGCTCGGATCCAGATCCAAACCGCCAGCGGAAACGCGGGAGCAGAGATGACTCTCGAAGGCCTGCTTCAGTTTGAAGGCGTCCGAAACTTTCTGTACACCCGCATGCGAGGAATCACGACATCCTCCGGCACCGAAGGAAGTGCACCTGACTCAACCGTGTCCGCCGAAGCTTCCACGGACGAACTCGCCCAGACCCTGAGCGAGGTCGGAATGGAACTGCGTTCGATCCGTGAACTGATTCACCGCCGTCTGCCCCCTGATCTGCCCGGCGATGATTGATTGGTTCCGCAAGCAGGCCCGCCGCGCGTGCCGTATCCCACCTCCGCCGGAAGCCCCCGCCGGTTCTCCGGAGTCGGTGAGAATCTTCCAGGCAGCGCCAAACTTCTACAAACTTCGAGTGCTGCATTGGGTGCTGCGACAAATTGGACTCTTGGCGATGGCGGCGATCACGCTGGGTCCATTCATCGCGTTCAATGCGCCGCCGCTCCTCCGCGACAATGCGCCCCTGAGCGAGTACCTGATGCAGTGGGAAAATATCATTTTTATCTTCTCGATCGTAACCTTCGTGCTCCAGCTCCCGTTCTCCTTTGCCCTGGTGAGATTGGATTACGAACTCCGTTGGTACATCGTCACCGACCGCTGTCTCCGAATCCGACAAGGCGTCTGGCGTGTGGAGGAGCGCACAATGAGCTTCGCCAACATTCAGGAGGTGAACATCCAACAAGGCCCGCTCCAGCGGGCACTGGGGCTTTGGAACCTGATGGTCCGTTCCGCGGGTGGCGGCGCAATGCCGGGGCAGAACAATTCGGGCGGTGACAATCCGTTCGACGACCTGCATGTCGGCACGTTCCAAGGAATCGACAATGCCGAAGAAGTGCGCGACCTGATTCTCGCCCGACTACGAGCCTACAAGGATGCCGGCCTGGGCGATCCCGACGACATCGCAAACAAATCAGCCGGCGAGACGGTCGCAGCGACACCTGACGCGATCGCCGCCGCGCGTCAGGTGTTGAGCGAAGCGCAGATGCTGCATCGAACCATTGGCAGCCGGGGAGGGTTATTTGAAGTCTCGGGGGAAAATGCCGTCGCGCCAATTACGAGTTCCGGGTCTGAAACCTATGGCAACGATGTGAGCATTCCCCTGCTGCCAGGCTAAGCCGGGACGCATAGCGAGCCGCTCACCCCACCGGTGGCTTTTGCGCCAGCAGCACGACCAGCTTGAAGCCGATCACAATCCCGGCCCCGAGAAGACCCGCCCCCGAAACTCGCGACATCCACAGCATCGTCCGATCGGTAAGATGGCGATGCAGAACGGAGATGAGGTAACTCAGCAGCGTGAACCACGCCACTCCTCCCACCGCAACACCGGCCACACACCATGCCTTGCTGGTCCAATTCGGCATGACCCATTCATGCGCGATGAACGTCGCCGTCAGCGCCACCCAGACGAGCAGAACTCCGGGATTCCCAAGGACACGCACAAAACCGGTCATGAAGGCGGTATGCGGATCAAATCTGGCCTCAATGCGTTTGGCCGTAGGCGTTGCCTTCTTAACCTCTTTGGACATCATGTACCTCGCCCCGAGAAACACCAGGAACACAAAGCTGGCCAACTGAAAAGCGGCCTTGGCAAAGCGGCTCGTGATAACATCTGAGAAACCGGCGAAGCCCAGCACGCAGTAGATCGCCTCCATCAACACGGAACCCGCACCGATCAGCACGCCCCAGCGAAAACCCTTCTCCGGCCCTTCGTTGATGATCGTTACATTGATCGGCCCCACCGGGACCGACACGAGAAAACCGGCGACAATGCCGGTGATGAATGCTTCCAAATATCCCAACTGATCTAGCATGCCGTCTATTCTTCGCCGGCGTTCTCTAGGTCCCGACGCATCTGCGCACTGATCCGCTTACGCACAAATCCATAAATCAGATATGCGGTAAAGAAAAGGGGTGCCAGGACGGGCAACAGGATTTCCCATTGCAGCAGGACAAACGCAAAAACCAGCATCACCAGCACCATCTTTCGGAAGGGATGACGGGTCTTCCAGGTGATCTTCTTGAACGACGGATACTCAACCTCGCTCACCATCATAAACGACAGCATCAGCAAAATGACGGGCAGAATGTATCGCCAACTCCCCTGCGTAAAATCCTTCTCGTCCCAAGACATCAGCAACCATGTGAGCGAAGCCACCATACCGGCGGCGGCGGGAATCGGAAAACCAAGGAACGCGTTATCGTCCTTTTCTTTTGGCATATCCGCCAGGCAGTTGAATCTCGCCAGACGGAACGCTCCGCAGATGAGATACACCGAGGCAATAAACCAGCCCAACTGCGGGACGTTTGCAAACACATCACGCAGGACCACGCGATGAACCAGAAACGCGGGGGCCACTCCAAAAGAAACAATATCAGCCAGCGAATCGAACTCGCGACCAAAAGGACTCTCATATCCACCCAACCGGGCGACCCGCCCGTCCAGCAGATCCAGAATGCAGGCGAGCAGAATCAGGAACAACGCCTGTTTGATGGCGGGAAATGGCGCCACGAGATCCGCCTCCACGATCTTGGTGATCGCCAGAAAACCGCAAAACAGATTGCCGCCGGTGAACAGATTGGGCAGCAGATAAATCCGCAGTTTATCCTGTTCTGTCTCTGAATTGTTATTGTCGTCTTCCATGCCGAAGAGAGGGCCGGATTACCACCCTCGCTCAACGCTGCGCTCGACTATCCGGTAAGCATCAGACCAAGAAAAGCGGATAATGCGCTATCGCCGATTTTGGATGAGTTTTGGGAGCATCCGGCGCGATTGAATTGTCTCCGCTCAGATTTTCTTCATTCATGTTTCCTCCCTCACAGGGTTCCCACTAGAGTCACGCCCGTTCAGGACATGAAGAATATCGTTTATTTCGACCTGGAAACCAAAAAGAGCTTCGAGGAAGTGGGCGGCCGCAACGGCATCCGCCGCCTCGGAATGAGTCTGGGCGTCACTTATAGCACCGCCACCGGCGGCTATCGGATCTACGGCGAGAATGACACGGTCGCGCTCTCGGACGAACTGTGTCGGGCAGATCTGGTCGTCGGTTACAACGTGATCGCCTTCGACTTCGTCGTCCTGCAGGGAGAGAACGAGTTCTTCGACTTCGAACAGGTCCGGGCATTGGACATGATGGTTGACGTGGCGGAGAAAGCGGAATTTCGACCTCCCCTCGACGCGATCGCCAATGGCTCGCTCGGGATTGAGAAAACTGCGGAGGGGTTACAGGCCGTGAAGTGGTGGCGCGAAGGCAAGGTGCTGGAGATCGCCGAGTACTGCTGCTACGACGTGAAGATCACAAAGCTCGTGCACGAATACGGGAGCGCAAACAAACAGGTCCTTTTCAAAAACCGGCTCGGCGTGGAATTGTGCGTGCCGGTCGAGTGGTAACATGTCGGAGCCGATGACCAGATGGCAGGATCAGCCTTCGCTGATCAAAGCGGTGACCAGCCTGATCCAAGAACTGCCAGTGCCCGACTGGTTCAAGGTTTCGCAACCGCTGGAACTGGAACTTGGCTGCGGCGACGGTTCCTTCCTCAAGAAGTATGCGGCCGCACATCCCGAAACTAACTTCATCGGCGTTGAACGTTTGAAAGGCCGGTTGAACAAACTCGATCGGGCCGGACGTCGCGGCGAGATGAAGAATCTCGCACTCCTTCGTTTTGAAGCCGCCTACCTGATGCGTTATCTTTTGCCGGCCGGCGGGTTTCGCGCCATCCACGTTTACTTCCCCGACCCGTGGCCAAAGAAACGGCATCGACGTCACCGACTTATCAACCCGGAATTCACGGAACTCGCCACCCGCCTCCTCGGTCCGGATGGACGGGTCTATCTGCGCACCGACGATGTCGATTACTTTGAACAGATGCTTGAGGTATTCGATGGAGCAGAGGCGTTTGCAGCGGTCGAAGCCCCAACAGATCTGACCGACATCCGCACGGATTTCGAAACGTGTTTCAATGATCAGGGGATTCCGACGAACTACGCGACCTATCGGTTGACCGCCTGACCAGCGGCTCAGACGTCGATGATCGGTCCGCCACCGTCATCCTTCGGGATCGGCCTGGCAGTGGCGGGACCACCGGAGGAGGTGGGTTCCTCCGGCACCGGAGTTTTTTGTTTCCGCATCCGCCGCTGAAACTCATATTCGCGATCCTTGATCCCTGACCAACCGCTCATCAGCGTGGAGACCAGACTCACCATCAAGGCACCCCAAAATGCAGCACCGAAACCATTCACCTCGAAGTCCATCACCAGGGCTCCGACAATAATCAGCAGCAGCGCATTGATGACAAAGCGAAACATCGTGAGGGTGATGACCATCAACGGCAGCGTGAGAATGTAGATCACCGGACGGACGAACTCGTGGAGGAGCGTCATGAAAAACGCGGCCACCACCAGTGGCACGTATCCACCGAAATTCACGCCTGAAACCATTTGCCCAGCGACCATCAACGCCAACGCATTGATCAGCCACTTCTTCAGCAGTGACGGGACCGGGTTCAGTAATTTCTTCGAATCAGCCATCAGACGAGCGGCTGCACCATTGTGCACGTCGAGACAGATCGCAAGTACGGGGCGCAGAAATACGGGATCCGATGCCTGACAGACAGAGCGGGCAACCTCGCAAAATCTCCAAGCCTCAGATTCCAAATTTCAATCAAGCTTCAATCCAAGGCTGCGGTTCTAAGCGGGCGAGTTTGACTGGTTTTTGAATTTTGGAGTTTCCTCGGCAAATTGCACCCTCGAATCAGACCACAACTCCCCCTGTCCCCAGCTCTCCACTCCACTATTGACGGACGCCTCCAACCCAACATCATCGCATCGGATTCTGAACGAATTGTCAGAACATCCGTCAAACCACTGTGAACAGATACCAGCAGATCATTGTCGGCGCTTTCACCGCGTTCACCCTCACCGTCCCTGCCTTGGCAGCGCCGGTCGGGACTGATGTCCGTCGGACGCCGGTCGTCGAAGCAATCGACCGCGTGATGCCGGCGGTCGTCAACATCGCCACCGAGCGGGTGGTCCAGGTCCGCGATCCGTTCGGAAATTTCATTCGGGAATACTTCGATCCCTACTACCGGCGCCGCCCCCAGAACACCACCTACAGCCTGGGTTCCGGAGTGATCATTGACGAAGAAGGTTACCTGCTCACCAACAACCACGTCGTGCAACGCGCGAGTCGGGTCTGGGTCAAGGTGGATGGCCAGGAATACGAGGCCCGCCTGATCGCCTCCGATCCCGGGAGCGATGTGGCCCTGCTCAAGATCAACGCCAAGAACGGCGTCCCGTTCAGCACCGTGGCATTCGCCAAGGATGACGACCTGCTTTTGGGAGAGAATGTCATCGCGCTCGGCAATCCCTTCGGGCTCGGCGGTTCCGTCAGCCAGGGAATCCTCAGTTCCAAAAGCCGACGCCAACCACGTGAAGACGAGGCGCTCGACATGCAGGATTGGCTACAGGTCGATGCGGCGATCAACCCCGGAAACAGCGGCGGACCGCTGATCAATCTTCGGGGCGAACTCATCGGCATCAATGTGGCGGTGCACAGTCAGGGCCAGGGAATCGGATTCGCAATCCCCATCCGACGGGTGGCCGAATCCCTCGGCAAAATCCTCACCCCTGAGAAAACCAAATCCCTCTGGTTTGGTGCCCGCATTCGTCCCGGTAAAATGCCCCTGCTCGTCAATCAGGTGGACAAGAACAGCCCGGCGTCATTGGCGGGCCTCAAGCAAGGCGATTTGATTACCGGCATCGATGGCAAGAAGCCCGTCAGTTACATCAGCTTCACCCGCGTGCTACTGGAACACGGAGCGGCAGACCGCGTGAAGCTCGACCTTCTCCGCGCCAAAAAAAAACTCTCCGTCAGCGTCCGCCTCCGTCCCGAAAAAGACTTCTTCAACAATGACCTCCTGGCCAAGAAGCTCGGCATCCGCGTTGAAGCCCTCACTGCCGAGCTTGCCCGCCGGATCGGCCTGCCCTTCTACGGTGGCTACATCATCACCGAACTTCTCGATGACAGCCCCGCCGCCAAAGCCGGATTGGAAAAGTTTCACATCGTGCACGCCCTCGATGAACGGATCCCACGAGATCTGATCGAATTCGGAAAGGCTGCCTATCACGCTGAGAAAGGTGACCAGGTCAAAATCGATTTCGGCTTCATCCGCCGCGGCATCTTCCGCGAAGCCCGAACTCAACTGGAAATCGAGTAGATCTCCCGCGCCAGCATTTCAGACACACGCAGTAGGAAAGATTGGGTGGCCTATGCCATCTGGAGGGACGAGCTTGCGAGTCCGAAGGCGTCTATTTGCACTGAAGATGAGGGCAACCAGAGTTTCGTGTATTGCCACGTAGCCAATCGCACCTAAAAGCCACCACCCCAGCACCTTTGGCTGGCATAATGCCACGGACTCGCAAGCTCATCCCTCCCGACGAAAAACCACCCAC
>JBLFYM010000204.1:0-9379 GCA_047608975.1 Limisphaerales bacterium | reverse complement strand
CCAACTGAAACCGGATGACCAAGCGATTACATCCTCCGCCAGGCCGCCGCGCGAGCGGCTTGGTTCACCGTTACAGTGGGGATTCACGCTTTTCGTTTTCCACGATTTGAATCCGCTCCCATAGTTGAACCATGAGTGAAGACGTTCGGTTTGATTTTGCGGTGATCGGTGGTGGCAGTGCGGGGTATGCGGCGGCTCGCACCGCGGTGGGTCAGGGACTCAAAACCGTGGTGATTGAGGGCGGTGAGGAGGTCGGCGGGCTTTGTATTCTCCGTGGCTGTATGCCGACCAAGGCGTTGCTGTACGCTGCCGAGGTCCGCCATCTCGCTTCGATCGCCGATACGTGGGGAATTCGCGTCTCCGGGGTGGATCACGACTTTCCGGCCGTGATGGCGCGTAAGAAGGAGATGATTGAAGACTTCGGCGGCTATCGCCGGGAACAGCTCAATTCCGGGCGCTTCGAATTCATTCGCTCCAACGCCGCTTTCGTTGATCCGCACACGGTTCGTCTCGCTGACGGCACGACCGTGAAGGCAGACAACTTCCTGCTCGCCACCGGATCGCGCGTCTCCTCCTCGCCGATTCCGGCGTTGGACGAGGTGGGTTATCTGACCAGTGATACCGGATTGGAATTGGACGAACTACCCGGTTCGATCGCGGTTTTGGGAGGTGGCGCAATTGCCGTTGAGTTCGCGCAGTTCTTTTCGCGAATGGGTGTGAAGACGATCCTGATTCAGCGGAGCGATCGCATCCTGAAAGATTTTGATCCCGATGCGTCGCAGGTGGTGGCCGAGGTTTTCAGGTCGGAAGGGATGGAGGTGTTCACGGGAACTCGCCTGATCGGAGCGACCAAAACCGAAGCCGGAAAGACGCTTCGCTTTGAACATGAGGGTGCTGAGCGTTCGGTGACAACCGACGAAATATTTTTTGCGCTGGGACGATCTCCAAATACCGAGTCCTTGGATCTGGACAAAGCCGGAGTGGAAACTGTGAAAGGTCGGATTCAGACAAATGAGTTCCAACAGACCAGCGCCTCGCACATCTATGCCGCCGGCGATTGTTGTGGACCACACGAGATCGTTCACATCGCCATCCAGCAAGGCGAACTGGCGGCCAAGAACGCTGTGGCCGCAAAACCCGAAGGGATCGACTACCGCCTACTTACCTCGGTCGTGTTCACCGATCCGCAGGTTGCGCACGTCGGACTCACGGAGAAAGCCGCGAAAGAGCAGGGGATCGACTACCTCACCGCCGACTACCCCTTCGCTGATCATGGCAAGTCATTGATAATGGAAGCCAAACACGGATTCGTGAAATTAATGGCCCGCCGCGACAACGGTGAAATCATTGGCGGCGCGTGTGTCGGTCCGGTCGGAGGAGAACTCATTCACGAGATCATCGTGGCCATGGCCGGCCGAATGACCGTGCAGACCTTTGCCCTGATCCCCCACTACCATCCCACCCTCGCAGAAATCTGGACCTATCCCGCCGAAGAGATTGCGGAGCAGATAGCAGAGTAAGCCACTGGCTCGCGTCGGGAAGGACCCGGAACGAAGGGTTGATTTTTCATTCGGCGGGGACGTAGCTTTTTCGGCATCACGAAATCACGAGTTCGCCGCCGGTCGGCACAATTTGGATTGCCATGAGCCAGTCAAAATCGACCGCCCGAAGAGCAGACAAAATCATGATATCAAGAAACCTTGGATTCTATACCGCTCTGATCGTCTTCCTGGTTGGATGCAAAACGAAATCCAATTCGGCGAGCGAATTTGAGAAGTCTTTCCAAACGCCGCCTTGGAGCGTTGCCTCCTACCAAAGCGCGGAATTGCGGAGTCAGAGTCAGAATACGAATCTCTCGGTGGTGGTCGCCATTTCAGGCGGCGGCCATCGCGCCGGCAACTTTGCGATCGGAGTGCTGTCCGAGTTGGAGTCGTTGACGGATTCCGCCGGCAGTCGAAACGTGTTGGGTGAAGTGGATGTGTTCTCGACCGTATCCGGAGGTGGCTTGGCGGCGGCCGTTTTTGTTTCGACACTGTTCGATCACAAAACAGCCGATTCCTCCGCTCCCTACTCGCTCAGGCAGACGCTCGCAATGGACGACGGCAGAATGCTGAAGAATTTGCGGCGAAGTTATCATACCTCAGTTCTGCGAGCGGTTTTGAATCCCAAAGCCCGGGGAGTTACCGATCGCGGAGATTTCCTGGAGGAGGCGTTCGACGACAGACTGTTGGGCTACAAGAATCGGGGGCGAAGCCTGACGCTGGGGGATCTGTTCGTTCCCGTTGGAGACAAAACGAGAAGGCCGCTGGTTCCCCTCTGGGTCGCGAACGCAACCGTCTACGAAAACGGGAGTGTGTTTCCATTTCATCCCTTGGGTTTGGAAAAATACGAGATTGTAAGCTGCACTCACCGGCTGAAAAAGACAGCCGTGAAACCGGACTTTTACAGTCTGCCGTTGGCGGTAGGCATGAAGGCGAGTGCTTCATTTCCCACTTTGCTTCCGGCGACCACGCTGGAGAGTTCCTTCGATTCCGCCAACCGATTCCTTCATCTGTATGACGGTGGTTTGTCCGACAATCTCGGGATCTATACGGCGGTGGACATTCTAGGGGAGACAGCTCAGAGGCGCAAAGTGCTACTGGTGATCGACGCGTACAAGGGTAATTCCGGACCATTTTCGAAATCTGAGGGTTCTCCGAAATTCCTGCAGATCGGGATTCGGACAACCAGCATCTCATTGGACGCCGGGCATATCCGACATCGCAGAATGGTGGCCCGGTTGATTGCCGGCTACCGCCGCGGCGGTTCGAAGATTGACGTCGTTTACCTTGGATTTGACGACCTGCCGGATCCGCGGAGAAAAGAGGTCAGGGATATCCAAACGGATTTCAAAATCAGTGAAAAGGAACAGCAGATCCTGTTCGAGGCGGCTAAGGAGGTTGTGGCGTTGAAGCGTGACCGGATTCGAAAACTGGTTTTGGAGTGAGCGCATTGGAGGCGCGTGCGTCGGTCCGGACGAAGGAAAACTCAGTCACGAGATGATCGTGGCCATGGCCGGCCGAATGACCGTGCAGACCTTTGCCCTGATTCCCAATCGAGCTACTTTGCCTGCGGTGCTAGGCAAAGATGGAATGCAGCAATGCAAGGAAGTCAGGGGCGTTCAATCGCTTCGGCAGGATCTGGATGGCAAGCACCAGCATCACCGCCCCGAAAGTCAGATAATTTGCCCGCAATACGTTCGGGAACTAACTGACCTTTGCTCCGCCGGGTGACCCGACTCCGGCCACGACCTGTTCCTCCCACAACGCCGTCAGCACGATACCCATGGCCATCCCGGTGGTGACGTATCCGAACTTGACCAGCCAGTACCAGCCCATCTTTCGCTCATCGAGCAATCCAGAGTATAGAATGAACAGCACGGTGCTAATGAAGGCCAACGCTGCCATCCCAACGGCCAGCTGAGCCCGCGTTCCGGCACGGCGAACGCGCTGCACTTGAATACCACGGTTCCGCCCAACGACATCCACGCGTAGAGAGCTGGCCCCGACCACACCATGCCGAGCTGGATTACCGGTTGGCAGGCATACAGGGACGACGGCAGCGCCAGCCACAGGACACCTACTATCGTCAGGAACCAACCCCGGATTCCAGCTGATCTCTAAATGTGTTCACCGGTTCCGAGTGCTCCCTGGTCCATCGAAACGAAGGATGGCGAAGAAGTCGTCGGCAACCTGCTCCGTAAAGGGGGGCGATCGGAGGGGGGCGATCGTAACTCTGCCGGCCGCGAACTGGCCGTTGAGAAGAGTGAGATCGTGCATCGTCGAGAGTTCAAAACCTCAATGATGCCGGAGGGCCTGCTCGCCTCCCTGACCGATCAGGAAATCAGTGACCTCTTCCTGGAAATTCTGTCCACCCCTGTTTTGTCTTCCTCCAGCGCCGGTCAGGCGAAGATGTCCGTGATGACCTTGCCGCCGTTGGGGCCGGTGAGGCGGTGGTTGCGGCCTTCGTGGTGGAAGGTGAGGGCGTCGGGTTGGAGGCCCATCAAATGGAGAATGGTGGCGTGGAGGTCGCGGAAGTGCATTTTTCCATTGACGGCGCGGCCGCCCGTTTCGTCGGTGGCACCGTGGGTGTAGCCGCGTTTTACGCCGCCGCCGGCGAGCCAGAAGGTGAAGCCGCGGGGGTTGTGGCCGGTCTGGTCCTTGCCGTCGCCGGGGGTGAGGCCGGGGCGACCAAATTCACCGCCCCAGACGACGAGGGTCTCGCCGAGCATGCCGCGTTGATCGAGGTCTTCGAGCAGGGCGGCGATGGGTTGATCGGTGACGGAGCAGTTGGCGGTGAGATCGCGGCGATGCCACTTGTGCTGATCCCAACTGCCGTGGTTCACCTCGATGAAACGGACACCGGCTTCGGCGAAGCGGCGGGCGAGGAGACATTGACGACCGAAATCGGATTGGCGGCTGGTGCCGACGGTGTTGTCGAAGCCGACGTTGTAGCGTTCGAGCGTGTGGGCGGATTCGTCACTGATGTCGAGGATCTCCGGGGCGGAGGCCTGCATGCGGAAGCCGAGTTCCATGGACTTGATGACGCCATCGAGGCGTTGGTCCTCCGGGCGCGTGGCAAGGTGACGCTGGTTCATCGACTGGATGAAATCGAGCTGACTGCGCTTGGCCTGCAGAGGAAGATGATTGCCCGTGACGTTGGCAATCGTGGCGTTCGACATGTCCTCACCGTTGACGCCGATCGGAGTGCCGGAGCAGATGGTGGGAAGGAAGGCGCTGGAGTAGAACGAGGGCTTGGAGGTGTTCAGGCTGATGTAGCCGGGGAGATTCTGGTTCTCGGTGCCAAGGCCGTAATTGATCCATGAGCCCAGCGTCGGGCGTTTGCGGAGCTTCTCGCCGGTGTGCAGTTGCAGGGAAGACTGGGCGTGGTTGCCAGTGTCGCAATACATGCCCTTGAGCTGGCAAAGCTTGTCGACGTGCCGGGCGGTGTAGGGGAGCAGTTCAGAAACCCAGGAGCCGCTTTGGCCGTGTTGCTGGAAGTCAAAGACGGAACCGGCGTGGGCTTTTTTGCCGGACTGCGGCTTGTAGTCAAAGGTGTCGAGATGGGCGGGACCGCCGCTCATGAACAGAAAGATCACGCGCTTGGCGCGGGCGGGCAGGGGGGCGGTCTGCGTCTGGAGGCCGGCACCGACGAGACCTTGCATCGCCAGGTAACCGAAACCGCAGGAAGCGGTCTGCAACATTTGGCGGCGTGATAGATTATTCATTGCTCAATCGATGTAGCGGAATTCACTCGTGAGCAGCAGCGCCTGGCAGAGCGCTGCCCAACGGCGGATCTCCGCATCAGATTCTTTGGAAGGTAAATCAGTCTGCAACGACTGCACAAGCGCAATGGCCTGGTCCAATTCGGCGGGCGCGGGATCGCGGGCGAGCACGCGCTGATAGGCGAGAATCGCCATTACGCGTTCCGGCATGTCGCATTCCACGACGAGGTGTTTGGCCAGTTTACGAGCCTGTTTTACGAGGAAAGGGCTGTTGAGCAGGTAGAGCGATTGTGTGGGCAGATCGGTGACGTCGCGTTTGCCTTTTGCCTCCAGCGCATCAGGGAGATCAAAGGCGGCGAGGTCCGGCGGCGGGGAATTGCGCAACATGCAGAGGTAAATACTGCGGTGATTGCTCGGCTTGTGAATCGTGTCGCCGACCTTGTTCACGAGGATGTCGAGGGACTGGGCATCGGAGCCGATGCCAGGTTGGGGGTTCAGTTCGCCGGTTGCGACGAGGATGCTGTCGCGGAAGGACTCGGCGTCGAGTCGGCGGCGATTGTGACGCGCGAGCAGGTGGTTGTCCGGATCCCGTTTCCTGGCTGCGGGCGTGCAGTTGCTGTCGAGGCCGTAGGTGCGGGTGAGGACGAGGTCGCGGATCAGGCGTTTCATCGACCAGCCGTTGTCCCTGAAGCGGGTGGCAAGGTGATCAAGCATATCGGGATGCGTCGGGCGGGCGCCGTAGATGCCGAAGTCGTCCGGTGTGCCAACGATCGGCTGACCCATGAGGTGATGCCAGACGCGGTTGACCATCACGCGGGCGGTGAGTGGGTGCTGACCGTCCGTGAGCCACTGGGCGAGTTCGCGTCGTCCGCTGGTCTTCGGATCCTTCACCGGACTGTAGGGGCGTTCCGTCTTGTTGAAGCGTTGGACGAGTAGTTTGCGGAAACGGATGGTGCCGCTCTCGCCCTTCGCGGCGTTGCTCTGGAATCCGATCTTACCTTCGGCCGGGGTGCCCTTGTTCAGTTCATAATTCACCAGTTGCTCGCCGTTGATCCAAGCCTCCACCTTCTGGCCCTCCACGCGCAGGCGCAGCCGGTTCCAGTCGGTCACTTTGATCTTCTGCTTGGCGTCGGCCTTGGTCAGCCAGTCATTGAAATAGATTCCGAAGGGTTGATCCGCTGCAGGATCGCCGATGTTGAAATGGCGTTCCTTGGCGGGATCGCCGGTGACGCGGAAGGAAATGCCGCTGTTGAATTCCCCTTTGCCCTTTAGTTCAAACTCACCGGTCAGTTCGAAATCACGGAACTTCTCCTTGGTGACGAGAAAGCCGCGTTCACTGGACTTGGAAGTGCCGGTGATCACGCCCTTGGAAAACTTCCACTTGGATTTTCCGCTGGTACGACCGGCACTGAGATTCTTCTCAAACAGCGGTCGGGGTTCCTTGTCCGGCGGAACCGGGATGGGTGGTTTGGCTTCCGTCCAGGCGGAGAGGAAACCCCGGGGCACGCTCGGACCAAGCTTTGCAGATTCGCCGTTGATATTGACCTGGCCATCGTCCGGATTGGCGGCTTCGCGAACGCCCATGGCGAGATTGTTGGGGGACGAGATGACGGGGCCTTGCAGGGTCGGCCCGCTGGTTTCCGGCTGACCGGAAGCGGAGTGGAGCAGCTTGGCTTCCTCACGCGACAAGGCGCGGTCGAAGAAGGCGAACTCGGTGATGTTGCCCTTCAACGAAAACATCTTGTCGGCGCGCGAACCGAGGGTGAATTCCCGCACTTCCTTGAAGGACGACGGGAGCTCCCGGTCGATCTCCAGTGGGCTGGCGCCGTTCAATTGCAGGCGAACGCGCTGGCCGTCTCGCACGAGCACGAGGTGGTTCCATGTCAGTTCCGGAACGACGGATGGCCCGCGTACGGATTTGATCTCCTTGGGGCCCGGGAAGACGAACAGGTTGCCCGGCTTGCCGCCACGGTAGTTTCCACTGAGGCCAAGGTGGTCACCGGTCCCGAACGGTTTCGTGTGGTCGGAGAAGGAGAAGAGGTAGGCGGTCATCGCCGTCGAATCGTTCTTGATGTTGTTGCGATACCAGAATGAAACGGTGTAGGAGCGGGTTGATTTCCGGATGACTCCGCGGATGCGTCCCTTACCCATGTCGCCAAGTGTCTCCGGTGTCATCTTTGCTCCGGCCTCCGGTTTCAGGTCCGGATGGGGAACATCCAGTTTGGAATAGATCGTGGGCTTCAGCTCTTTGATCGCGTCCTCGTAGGCGGCGGCGAATTCCGGGACGCCGAGCGTGAGTTGCGGCATCGGCTTGTCCGGGCGCTTCAAGGCCTTGAGTTCGTGGAGTGGTGTCTTGGGCGCGGTGAGACCTTCGTTCGCCGCCAAGCCCCACATCGTCGTGGAGCTCTTGAAGATGCCGGCCAGCGCGTAGTAATCACGAGTCGGGATGGGATCGTGCTTGTGATCATGGCACCGCGCACAACCAACGCTCAACCCCATGATTCCCGAACTCACGACGCCGATCTGATCCGCCACGACATCCATGTCGAAGTTCACGTTCATCGCCTTCGCCGGCTTGCGGCCCAAGGCGAGGAAGCCCGTGGCGACGTGATTCCAATCCCGTTCCTGATCTGACTCCGCCGGTAACAGATCACCGGCAATCTGTTCGGTGAGGAAACGATCGTAGGGAGTGTCGCGATTGAATGCCCGAATCACGTAGTCGCGATATCTCCACGCATGCGGGAAGGTCGCGTTGCGGGAGAGCCCGTCGTTACCGTTCGACTCGCCGTAGCGGGCAACATCCAACCAATGCCGTCCCCAGCGTTCCCCGAAGTGCGGTGACGCCAAAAGCTGATCCACGAGATTCTCGGTGGCCACCCGGCTGTTCTTCTCATGCGCCCGAACAAACTCCTTGACCTGCTTGCGCGTGGGCGGCAGCCCGATCAGATCGTAATACAAGCGGCGAACGAGCGTGCGCGGGGGAGCGTCTGCCGCTGGTTGCAAACTGGACTTCTCCATCCGGGCGAGTGCGAAGCGATCGATTGGGTCACGCGCCCACTCAGCTGTCGTCACTGCCTCTGGCTGCGGGTTCCGAACAGGGCGGAGTGACCAGTGCAATTCACCGGTTTTTTCTGCCGCACCGTCTCCCGCCACCGGTAGGCGCGGATCCGGTGCTCCCATCCGCACCCACTTTTCAAAGTCGCGGATCACCCGCTGCGGCAACGGCTTGTCCGGCGGCATCTCCGTATCCTCGTAGCGCAAGGCCTGGATGAGCAGACTGGCATCCGGATCACCGACCACGACGGACGGTCCCGATTCACCGCCTGTGCGCAGCCCTTCGCGAGTGTCGAGCAACAACTTGCCACCCACTTCCTTGGAGTCAGCCGCGTGACACTCGTAACAATTTTTCACCAACGCGGGCCGGATCTTGTTCTCAAAGAAATCGCGTTCGCCGGATGTCAAAACCTCCGTCGCCGGGCACCACTGCGCGGACAGGATCAAGCCCCCGAGGAGGTGCAGTGTTTTTAAATTGAATCGGATCGGCATTGCTATGGCGACGCGGGTTGGGCAATCGCAGTTCACAGTCAAGAACACGTCGACGACGCAAGCAATTGGAAATTCGATGCATCAGATGGCTCAGTTAGTTTCGCGCACCACAATTACCGATCGGATTCGTGGGTTTCACTGGCCAGGTTGCCCGATGAGGCCGCTATTTCGCCGATCGGAACACCACCAAGTGGCAGGCCATAGGAATGGGAGATCATCGTCGTCGATCGGGGGGAGATATTGGCGAATTCACGCTCGCCGGCATCGCTCCCACGGCGATGGGTGGCGAAGCCCGATTTGATCGCATCGAGTTGATGCGTTGAGTATCAGGCCCTTCGCCGCCGCCTTTACAATGCGGCGCGCGGCGGAATGCGTCGGGAAGGACCCGGAACGAAGGGTTGATTTTTCATTCGGCGGCGACGTAGTTTTTTCGCCATCACGAAATCACGAGTTCGCCGCCGGTCGGCACACGTCGGATTGCCATGAGCCAGTCAAAATCGAAACCAAAGTCAAACGCCATGACCCGGGAGCAGGTTCTCGACATGTATTTCATGGACGCCCGCTGCAAGC
>JBLFYM010000203.1:0-9491 GCA_047608975.1 Limisphaerales bacterium | reverse complement strand
CGATGCTGCTGATGTCATTGGGGGCGGGGACAGGATGCGATACTCAGTTCCTTTTTTCGGATGATATTCTTGGCGAATCCGAGGAACGGATTCCTCGGCACGCAAAGGCGTATCGAAATTTCCTCGAGGAGTATCAACGGTTGCAAAACGAGCGGATTGCGGCGTTCAAGGAATACGTGGCGGATGTCAATGAAGGTCGTTTTCCCGCCGATTCAAACCTGCTGAAAATCAACGACAGTGAGTTGGTAGAATTTGAGCGGAGTCTGTGAAAATCTACTGTCGCGTACGTTGCGCAAGGGATCGGTCAGATGCTGAACATTGGGTAGGGGACCAGGAACGCGTGTTGTTCGAACAGGCTGAACGCACCGTGCCACGAGAAGTACTGCGACACATAGACGAAGATCACATAGAAGCCTGCGATGGGGACGATGGTAAGGCGGCTGAGCCAGCGGAAAAGGAAGAAACCATCTTTCTCCCGCTTGGTGGCGAGGCTCATCGCCCACCCGGTGAGCAGCCTGGCCGGAAAAATGAAAATCACGAACACGAGCGTCGGTAGCCAGGCAATGTCTTTCGGCGGGAACTCCACTTTCAGGAGATACAAGGGCAGCGCGAAGAGGAGGGTGATCAAGAATGCCAGCCAGAACGCGAGCGGAGCGCGCTTGAACAGTTTCCGGATCTCTCGAATTTCAAACATTGCCCCCAGCCGGTTCTCGCAGGCAAACCGGGTTTGTAAAAACGGCAGATAGAGCACCACGAACAACAGGCCGGCCCCACCGAGGAACGCAAAGACGGCAGCTCCGGCCGGCGGAAAGAACGTTCCTACGACCATGATGCTGACTGGTACGAACAGGAGGGCGAACGCTCCGGCAAAACCACGCGCCCCCAGCCAGAAGAAGTAGGGGATGTTCATCCCGTTGATGTATTTCACCACCACGTTCTGGATGTCCGTAAACTTGTCGGGCACCTTGAGCCAGCGAATGAAGGAGATCGGCGCGGGCCATGCGAAACTTCGCAGCCGACCACCGCGCAGACAGGCCCAGATGACATGCCAGACGGTGAACACTGTGAGCAATACCACGGCTACCCCATAGCTCTTCTCAATGGCAGACCCCTCAGCGAGTAGGACTGCATCACGCCACAGACCGGCGACAATTCGCACCGGAAGAAAGCAGATCCAAGTGCCGATGACCACGCTACCCAGCTTTGCTGCGGGACGTGCGCCAATGAATCCCTCAGTAAATCTACCGGTTCGGGCGACCCGGCCGCTGACTTCGAGCAGGTATCCCAAGCTGATGAAATTTACGATGGGAATCACGGCCGCGATGGCCAGACCGACGATGATGGTCGCCATGCCAAAGACCCATTCCGTCGCGGAGCACACCCGCAGAAGACTACGTTTGCGAAGCGACAAATGCGGCGTCAGAGGCGGCGGTTCATCCGGCGTTTCCCAGCCAGGAGTCTCGGAATCGAGCAGGTAGGGAGCAATCGGCGGGGTGTAGTTTTCAGTCATGGTGCCGGGGTTGGAGGCGGGAGTGTCGGTCACAGGTTTCATAGTGGCAACGGTGGAGGTCAGGGCCAGAACACGTGGCTGGCGAAAATTGTTTCAGATGGTGCCGGCTGCTGTTTCTCGGGCTAGGTTGGGTAACCAATGCTTCGTCCGGGCGTCTTTTGTGAAACCAACTGTGCATCGTCGTGTAAAAGAACCACTGGCCCTGACTCCAACGCAGAATAGCATGCACCAACCGACCTATGAATGACGCACCACCTGAACTGAAGCGCAGCATCTGGCGGCGCAATCTCACTTTTCTGGCGTTTTGCGTCGTCGCCTCGTCTGCGGTTGTCGGCAGCCTCTGGACGGTAAAGCCGCTTCCGGGTCCTTCCAGCTTCGACAAGAGCAAGTATGAAGATCTGGAATTCCAAGAGATCGTCAGCACGGTCAACTTTGATTTCGACCGTCACTGGGCGACCAACAAGATCAACACGGTTCAGCCTGCTGACACCTTGCTTTTGGCCCGGCGCTTGTCGCTGGGTTTGACGGGGACACTACCGTCATTGGAGGAGATTCGCGCGCTCGAGGAACAGGACGAATCCGTGCGGGTTCAGTGGTGGCTCTCGCGGTTGTTCGAGGATCGCCGCTACAGTGACTACCTGGCCGAACGCCTGGCTCGGGCCTATGTCGGGGTTGAGAATGGCCCGTTTTTGGTCTACCGCCGTCGACGGATGGTGGACTGGATCTCCGATCAGATTCAGGGGAACCGACCCTATGACGAACTGGCCCGCGAACTGATCCATTCAAAAGGAACTTGGACCACCCAGCCACAGGCCAATTTTATCACAGCCACCATCGAAAAGGGTGAAAAGGGCGGCCCCAGCGAAATCAAGCTCGCGACCCGACTGACCCGAGCATTCCTAGGGGTTCGGATTGACTGCGTGCAGTGCCATGATGACATGTTTGGAGACCGGTGGAAGCAGCAGGATTTCCATCAACTGGCGGCTTTTTTTGGGGAAGCGGATGTCGGGTTCTCCGGGGTGCGTGACAATGAGAAACTGGAGTACGAGTATCGATACCGTCGGAGCTCGACCGAAGAGGTGGTCCCGCCGGTCGTTCCCTTTTCCGAAGAACTGCTCCCTGCGGAAGGAGAGTTACGCGAACGGCTCGCGGCGTGGGCGACCCATCGGCTGAACCGACCGTTCAGCCGGACGATTGTGAATCGCATCTGGGCGTTGATGTTCAATCGGCCATTGGTGCCAAAGATCGACAGTATCCCCCTCGAAGGCCCTTATCCGCCGGCCATGGAGGCGTTGGTGGATGATCTCATCGCCCACGATTTCGACCTCCAGAGACTCATCCGGGTGATCGCGGCGACGCAGGTATTTCAATTGGATAGCAAGAGTGAAGATTCCGCGTATCCCATCACCAAGGAACATGAGGAGGCGTGGGCATCCTACCCCTTGAGCCGTCTGCGACCGGAGCAGGTTGCGGGCGGAATCATCCAGGCTTCCCGGCTGCGGACGATCAACGCCGAAGCTCATATTATCCAAAAGATCCAACGCTTCATTGAGCAGAATGACTTCGTGAAACGTTATGGCGATTTTGGGGCGGATGAATTTGGCGAACAGGCGGGCACGATTCCCCAGCGGCTGTTGATGATGAACGGCAAGCTCGTGCGCGATCGAACCAAGAACAATATCTTCCTGAACGCGGCCGCCCGAATCGCCGCGCTGTCCCCCTCCGACAAGAAGGCGGTGGAGACAGCCTACCTCTGTGTATTGACACGTCGTCCGACGGCGGAGGAGTTCAAGGTCTTTGTGTCGGATCTCGCAGGACTGGAAGGAGCCGAGCGACAGATTGCCGTGGGCGATATTTGCTGGGCGTTACTGAACTCGACTGAATTTGCCTGGAACCACTGACCCTCAAACCTGCCATGAACACCAACGAACCCACTGGCTGCGGAAGCAGCGATCATTTTTCCCGTCGCACACTGCTGAAGGCGGCCGGCGTTTCCGGACTTACCTGGATGACCCCACTGGGTGATTTGCTGGCGGTTCAAGGGGAGAAATCCACGGGACGAACCAAGTCTGTGATCGTATTGTGGCTTGCCGGTGGACCGAGCCAGTTGGAGACCTTTGACCCGCATCCGAATAAGCCGATCGCGTACGGCACCACCGCGATCAAGACCGCGGCGAAGGATATCCAATTCGCTTCAGGGTTTCCCCAGACCGCCGAAGTAATGGGCGATCTTTCTGTGATCCGTTCGGTGACCAGCAAGGAAGGCGATCACGAGCGCGCGACCTATAACATGAAGACGGGATACCGTCCGAATCCTTCGGTGATACACGCGTCGCTCGGATCGATCGTCATGCACGAAATGCCAGATGCGAAAGTGGAGATTCCCACGCATGTTTCCATTCTGCCGAACCAGTGGCCGTCCCGGGGCGGTTATCTCGGTGCTCAGTACGACGCGTTTCAGGTGGGCGATCCCAAAGGCCCGGTAAGCGATGTGAAATCTTCGGTCGATGCGGTGCGCGATGATCGTCGGGCGCGTAACCTCGCGTTGGTGGAGCGCACCTTTGCGCGTGGGCGCTACCAGGATCTGGAGAAAGAGAAGACCCTTCATCAGGCAACCATTGCCAAGGCCCGCCGGATGATGAGTTCAGATCAGCTGAAGGCGTTTGACGTTTCCAGCGCCCCGGCGACGGAGTTGGCCGCGTTTGGATATTCGCGCTTTGGGCGTGGTTGCCTCGCGGCCGTTCGATTGGTGGAGTCAGGTGTCCGTTGCGTGGAGATCACTCTGAACGGCTGGGACACCCACACGAACAACCATGAGAACCAAGCGGAACGCATCAAGGTGCTCGATCCGGCATTGGCAGCCTTGACAAAGGCTTTGAAGGCTCGCGGTTTGTTGGATGATACAGTGGTGGTTTGTGGCGGGGAATTTGGACGGACGCCCAAGTTGAACGCTGTCGAAGGCCGCGATCACTGGCCCCACGGGTTCAGTATGGTCCTGGGTGGTGGTGGGATCAAAGGTGGCCGCGTCGTGGGCGCGACCGATCCGACTGGGGAAAGCGAGGAACCGGAAGACCGGGTGCGCGTTGAAGACGTTCACTGCACGATTCTCACTGCGCTCGGTATCGATCCGGAGAAAGAGATCATGACTTCAGTCGGTCGCCCGATTGCGTTCAGCAAGGGCCTTGAGATCGAGAAACTGCTGGCCTAGCGAGCTCGACATTTGCTCATTTCGCCTTGTTGAATACTCGGCCTTCCCTTCAAGTAGACGGCATGAGTTTCAAAGTTGTCATCACCGACTTTATTCCTGATACCGAGACGGAGCGGGAAGTATTGGGGCCCGATGTCGATGTCGTGGCATTGAACGCCTTGAGCGAAGACGAGATCCTGTTTCAGGTTGAGGATGCGGATGCGGTTTTGCTCTATCACCTCATTTCATTGTCGCGCAAAAGCATCTCCCAGATGAAGAAGTGCCGACTCATTGTCCGTGCCGGTGTGGGCTATGACAATGTGGATTGGAAGTATGCGCGTGAGCAGGGGATCAACGTTTGCAATGTTCCTGATTACGGGACGGAAGATGTGGCCGATTCCGCGATCGGCCTGATGCTCGCGCTGACCCGGGGAATCAACTTTCACAACAGTCGTCTTCGTCGCGGTCAGGGAGATTGGGGGTTCTCAGAATACGCCGCTGTTCCCCGTCTCCGTGGTCGGACGTTTGGGATCATTGGTCTCGGCCGAATCGGCACTGCGGCAGCTCTGCGGGCGAAGGCGCTGGGGATGAACGTCGTCTTCTATGATCCGTATGCCCGCGATGGAACGGACAAAGCCGTGGGGGCAAAACGCGTGGAGACACTCGATGAACTGTTGTTACAAACCTTCGTGTTGAGCCCTCATTGCCCACTGACTGCGGAGACCAGGCACATCGTGAACGACGAGACCATTGGCACACTTCCCGCCGGTGCGTATGTCGTGAACACCTCGCGCGGCGGGGTGGTCGATGTGAACGCCGTGCTTGCGGGGGTCACTTCCGGACATCTTGCCGGTGCCGGAATTGACGTGCTCGAAACGGAACCGCCGTCCGGTGATGAGCCATTCATCAAGGCTTGGCGCGATCCGTCCCATGCGGCGCACGATCGAATCATTGTCAATCCACACACTGCGTTCTACTGCGAAGAAGGGTTGGGGGAAATGCGGCTCAAAGCCGTTCAGAACGTCGCGCGCGTTTTGAGCGGTGCCGAACCGCGTAATCTCGTCAATTGAAGAACTGAGCGGCAGTTGCGAGTTGCTGATGCGGGGCGGCACGCCATGTGGAGGGGCGAGCTTGCGAGTCCGAAAGCGTTGTGCAGGCCATGGTGTCTGCGGGGTAGTTTTTAGGCACAATTGCCAATACACGAAATTCTATTGCTCTCATATTCCGTGGCTACACGCGCCTTCGGACTCGCCGGCTCGTCCCTCCAAACGCCTCCCGCCCCCTCTCGGAATTGGGCCCGCTACAGAGAGTTCCTCGTCTCAGATCTTCCCAGTGCCAGAAAAGTGCAAATCATTGCGAAGTTTATCCATTGTTCCAGCGTCGGTGATTGCTAACGTCCAAATTCTGTCATGATTGATTTTCTTGCCGACGAAAACGCCCCCATCTGCGGAGGCAGCCACCTAAAGAGAAGAGAGTTCCTTCAGGTTGGCTCGCTTGGGGCGATCGGACTTTCGCTTCCGCAATACCTTGCCGCAAAGGAGGCCCATGTGAAGAAGGGCCATGACGAAAAGGCCTGCATCATGATCTTCAATCTCGGGGCGCCGAGTCATGTGGATCTGTGGGACATGAAACCGGATGCGCCGCGGGAAATTCGGGGGCCGTTCAAACCCATCCGCACAAAATCGCCGGACATCGATATCTCCGAGATCCTGCCGATGCACGCAAAGATCGCGGACAAGTTTTCGTTGGTTCGTTCCGCGTATCACACCGGGGCTGCGGTGCACGATGCCGGGTGGCAGATGCTTCAGACCGGGCGTCGATTCACCGGTGGGGTTCAGACGCCGCACGCAGGTGCGGTGGCAAGTTATCTGATGGGTCGTAAAACGGATCTGCCGCCGTTTGTGGTGCTTCCCGAATTGATGGGGCGCGGTGGCGGGAATCTTCCGAACGGACAGGCCGGAGGCTTCCTGGGCAAGGCGCACGATCCGTTCGCGTTGATGGCGGATCCTTCGAAGAAAAATTTCAAGGTGCCGGATCTGCTGCCACCGGATCAGATCGGCGCGTCGCGGCTCGATCGACGTCGGACGATGCGTGAGATCGTGGATCAAACAGTGAAGCGTTTTGAGAAGGTGGAGGATGCGCGTCTGCTGGATGACAACTTCCACGCGGCGTTCCGCATGATGACGAGCGAACAGGCGCGCAGTGCGTTTGATCTCGAAAAGGAACCGCTGAAGGTTCGCGAGCGCTACGGCCTGAATCGTTTCGGCCAATGCTGCCTGCTGGCGCGTCGACTGGTGGAGAGCGGTGTTCGTTTCGTGACGATCAATACCTTCCTGACCGTGTTTGGCGAAACGACCTGGGACATTCACGGGTCCAAACCATTCACCTCGATCGAGGGGATGAAGAACGTGGTCTGTCCCATGTATGACCGCGCGTATTCCGCACTGATCGAAGATCTGCATCAGCGGGGTATGCTGGACGACACCATGGTCACCTGTCTCAGTGAATTTGGACGGACACCCAAAGTGAATCCGGCGGGTGGCCGCGATCACTGGCCGCAATGTTTCACGGTTTCCTTTGCCGGCGGCGGAGTGAAGGGCGGACGGGCGATCGGTAAGAGTGATCCGATCGGAGGCTTTCCCGCTGAGCGTCCCGTGGATCCTGGTAACATCGTTGCCACGATATTCAAGGGACTTGGTTTTGATCACGCCAGCCACTTGCCGGGACCGGCTGGAAGACCATTTCCGCTGGTCGATTTTGGCAAGGACCCCATTGACGAACTGTTTGCCTGATGAGATTTCAACGATTCCTTTCGCTCTTTGTAGTGGCGGTCTGCCTGGCGGAATCTTCGGCATTGGCGGAATTCAAGTTGTTACCCGCAAAGATCAGCTTGTCGGGAAGTGAAGCCCGTTATCAGATCCTGGCCGTTGATGAACGGAGCGGCGCATCCCGAGGTGTGGTGGGCGGTGTTCGCTACGAGTCCAGCAATCCGAAGGTGGCGGATGTTTCACCAAGCGGGGTGGTGATTGCCAAAGGGAATGGCCACGCAGTCATCCGGGCGAGCGTTGGCAAGATGCGTGCGCAGTTGCCTGTTTTTGTGAAGGGCATGGAACAGAAATGGCAGTGGACCTTCCGGAATCACGTTCTTCCGATATTCTCGAAACAGGGCTGCAATGCTGGTTCCTGTCACGGTGCCTTGGCAGGCAAGGGAGGTTTTCGCATGAGTCTTCGCGGCTACGATCCGGTCAGCGATCACTACCACATCACCCGCGAGGCACGTGGCCGCCGGGTCGAGATGGCGGATCCGGGGCGAAGCCTGTTGCTTACCAAACCGACCACTGCCGTTAAGCACAAGGGTGGTCGCAAGATCGCCCCTTCTTCGCCTGACTACGAAGTGATTGCGAACTGGATCGCGCAAGGAGCCAAAGCTCCGACGGAATCGGATTCAATGTTGAAACGCGTGGAGATATTTCCGTCACTCGCGATTCTCAAACCCGGCCAGGTTCATCCCGTATCCGTCCGGGCGATCTATGAGGACGGATCAGAGGAAGACGTGACGCGCTGGGCGAAGTTTACCTCCACCGATGCGACCGTTGCGGAGGTGGATGAAAAGACCGGAACGGTGCGTGTCGTGGGCCACGGTGAAGGTGCGATCACCGTATGGTTCTCCAGCCGGATTGCCATAGCTCGGGTGACTTCACCGTATGAAAATCGGATTCCGGATGCAGTCTTCAGCGGGGCGCGTCAGGCCAACTTCATTGACGGACTCGTCCTTGCCCAGTTGCAGCGACTGAATCTGAAACCCTCGCCCAGATCGGGAGACGAAGAGTTTGTCCGACGCGTGTTCATTGACACGATCGGGACACTGCCGACGCCCGCTGAGACCCGCGCGTTTTTGAACGATGAGACGAGCAATAAACGTTCACGCCTGATTGATCAGCTGCTGGCGCGTAGCGAATATGCGGATTACTGGACCTACCGTTGGGCCGATGTGTTTCTGGTGAACGGCCGACTGCTTCGTCCGGATGCCTTGAAGGCCTACTACGATTGGCTGCGGGCGCAGGTCGAACAAAACACTCCCTGGGATGAAATCGCCCGTCAGATTGTGACGGCCAAGGGCGATACCACGAAGGAAGGCGCGGCGAACTTCTACGCGGTTCATCAGGATCCGGAAACCATGGCGGAGAACGTGAGTCAGGTGTTTCTCAGTCTTTCGATCGGCTGTGCCAAATGTCACAACCATCCGCTCGAGAAATGGACGAATGATCAATACTACTCGTTCGCAAACCTGTTTGCGCGGGTGCGTGCGAAAGGTTGGGGCGGCGACGCCCGGAACGGTGATGGCAAACGCACGCTCTACGTGGAGGCGCGTGGAGACCTGGTCCAGCCGCGCACCGGAAAACCACAACCGCCGGCTGCGCTCGATGCCGAACCCATTCCATCGAAATCTCCCCGTGACCGTCGCGAGCTGTTGGCTGAATGGCTCACCGCGCCGGAAAATCCGTATTTTGCGAAGGCCGTGGCCAATCGCATCTGGGCCGCGTTTTTCGGGATTGGACTTGTGAACTCGGTGGATGACATGCGCGTTTCCAATCCGCCCAGCAATCCGCAGTTACTGGGCGCCCTGGCCGATTTTCTGGTCGAACATGATCACGACCTCAAAGCCTGGATGGGAGTGATTCTGCGGAGCGAGACCTACCAGCGAACCAGCTGGCCACTGCCCGAGAACGAAAAAGACGACAAACATTTCTCCCGCTATTACCCGCGGCGGATGATGGCTGAAGTCCTCTATGA
>JBLFYM010000202.1:0-9595 GCA_047608975.1 Limisphaerales bacterium | reverse complement strand
GATGCAGCTCCGGATCGGCCGGTGATCGATCCCAAGACAGCAGGCGAAAGGACTGATCGAAGGTACTCGGGACTTGCTCGAGGGATGGAGTGGATTTGGCGTCGCCCTTGATCATGCTCTGGTTTCGCTATGATACGGTGGATGGAAAATTGCGCCCGATGCGGACTATTTTTGAGACGATAGCATGTATTTTTGCGTTTTGGGGACAAGAATTTCGCGCGCCAGATGTCAAAGTGAGACCATCAAGCACGCCAAACATCGGGTTTGGTATGATCGACACCATCAGCACATGAAATTACGAAACCTCTTCATCGGCCTTCTGGTTCTGACTTCCTGCAGCGCTGCCTTTGGCCAGAACAACTACAGCGTCCTGGATCCGCGACTCCAGCTCGATGTCATTCACTCGGATCCGGAGGCCTTCTACATCAGCATGGATATGGACCCGCGCGGCAATCTGTATGTCGGAGGGCGCGATGCGGTCTATTTGTTCGCGGCGGATGGGAAGGGCGGTTTCGAGGAGCGTAAGACGATCACGACCTTGCCGAAGAACAAGTGGGCGTATTCGTTGCAGGTGTCGGGGGACGATCTTTATCTACTGACTGTCACGGCTTTGTATCGGCTGCCGAACGCAGTTCGCGATCCGGACAAGGTGGACTTTGAGCGTCTGGTCTGGGGCATTCCGCTGGGGCACATTCATCAGGGGTTTCATGGCATGCGCATGGGGCCGGATGGTTCTCTCTATATTGCCTATGGTGATCCGCAACCCGGGGTGTTTCGTTCCAAAACGAATGGGGGGCATGTGTGGCATTGGACCTTTCTGAGCGGGCCGGACGCGAAGCTGACGCCATGGACCGGTGTCGGCGGGGTGATTCGATACGATCCGAAGTATCATGACTTGGACGTGGTTTCGCGCGGGCTTCGAAACATCTGCGATCTCGATTTCGACGAGCGCTGGAATTTGTTTGGCAACGACAACGATCAGGAAGGCACTGCGTTGCATACCTTTGGTCGGCTGATTCACGCGACGGAGGGGTCGCATTACCAATGGTCGCGCGGATGGTTGGCGGCAAAGGAGCCCTATCGCAATGACCTGATCGAAACGATCGATCCCGACCTGGGCCGCTTCGTGCCCTTTGGCACGTGTTACTACAATGAAGATCACTTGGGCGACGCTTACGGACGCTCGCTCTTTGTCGCCCGATGGGGCAGCCGCGAACTGGGGCAGTTTCCCCTGCAAACTCGCGGCGCGTCCTTTTCCAGCGCGCAGAAGCCGCTGCTCACGGGCAAAGGGACAGCGCGTCCAGTGGCCGTGTTCACCGGTAACGACGGTCGCTTGTTCGCCAGCATCTGTTTCATGGAGCGCAACGAAGCGTCACCCGTGAAGCAAACGGATCTCGTGGTGATCTCGAATCCGAAGCGTCCACTGAAAGCCCACGCTTACGATCCCTCCACGGCGAATGTCGGGAAGTTGCTGGATGAAATCGAATCGCCATCATGGAAACGCCGATTCAACGCGCATCGGGAAATCATTTCGCGCGGCGTGCGCAGTGACAGACAGATTCGCGAGCGCTTTATTAAAAGCCAGGTCGGCAGCATGGCCTGGTATTCATTGGCTTGGCTTGCGGGAGCCAACGATGACCAGCGTGTCGTCGGCGCCCTCACGCTGGCGCTGTCTTCCAACGACGCTCAGGTGGTCGCCACAGCGGCGGATGTGTTGCGTCGATTTCATCAACTCGAGGAATCGCAGGTCAAGTCGCTGCTTGTCCACGAATCTCCTATCGCGCAACTCGCCGGTCTCCGAGCGGCGGACGGCTTGGATCTACGGGAGTCCATCAGCGCGCTGGCGCTGAGCGATGACAGCCTGGTTCGACAGGCGGCTCAGCGTTGGCTCGGGCGACATTCGACCTGGACTCAGATCGAACAACGTTTCAACGCCGGCGAACTGCCGGCGCGTCGGGCCGCGCTCGCGACGGCCATGTGGAAATGGACGGACACCGTCGAGAACGGAACGATCCCCGACGCCGTCAAGATCAGCCCCGCGGCGAAGAAACATCTGAGCAGTTTTGGCTATTTGGACGATCCGAAATCCAATCTCGAAACTGAATCCGCAAAGCATCGCTTCACCGTGGGCGGACTGCCCTTGAAGGATTGGTGGCAACAGACCGCTTCCTCAGATCCCGCGGCTCCCGTGCTTCAGCGGATGATCGCACAGTCCATCGATGACGCCGGGGACTCCCATCGCAAGACGGCGGCCGTCTTCGCCAACACCCTGGGCATGGATGACCTCGCCGCTCGCGTTCCTGGTCTGATGCAGACGCGATCGATTCAGGCGAACCTGGTGGAGGGCGCAAAGCTCTCGGCCGACAAGACGCTGCCTCCCGCCTACCGGGCAATCGACTGGGCCAAGGCCTGGAAAAAGGGCAGCGCGACCACCGGACACACCTTGTTCCAACAACGCTGTGTTGCCTGCCATGATTCCGGTCAGGGTGGCGGCATCATTGGACCTTCGCTGGCGGGCGTTGCGAAACGTTTCACCCCGCAGTATCTCGCCGAGTCCGTCGTGGTTCCCAGCAAGGATATTTCGCCCAACTTTCAGACCTGGTCCATCAAGCAGGACAGAGGCAGGGGCCGTGAGTGGCTGGGATTCCTGTCCGGCGAGGATGAGAACCGGGTCACGCTCCAGATGATGGATGGCAGCCTGAAGGCCATCGACAAATCGACCATCACCAGCAAGGCGGCCAGTCTCACTTCCTTGATGCCGGTCGGCCTGATCACGGGACCGGAAGAACTCATACACATCGTCAAGTTCCTGATGGAACCGGAGAGTGTTCGGAAGCCGGATGAATTCATCGACGTCCTGGCCGGCGGCGACCTGAAGGAATTTTTCGAAACCAGCGGCAATTGGACGCTGTCCGAGGACGGCGTCGCGCATCTGCAACCCCGGCCGGGTGAGACGAATTGGAAGCGCTATGGCGACTACCTGTGGCTCAAGCAGGCTTACCGGGATTTCGACTGCGAGTTCGAATACCGGCACGAAGAAGGCGGCAACAGCGGATTCTATTTCAACGTTCCCGATCGTCAGAACGCGGTGGGTCCGATCATCGAGGTGCAAATCCGCGACTCGGCGGGCGCGGCCAAGATTGACGCGCATGGCATCACCGGCGGCATCCTGCCGGGCATTGCGCCGACGGCCAACACCGCGAGGCCGGCCGGAGAATGGAACCAGATGAAGGTGGCCAGCCGCGGCGGAAAGATCACGGTCACGCTCAATGGCAAGCTGGTGAACGAGACCACCCTTGCACACCCGAACCTGCAGAAGAAAGCGAAGCAGGGATACCTCGGCTTCCAGGACCACGGCCTGCCGTTCTCCTTGCGGAAGATCAGGATACGCGGCCATGCCGCTCTACCGTCTTTGACGTCTTCGTCAACTCCGTCACCTGCTCCGGCGCCTGCTCGGAGAAAGCGGCCAGCCACCGCGGCTGCCGAACTGCCGCTCAATCCGACCGTTGCGAATCCATTCCCTTTTGCCGCCACTGAGGCGCGCTTCGTGCGCGTGCAGATCCACGCCACCACCCGAGGCGGCCCCTGCCTCGACGAAGTGGAAGTCCATTCACCCGGCTCCTCGGAAAACATCGCCCTGCAGTCCTATGGCGCGAAAGCCACGGCTTCCTCGGTGCTGGAAGGACGCGCCAAGCACCAGATCGAACACCTGAACGATGGAAAGTTCGGGAACGACCACAGCTGGATAGGGGCAGAGAGAACGGGCTGGGTCCAGATCGAGTTGGCGAAAACCGTGAAGATCGACCGGGTCGTCCTCTCCCGCGATCGGGGCGGGCGGATTGCCAATCGCACCCCCACCTCCTTCGACATCCTGATCTCCACGGACGGTGAAGAGTGGATCACTGTGAAAGAAGTGCGACCGACCAAAGCGACCAATGCTCCCCGGAGGAAAACTGCTGCCAAGGTGAAAGTCGCGCCGCCGATGCCAGCTCCAGCGCCACCGGATGACGAACCTGATTTCACCCCCATCTTCAATGGGAAGAATCTCGACCAGTGGGATCACCGCAAGGGCGCATGGGAGGTTGCGGATGGCTCCATCTCCTGCACCGGGAAAGAGAAGACTCGGAACTGGATCATCTGGCGCGGCGGCTCCCCTTCCGACTTCGTCCTTCGTCTCGACTTCAAATATGCAGCCGGCAACTCCGGAGTCCAGGTTCGCAGCGATGACCAGGGTGACCACCAGGTTTTCGGCTATCAGGTGGAGATCGCTCCGCAGGCCAAGATGGGCCTCTGGCACCACTCACTCCTCGGTAAAGACGACCCTTCCCACGGGGCCCGCTTCTTCATGGCCACCGCCGGCCAGGAGGTGACCATCACGGCCGACGGGACCAAGTCAGTCACCCAGGTCGCCGCCAAAGAAGAAATCGTGGCGCATTTTCACCAGGAAAGCTGGAACCGCATGGAGATCATCGCCAAGGGCGCCACGTTGACCCAGAAAATCAACGGCGTCGTCTTCTCCAAAGTCACCGACGATGACAGTCGCATGTCGCGAAGGAAAGGTGTGATCGCCCTGCAGGATCACGGCAAAGGCTGCCAGGTCGCTTTTCGAAACATCCGTATCAAGGAACTGGTCGGCAAAGAAAAGTGAAGGCATCGCCCCATGGAGATACGAAAAAAACATTCAGTGAAAAACCTGATCGAACGTATCTTCCATTCGTCACCCAGCACCAATCGGGAAGGCATCTTTAAAAATTATGAAGCCGCTATCAAGACGAACTCTTCTGCAGAGCGCGGCGGCAACGTTGCCGTTACCGCTGCTCGACGCGATGATCCCGAACGCGGGAGCGGCTTCGCCAACAAAACCGGTAGCCGCAAAACGATTGGTCATCATTCATTCGTTTCTCGGTTTCCACACGCCGGAGTTCGTTCCTGAAAAAGTCGGCGAACTCACCAACATGGGCCGCATCCTTGAGCCTTTGGATTCTCTGAAAGACAAGGTTTCGATCCTGTCTGGCCTGGAACACAAGGAAGCCGGGCACGGGCACGCCGGAGTGATCGCTTTTACGACCGGGCGTCATCCGGCCCGCCATGGAGGCCGACGGTCGATTTCTGCGGATCAACGGGTCGCCGAGATGCTCGGCGGCGAAACTCGTTTCGATTCACTCGTCCTGCAGGCGGGGAACGGGGTGGCTCAGGGACTTTCCTGGATGAGAAGCGGAGCTCGGCGCGGGGCAATCAGCGATCCGGGAAAAGCCTTTGATCATCTGTTCACCCCCCGACCGGTGGCCAAACAGAAACGTTTTCTGTCTCTGAAGGAAAGCGTGCTCGATAGCGTGCTCGATGAATCCAAAAGTCTTGCCCGGAATCTGGGACATGCTGATCGCCAGAAACTCGATGAATACCAGACCTCCCTGCGTGAGTTGGAGATTCGCGCCAAGAAACAGAAGAAATGGATCGATCGCCCCTTCGCGGATCCCGGCAACCCGCCTGATCATTGGGATGGCAAAGGAATCATCGGTCTCATGCCCCACTTCGCAGATCTGATCGCACTCGCTTTTCAAACCGACTCCACCCGCGTGGTCACCCTTGATCTGCCCGGCACCAACAACTCATTCACCACGCTGAAAGGAGTGACCGGAGGTCACCACGGACTGTCTCACCATGGCCGGAGACCGGACAAGATTGAGCAACTGATCACGGTGGAACGAGCGATCACCGCCAATGTAAAGCGATTGCTCCAGAAGCTTGCCACAACTCAATGTGTCGACGGCTCCTCCCTGCTGGACAATACCGTGGTTCTCTTCGGAAGCGGACTGGGCAATGCCAGCGCTCATTCGACCAAGAACCTGCCGGTGCTGATTGCGGGAGGTGGATTCGCTCACGGGAAACATCATGCGCTGGGAAAGAAGGATCTCCCGTTCTGCAATATCTATATGTCAATTTTGAAACAGCTCGGGATCCATGACGAACACTTTGGTGACAGCAACGGCGTCATCCCCGGTCTGGTATAAAAGTCGCTTACCATGAAGCTGCCAAGGATTCCGACCATTATCATCCTCCTGGTTCTTGCCGTGGGAGGGTTGACGGTCAGCTTCCAGTTCTTTGCCGGAGGAGGGTCAAGGAAAGCGGCGGAGCGGACTTCACCGTCGATGATGCACTTGCAGACCTACTGCTCGGATTGTCATGGGGTGGAAAAGCAAAAAGGTGATTTCGATCTCGCGATTCTCTTAACCAAACCAAATGAGATAACGCTGCCCGCCTGGGAAGATGTACTTGGCCTCATTCAATCCGGTGAAATGCCGCCCGAAGACGAGCCGCAGCCGACCGCCTCCCACCGGGAAGAACTGATCACTTGGCTTGCCGGCGAAATCAAGGGCCTCAAGGCGCAGGTTTCCATGAATCAGGAGGTCAAACAGATGCGGCGACTGACACCGGCGCAATATTGGAACAGCCTTGAGGCTTTGATGGGAGCGAAGCACACGATCAAGACTCCGATCCCCGATTACGATGTCGGCAAGGCCCGGGAAAACTATCAGCTGACCATGACGCCCGAGCACCTGGATTCCTTTATGCGGATCGCCGAAGAGGCACTGGTTCAAAGACTCCAACCTTTTCGACGTCCGACACCCGGACACCTCAGCTACCGCCCGCACTCCAAGAAATACGGGTTGCTGTCCCAGAAAACATTCCTCAACAGCTTTCGTTCGATCGACGAATCCGTCGGAATCCTCAACAACGGAAATACCAAGTGGGGTGTCCACACCTTGCCTTTTTACATCTCTACCTGGCCTATCGAAGTGCCCGGACGCTATCGGATTCGCGTCACGGCCAAGGCGGTGTCAGAGAAATCCCAGGCACCGGTGGTCATGGGCATTGCCGCACGCTATAGCAAGAAGATGCTCCACGCCAAAGGGGTCCAAGGATCGAGAACCATCAAGGAGGTGGCATTGACACCCGGACAGCCTTACGTCGTTGTCGAATGTGAAGTGGACGCCGTCGCCGGGGAAACGGTCGAGGTACAAAAGCGAAGTGGAAAACACGACGGGGGACAGACAAAGAAAAGACCGACACGAACCATCAATGAGCATCTGCTGCTGATCCGAAAGATCGAGATAGTAGGTCCGCTTGTTGATACCTGGCCGACGCCCCAGATGGCACACCTGTTTGGTGACTTCTCCGACAACCCGTCCGCGCAGGACGCGCTCGGAATGCTTCGGCATTTTGCCGAGAACGCCTATCGACGCCCGCTCTCCGAAAGTCAGGCGGCGCAGATCGAGCGGTTTTTCAATCAACGCCTCCAGGCCAAACCGAGATCCTTGAGCACTACGATTTGGAAGCCGCCGACCCGGGGAGATCATCGATATAAGAACCGTTTCAGAGGTGCCGTCACCAAGAACCGCGCATTCCCGCCTGATACCGACTGGCGTATTGAAAGTGCGGTTCTCGAAACCTGTGTCTCCATTTTGATGAACCGGCAGTTCTTGTTTCAATTTGAACCTGATGAAAAGCCCGACGACTACGCGGTGGCCTCCCGCCTCTCCTATTTTTTGTGGAACTCGCCACCAGACAACCGGCTGTTGGCCGACGCGAAGAACGGCCAACTCGGCACTCCGGCCTCGCGACTGAAGGCCGCCGCCTATTGCCTCGATCATCCGAACGCCGAAAGATTTTGCCGCGCCTTTGTCGACGACTGGCTCAGCACCGATGAAGTCGGCGTCATGGAACCCGACCAACGCCTCTATGGAAAACAATACGACGGACAACTCCGTCGGGCCATGCGAACCCAATCGCTAGAGGTGTTTCGTGAGGTCTTACGCAAAGGGGAACCCGCCGCGGCCATGCTCAAGGCCGATTGGACCATGCTCAACGGGCGGCTCGCCAAACACTACGGCATCCCCGGAGTTGCGGGGGCGGCGTTTCAGCGCGTCCCCTTAAAGGCTGAAAACAACATTCGCGGCAGTATCCTGGGACATGCCGGCATCATGCAGGTGCTGGCCAACGGCACCCAGACTCTGCCGATCACCCGGGGTGTCTGGGTATTGGAGAATCTGCTCGGGACTCCGCCACCACCTCCGCCACCAAACATTCCCCTGATCGAACCCGATACCAGGGGAGCAGTGACATTGCGGGAGCAATTGGACAAACATCGCGATCTGGCCAGTTGCAAGCGATGCCACGAGAAGATCGACCCGTTCGGAATCGCGCTGGAAAATTTCGATGCCATTGGTGGGTGGCGCGACAATTATCCGAACACCGATACCAAGGGTAAGAAAATCCGCCGGGGCGTTGTCATCGATTCTTCCGGAAACCTGCCGGATGGAAGCCGGATCGAAGGCCCGAAAGGACTTGCCGATTATCTGCTCGCGCACCGTGCCGATTTCAATCGATGCCTCACGAAGAAGCTATTTGAATATGCGCTGGGCCGCCCCCTGAGCGTTGGCGAAATGGAAGCTGTCGAGGATGTGTTGCAGGAGGCAAAAAAGCAGAACGATTCACTTCGCGCCATAATCTTGTCGGTAGCCTCTCATCCGCTCTATTTGAACTGACTCCTATGACGCAACATTTCGCGCAGCCAGAGCGATCAAAACCCCGTTTTACCACAATCGATATTCATGAACAGAATTCTCAACCTCCTTACCGTATTTGCTCTTTGCTTCGGCACCCAGGGTTCAGCAGCCGACCGGGAAATATCGAAACCCAACATCATTGTCATCCTCGCCGATGATCTCGGCTGGGGCGACGTCTCCTGCAATCAACCGGAACGCGGTAAAGTCCACACCCCCGCCATCGACCAGCTGGCCGCTGAAGGGATGCGCTTCACCAATGCCCATGCGCCTCACGCGGTCTGCACCCCGACTCGCTATTCGCTTCTCACCGGTCGCTACTGCTGGCGCACCTTTCTCCGCGACGGCGTGCTCCCCGGATACAGCAAGCCACTCATCCCACCCACCCGCGCGACGATCGCTTCGGCCTTGAAAGGGAAGGGCTATGCCACGGCGGCCTTCGGCAAATGGCATATCGGTCTCGGCTGGAAACCGGTCGCAGGTGACCCCGGTGACTTTCACTTCGGCACCCACCTCCACGGACCCGGGGCCGCCGCCGCCATCGGGGCCGTGAGCCAGCGGGTGGATCACAGCGCGCCGATCACCGGCGGCCCGATCGAGCTCGGGTTTGACACCTTCTTGGGCACCCCTTCCAATTGCAATCGCATCCCCGTGTTTGTCCGGGACGATCGAGTCATAAACGACCCGCAGCGCGGCGAGAACGGGCTCATGGTGGACCCGACGCTTGATCGAAGAACCGTTGATGACCTCTACGTGAAGGAGACGGAGAAATTCATCCAATCGTCGGTGGGATCGGGCAAACCCTTCTTCGTCTATCTCGCCTTGAACGCAGCGCATGGAGCCGTTCTTCCTCCCGAACGCTTTGTCGGGAAAACCGGAATCGGTTCCCGCGCCGATCGCATTCCCTGGGTGGACGAAAGCGTCGCCAAGGTTCGCAAGATTCTCGCGGCGGCCGGGGTCGCCGAGAACACCCTCATCTTCTTCACCTCGGACAACGGGCCGAAATACGACAAGAAGGAGATTCCCAAACA
>JBLFYM010000201.1:0-9621 GCA_047608975.1 Limisphaerales bacterium | reverse complement strand
AAGCTCCAGTTCAAGAAGAAATCATGAGCAGCGACTCGTCAGCCATTGTCTCCCATCCTCTCCAAAGTCTGGAACTACGCCCGAAACTCGAACGCGAATAGCCCACCTTAGCACTACCGCGCGGCATCAGAAAGGCCCGTCCCTTGCGGAACGGGCCTTTCTGATGGTGGAGGCGGGGGGAATCGAACCCCCGTCCTGAGCAAACCTGACTGCGGCATCTACATGTTTGTCTGAAGGTAGATTTTCGACTGTGAGATAGCGCTTCAGCACGAATCCCACAGCTTAGTCAGCATGAAAACGTCGACCGAATACGCGCTGTCCCCGTATTCGATCCACCCAGCTATCGTCGCCTCATCCCCTTAACTGGGATCCAGGGTGAGACGTCACTGTCAATTAAGCAGCGAGAGCCATTTCTTCGTTGGCAATTAATGTTTTGATCCAGTGATTAACGAGGCCGATGAATCATCCTCGACATGCAACCGTAGCAGTACCTGTCCAGTCGAAACCAGGACGCCCCCAACGGAGAACGCAAATATCGTTACCGCCGTCGGAATGTCAAGCAGGAGGCGTTTTTATCCGGCTATTCCCTCGCGTTTACGTTTACTGCTTGCGCGGTACCGCGCGCATTGTGTAGGGACTGCGGCCGTAACCAAATTTTGAAAATGGCTGAAGAAACGACACTTGTTCTGTTCAAACCCGACTGCATCGAAAAACAACTCAGCGGCGAGGTGCTGAAGCGCTTCCAG
Source organism: Limisphaerales bacterium (assembly GCA_047608975.1). GTDB lineage: Bacteria > Verrucomicrobiota > Verrucomicrobiia > Limisphaerales > JAYPXF01. Next base: position 8,875 of record JBLFYM010000201.1, on the reverse strand, counting down.
GAGGCCGGACTCGGCATCCGCGGCATCAAGATGATGCGTCTGAGCGAGGATGTCTTGCGGGAGCATTATGCTCATATTGCCGATATGCCGTTCTTCCCGGAGATCGTCGAGTTCATGCAGTCCTCCCCGGTCGTGGCACTCGCACTGGTAGGCGAAAATGCAATTGCCCAGGTTCGTGATCTGATTGGCCCCACCGATTCAACTGCGGCTCCAAAGGGCAGCATTCGCGGTGACTTTGGCTTGGATAAGATGAAGAACATCTGTCACGCCTCGGATTCTCCCGAAGCAGCGACTGCGGAGTTGAAGCGATTCTTCGCTGACGGTGAGGTCTTCTGACAGCTCCAACCTCCCAACCTCCCAACTGCCCGGCACTTGGGCAGGCTTAGCCGTAGCATGCAGTTGATTTGACCGCGGATTGCTCGGATAATGGGGAAATACGATACTGGCTCCTTTTGAATTCGCCCCACCAAGTGGTGAATGCATTCCTGGCTTTTGGTGTGCCGATGCCCATCCGTGAAATCCGCGCTATCCGCGGTTCTTCTACTGAATAGTTACCGCTTAGTCGTAACTGTAAGTCCTACTCCTACTGCGGCGTATCGGCTTAGGTACGCTGGCGTTTCCAGTGCGTGATCTTTTTCCGAAGCGACGCGAAGGTGGTCCAGTACCATGACTCGTAACGCTTCAGGGCTTTGGCGCGTTCATTCGGATCGTCGCGAACGAAGCGTACGGCCACGTCCGGTTTCGGGTGGGCAACTTTTCGGAATACGCCGAGGAGTCGGGTCTTCGGCAGGTCTCCGTCAAGTTCCTCGATCTTAACGATTTCACAGCCGGTCTTCTTCGCCAGCCGCTGGAGCGTTCGTGGTGAAAAATTGAAGTGGTGCCCAACGTGAAAGAAGTGACTCAGGCGGGATCCTGGAGCGACTATGTTGGGAACCTCGACCACAAACAATCCACCGGTTTTCAGCAAAGACAGGATCGTGGTAAAAACCGAGGTGGGACTCATCGTGTGCTCCAACACGTGGTTCATCACGGCGAGATCAAATGAGCGGGGTTCGAATTTGGGTGCAATTTCCTCCAGCAGTCCCGCGTGGACATCGAGCGATTTTACGTCACGACAGAATTTCGCATGGGTTCCGAAGGGCTCGATGCCGGTGAACTGACCGACTCCGTTGCAGGCCTTTTTCACCGAGGAAAGCAGTGCTCCAACGCCCGATCCGACCTCGAGCATCTTCATACCTGGTCGTAGGTTCGGTTTTAATTCGGCCATCATGGACCGGATCTTCGGCAATCGACGGCGAAAAAATCTCTCGTCCGGTTGCTTCTCTCCCTTGTAGCGGTCCCAGTACTTTTGCTTATAGAACGCCGCGTTCTCCTGTGCGGTAGGTCGCGGGTTGGAATAGACCAATCCGCAATCCCGACAGATGACGGTGGTCAGAGGAACGCCCCAGCGCCCGCGGGTTGAAAACACTTGGTACGAAGCACAGCCGCACAGGTCGCATACCTGCGGTTCAGATTTTAATTGGGAGCGCTTAGCGGCCATCGTTTCCCGGTCCCCCCAAGGGGTGGTTCATCATCGGCCAGTGTTGGAAAATGTCAAAACAGGTTTTTCCCGGTGGCGGGAGTTTTTGTTCCGGAACATTCTGCTACGATGAGAACTTCTCCCCCCGGCCCTTTCTGAAATGGAAACCGATCAGATTCTGAGGAAGATCTTGCGCCGGTAAAGAAATGCGCAAATCAACCACATCACGGCCAATACACTGCAGCTCTGAATTACCGGGCCGTACTCGCCCGAGAAGAGGGTCGGATCAACGTGAACCTCCAACAAACTGGCAAACCAGGGCTTCAGCAATTGGGCCATGAAATAGATCAGGATCGAATTCATCCCTACCACGACGAGCGGCCACGACCACCAGCGCCATTGGCGGACATCGATCAGGTAGTAAAAAATCGCCAACCCCCAAACCACAAATGCGCCACTGAACAAGGCCCACGACGGCGTCCAGATTCGTTTCACTATCGGACAGAAGGTAACCCCGGCAAAGATGCCAATCACCAGGCACGGAACCCCGGCGAGCAGCAGTTTCTGAAATTTCACGGTCGGCGCATCTTTTCCCCGCAGTAATTCACCCGCCAACACCCCGAGCAGCATCGTCGCAATCGAAGGGATGAAGTTCAGGGTCTGATAGCCGCCCGGATGGATCAGCCAAGGTTCCATCCGGGGAAACAGGTTCAGCAACCAACGATCGAAACCGGCGGCAAAATTGATATGCATTGAATACGGCGCGAGCATGCCCGGCATCACGTCCGAGTCCGCCATTTGCAAATCAGCCAGCGTCAACCCGCTTTCGGGTCCGACGTGAATGAAGAAGGCACCCGCGTACCCGATCAGAATCACCGCAATTCCGGTAATCTGCGTCACGCTGCCCTTGCCGCAAAACAGAAAGACCACCAGATAACCGAGTCCGATCTGGGTGAGAACGTTGGTAAACTGCCAATTCGTATGGTCGGCGGCCTGCGACTGAAGGAATACTCCCAGAAGCACTAGCATAGCCGCACGACTTGCTGCGTGGCCAAACATTCGAACCCAGCTCTGCCCCAACTCTTTTCGCCGCGCATAAGAATACGGTGCCGCGACTCCGACCATGAACATGAAGGCGGGCTGTATGAGGTCCCAGGGAGACATTCCAACCCAGGAAACGTGGGTAAAGAACCAGCCGGCGATTTCCCAATTGGTGTTACTGCCATCCTGCCCCGCCATCTGCGCAATGCCAAACCCGCCACTGGCCAGCAACAGCATGATGAATCCTCGATAGGCATCCAGTGACCGCAGCCGTGCCGGTGCGGCCCTCAGTGCTGTTTTCGGCGGGCTCACCGGAACGGGGGCATGAGATGGCGCGGACTGATCTGAAATTATTGGCGGGGCAGGTTTCGCTGCGGGCGCGGGTCCTGGCTCGGATCGCCGCGCTTGGGGTTGCGGAGAACGAGGTGGACTGGAACTGGGCGGAGGCGAAGTGGGTTTCGTAGGTGGCGGAGCAGCCTTTGCGATCGGGACCGGAGCCGGGGGAGCTTTGGTATGGGGCACCGGACGCCGACTCGGCGGGCTTAGCGGCAACGCCACTGGCAGGGACGGATTTGTTCCGGTGTTCCCGGTGGTGGAATTCCCCCCGGGGCTTGTGAAATCATATGCCAACCCCTTGATCTTGGCCGCCGGCCGACTTCTTCCTTTGCCTACCGGAGCTTTCTTCTGTGGCGACGCGGTCTGAGCGGCGCGTTTTGGAGTTCGTTCTTGCTTTGGCGGCGTTGCTGCTTTGGCCAGGTTACCATTTGGCCGCTGCGCGGGAGGCGGCGGGGGGCGCAGAGTTTTTGGAGTCGGAACTGCTGCCTGTGACTTTGGCGTTGGTTGGATCTGATGGCGAACCGGCGGGGCCGACGGCCGCCCTGATCTGATTTTCCCGAAGATGGATTTGACGGTGGGGTAAACCGCCTTTAGCGCGATCTTTGCCTTGGCTTTCGCTTTGGCAATTCCTTGTCGCGTTTTGGAAACCTTCTTCAGTGACGATGGCTGACCAGATTTGATTTTGGTTTTCGGCTTGGGTTGAGCCTTTGCGCCCGGCTTCGTGACCGTCTTTCCTGCGCCCGTGCCAGAACCCGCATCGGGAGCAATTTTTTGGACGTAGACCAAAGGCTTGGTCTGAGGCGTCGGCTGTTTGCCCACCGGCTGGTCCCCGCGCGCGGTTGGCGCATTCTTTCCGTGCTTCGCTGGTGCGGCCAGCTTCACCCGGGCCGCCGACGGCCGAATCAGCACCGCCATGAGATCGGATTTGGGCGCAGGCGGGCAGACACGCGGCGCGCTCTTGCTCTTCGACTTCGGCAACACCGATCTATCGATGTAAATCACCCGGGGCATCAGAAGCTTCGATTGTTTCACTGCGCGGCGGAGGCGTCCATCGTGGAATGCCGGTTTTGCAACATGGACGCCAGGATTCCGGACCGCGTTGCAGCTAGTTCCGACGTCTTGCTCTTGCCGCGTCGGAAGGCTATGCTCGCGCCATGTCCGCGGGCTCCGAATCCGAAGATACAACTGATCCTTGGATCAGCCAGTTTCTGGCACACTTGGCCAACGAGAAGACCAGCTCAGAGTACACGCTTCGCAACTACCGTCACGCGTTGGGAGAGTTCACCGAATGGTATGCCGAGACTTATGGAACCCCACCGCCGTGGAAGAATTGTCAACGCGATGAGTTTCGCGCCTATCTCAGATCCATCAGCCGAAGAAACCTGAAACGCGCGGCCATTCAACTCCGCTTCAGTGCACTGCGTTCCTTCTTTCGTTTTCTGGTCCGCAGAGGCGAAATCGAAGTGACCCCGATCCGGAACATCTCCGTTCCCAAACTGGAACAACGTCTCCCCCGCTTTCTCACTTCGGAACAGATGTTGACCCTGTTGGAATCCCCGTTGGTGGAACTTAAGCGGGCTCAGGAAAATTCCGAGAAAGCGGTGGATCCCAATCCTTACCTGCGCGATTGCGCAATCATGGAGACGATCTATTCCTGCGGCCTGCGCGTCAGCGAACTCTGCGGACTCAACGCCGAGGATATCTCCTGGGACGAACAGGTCATCCGCGTCCGCGGTAAGGGGCGCAAAGAGCGAATTGTCCCGATCGGCGCGCCGGCAATCGCAGCCATCGATACCTATTGGAAGAGCCTGCCAATCATACCGAGCAGGGACAGGCCGGTCTTCTATTCAAAACCCAAAGCCGATCGCGCCGTGTATCCGACCCTGGTGCAGACCCGCCTCAAACTTTACCTCGCCGCGGCCGGGCTCGATCCCGAACTCACGCCCCACAAATTGCGACACAGCTATGCCACCCATCTTCTGGATGCCGGTGCGGATTTGCGCAGCGTTCAGGAACTGCTGGGTCACGCCCATTTGGTAACCACGCAGGTCTACACCCATCTGACCACCGACCGACTGAAGAAAGCCTATGCCGAAGCCCACCCCAGAGCGTAGAATGCCCGCCATGCGACACGCGTTGATATTGGCACTGGCACTCTGCCTCGGCGGCTGCGCAACCAAGAAAACCGACTGGAACGCTCGCGTCGGCAGTCACAACTATGATCAGGTCGTGCGCGAGCTTGGACCACCCGACAAGGAAACCACCTTGTCGGACGGAACCCGCGTCGCCGAATGGCGCACCGGTAGTGGAACCACCCGGACCACTCTCCTCGGCAATCCCTACTCGGGAATTTCCACTTCCGGCTACTCCCGCGTCGGTCCCGACCGGTTTCTGCGGATGACGTTTTTACGAGACGGAAAACTGTCCGAGTCCAAGCGCGTGTATCGTTGAATAATTGAACGGATCAAAACACACCTGAGTCAGCTCTGAGAAAATGGAACCGTATACCGGCATATGGGGAAGAATGACGCGTGCAGTAATGTTTTTGTTGCTGGTCGCGCTGATGGTGCTGTTGGTGCAACTCTACGTGCCGCTCTTCAAACAGAATCAACGTCTGCGCGAACGCAATCTCACACTGGAGAAAGAGATCTCGCAGCAACAGACCGCCGCCCGACAGATGGATCAGGAAATCGAGGCGCTTCGCATTGATCCAGAAGCCATCGAGCGGCGCGCGAGAGAACAACTCGGCTACGGCAAAGACGGCGAGATCATCATCCGCTTCAAGTCCACCAACAGGGTCTACGGATCCAACTAACGATCAGCCCCGCCCACGGCTGATCGTCCTTCCCGTCCGAATTCACCGCCCCTCCCGGGCGTCTGAACTTTGACTTTTCAATCAAACCCGGAAAACTTAGGTTCCCATCTCGTCTTATGAAATCAGTGATCCGAATTCTCTCCGCCCTGACGCTCGCATGCGTCGCGGACATGCCTTCCGCAACAGCGGCTGAAAAAGTTAGTTTTTCCCGCGATATCAAGCCTCTTTTCGAGGCTCACTGCCTGAAATGCCACGGTGGCAAGAAACCGAAAGGCGGGCTCAGTCTGGAATCTCGCGCCCAGGCGTTCGAAGAAGATGAGATGATTGTCCCGGGAAAACCCGACGCAAGCGTGCTGTTCGAGCTCTGTGCGCTGCCCGAGGGCGACGATGATGTGATGCCGCCGACCAAGGAAGGCCTCCTGAACAAGGATCAGATTCAACTCCTTAAGAACTGGATCCAGCAGGGTGCCAAGTGGCCTGCCAAGGTGAAGCTGGCAGCGACGAAGAAGGCCAACTTCGTGAAGGAAGTCCAACCCATCCTCGAATACAACTGCATTGCCTGTCATCGCGAAGACTACGACCGCGGCGGCTACAAGATGCACAATCAGGAAAAGATGTTCGCCGGCGGCGACAGCGGCGAAGGGGTTGTCCCCGGTAACCCGGGCGAAAGCTGGGTGCATCAGACCACGGCGCTGCCAGAAGACGACGATCTGATCATGCCACCGACAAAGAAGGGTGGCCCGCTCCCAAAGGAAGAAATCGAAATCATCCGTCTCTGGATCCAACAGGGAGCCTGGATGCCCAAGGGCATCACCCTCGAGGCCAAGAAAAAAGACACCGGCCCCAAGTCTGACGAACTGCAGACCGTGCGCAACATCCGTGAGCTGGCCGTCAAGAATCAGAAGGCCAAAACCCAGGCCGACATGAAGGAATACAAACTGACTATTCCCGGCACGGAGACGACCTTCACGATGACCCCGATTCCCGCCGGCGAATTCCTCATGGGCAGTCCCGCCAGTGAGGCCAAACGAAACGACGACGAAGGGCCGCAGCGCAAGGTCGAGGTCGCCGCGTTCTGGATGGGTAAATTCGAGGTCACTTGGAACGAATTCGAACTGTTCATGTATCGCGACGAAGAACGTAAGTACAAGGATTTCATGTCTACCGATCCCGCCATCGACAAGATCTCGGACGCCGTCGCCCGCCCCACCCAGCCCTATGTTGAAATGAGCTTTGGCATGGGCAAGGACGGTTACCCCGCGATCAGCATGACGCAGCACGCCGCCCGCAAGTATTGTGAGTGGATCAGCGCCAAACTCGGCCAATACTTCCGCCTCCCCACCGAAGCCGAGTGGGAATACGCCTGTCGCGCCGGCACCACCACCGCCTATCACTTCGGCGATGATCCCGCGCAGATCGGCGAATATGGCTGGTTCGAATCCAACGGTGATTTCAAGTATCAGAAAGTCGGCAAGAAGAAACCCAATCAGTGGGGTCTCTTCGACATGCACGGAAACGTCGCCGAATGGGTGATGGACCGGTATGAACCCAACTACACCTCCCTCCAGAAAGCCACGGACAATCCCTACAACCGACCGGTAAAGCTCTATCCGCGGGTTGCCCGCGGTGGATCATGGGATCATACGGCAGAGGTACTGCGCAGTTCCGCGCGCCTCGCCTCGGATGCTGATTGGAAGGTTCAGGACCCGCAATTGCCGAAGAGCATCTGGTATCATACGGACGCCCAATTCCTCGGATTCCGGCTCGTCCGCCCCCTCAAAATCGACGAGCCTGAGACGATGCTGAACTACTGGAACGACGGCATCGAAAAAGAGGATTAATCCGTAGACAGCCCCGAAACCGAACGCTTTACTCCCCGCACCCACAAAGAAAGAATCTAATGAACGAATCAAAAAAGACCTCAACCCAGGATCCGGTGACTCGTAGGAAGTTCGTCGGAACAACCACCAAAACAGCTGCTGGTGCCGCCGCACTCAGCGCGCTGCCCATCGAACGCTTCGCCCATGGCGCATCGTTCTCCCCGGGAGACACGATCAAGATCGGCCTCGTCGGTTGTGGCGGTCGTGGTACCGGTGCCGCCGTGCAGGCGTTGAGCACCGGCGAAAGCGTCAAACTGGTCGCCATGGCTGACGTCTTCAAGGACAAGCTGGACGAACGTCTCACCATCATCAGCAAGCAGAAAGAGAAGCAGGTTGACGTCAAGGAAGAGAACAAGTTCATCGGTCCCGATGCCTACAAGAAGGTCATCGAGCAATGCGACCTGGTTATCCTGACCACCCCTCCCGGATTTCGTCCCTACCACTTCGAGGAAGCCATCAAGCAGGGCAAGCACGTCTTCATGGAAAAACCCGTCGCGGTGGACGGCCCCGGTATCCGCAAGGTCCTGGAAGTCGCCAAGCTCGCTGACAAAAAGGGTTTGAAAGTCGGGGTCGGCCTGCAACGCCATCACCAGGCCGGATACATGGAAACGATCAAGCGTCTGCAAGACGGTGCCATCGGCGATCTCGTCTCCATGCGCGCCTATTGGAATGGCGGCGGGGTCTGGGATCCTCGTGCTCAGCGTGACGAAGTGAACAGCGAATTGGAGTATCAGCTTCGCAATTGGTACTACTACAACTGGCTCTGCGGCGATCACATCACTGAGCAGCACATCCACAACCTCGACGTCATCAACTGGCTCAAGGACGGATTCCCCACCATGGCTCGCGGCATGGGTGGACGCCAGGTCCGCACGGACAAAAAATACGGCGAGATCTTCGATCACCACGGCGTGGAGTATCAGTACGAAGACGGCACCTGGATGTTCAGCCAATGTCGCCACATCCGCGGCTGTTTCAACTCCGTTTCCGAGCACGTGCAGGGCGCGACCGGTCGCAGCGACATCAACAAGCACACGATCTTCCCAACCAAGGGCGCACCGTGGCGCTATCGCAAGCAGAAGGCGGACAAGAATCCGTACCAGCAGGAGCACGACGATCTGTTCGCGGCCATCCGCCACGATGAGCCCTACAACGAGGCCTACTACGGTGCCAAGAGCACGTTGACCTCCATCATGGGTCGGATGGCCACCTACACCGGCGGCGAAGTCACCTGGGAAGAGGCACTCAACTCCAAGGTGCAACTCATGCCGAACAAAATTACCT
>JBLFYM010000200.1:0-9621 GCA_047608975.1 Limisphaerales bacterium | reverse complement strand
TGTGCAAAGGCGGTGGGTTCGTGTTCTTCAAACTGAACCCGGAAAGCCGATTCGAAAAAGGATGGTCCATCCTCTCCCGCAGCGGCGCCGGGTTTCATTACCCTGCCGGCCAACAACAACCCGGCGTTCAGGTGATTGATGATCTCCTCGTCATCCAGACCGGTACCACTTCAGCAAAGATCGGCGCGGACAGCCTGTCCGGGTGGATCGCCTATGCACGTGACAATCTGCTCTTTATCAAATTTTTTCCCGTGTCTCCCGGAGGCAACTACGCCGACGGTGGAAACACGGTGGAGGTCATGTGGACCCCAACGATCACCGAACTTTCCCCGCTGAGTCCGGCCGTCAAACTGGCCCCTGGAGCGAGCTACGATTTCCCGGAACGTTGGATGCTGATCCCGCTCGACAAAGCCGTGACCCGCGCACGCGACGTGAAGAAGCTCCTGAAACGAATCCCGCCCAATCCCTTCGGCGGCTGAACATCTGGATCTCCCAAATTCAGGGATTCACATTGTGACCTCCATGGATAAGATCGCTCCATGCCACGCAAGCTCTCATCCCTAGCCCCTGACTGGTGGGATTACACCACCCTCGACCAGGACATCATCGAAAGCGCGGCCGCGCTTTCGATGAAGCAGATCGAAAAACTTTCGCGCCCCGGCTTCCGCGTCGTCATGTATGACACGCTGGAAGATTTCTATCTCGCCGAAGCTCTCGAGTACATCGACGCCTGGCGTCAATCAACCGCTGACAATCCCGTCGGAATCTGCGGCCCCATCGGACCGACCGAACAGCTCCCGCTCGTCGCCCGCCTCGTGAAGGAACTCGGCATCGACGTCCGTAGCGGGCACTTCTGGGGAATGGACGAATGGGTTATCGACGGCAAAGTCGTGCCGGTCACCCATCCGCTTTCGTTTGAACGTTGTGATCGGGAAATGTGCTTCAATCACATTCCCAAGAAGCAGCGGATGCCTGACACGAACCTGCATTTCCCCGACGCCGACGCGTCCGAGTTTCGGAAGACCTGGGAAACCGGAATCCGGTGCGCCGTCATGCAAGGTGGCCAGGGCGACATCAAACATTGGGCCTTTAACGATCCGCTGCGCCGAAAAGGAAAATACAAGAACGCGCCTCCCACACCGGCTGAATATCGCAAGTTGAAGACGCGCATCGTCGAACTGCATCCCGTCACCATCGCGCAGAACGCCCGCACCTCGGGCGGTGGCAACGTCACCCTGGTTCCCACCGCTGCAGTAACGGTAGGTCCCTACGAAACCTGGAAATCAGACAAGGTTTCGATCTGGCACGCCGGCACGCACGACAACCCCTTCGGCCAGCGCCTGACCGCCTACATGATCTCCAAGGGAATCGCCGACAGCGCCGTGCCCATGTCCCTGCTCGCCGATCACCCCAACGTTCAGTTCAATTACTTCCGTGGTGGAATCGGTTCCTGTGACATCGAGATGCACTGAGCAATTTGCCCGAAAGTGAATCAGCCCTTCGCAGGCATACCTCAAGGCTAATTGAATTTTGAAGATTGGTGCTTCTTTGGAGTTTGTGGATTGTATCTTTGATTTTTTCCGTCCCCAACACCATCGGCTCTCAAACCTCCCAGCCCTCGCGATAGTCCCGCTTCACGAGATGCGAGACATCCATGTTGCCCGCATTCATATCGCTGGCGTTCCACTCGACCTTACGACCGGTGCGGACAGCAAGGTTCCCCAAGAGCACCATCTCGGTGAATGGACCCGCAAAATCAAAGTTTGATGCGTTGGCCAACGGCCGCCCGTTGATGGCGTCGATGAACTCGCGATAGTGGCCGGGGGAACGCTCCAGAACCTGATCCGGTTTAGGAAATCGTTTCACCTTGGAATCGGGAGTGAAGGTCGGTTTCCCGCCGTAAGTTTCGCAGGTCAATTTGCCGGCGTCCCCAATGAACAGCGAGCCGTTTGCCGGTGATTCAGTCCCCGGTGGAAGTCCCAACAGTTCATTCGATGGTTTCTTCCCGCCATCGTACCAAACCATCTTCACCACCGGCATGTCTCCGCGCGCCGGAAACTGATAATTGATCACCGACCAGTTCGGACCGGTCTCCTCGTTGGCACCCTCTGATTCAGCTTCCACACTCTCCGGAATGCCCAGCTTCAATGCCCAGACCGCCGGATCCATCAGATGACACGCCATGTCGCCGAGAGCGCCCGTTCCAAAATCCCACCACCCGCGCCAGTTGAAAGGATTGTAAGCGCCGCGACCGCGCGAGCCCTCGCTCGGTCCCACATAAGGACGCCAACGCGCCGGACCAAGAAACCCTTCCCAATCCAACCAAGCAGGCACCGGATCCTCATTCGTCGGGCGCTGCCGCGCCTGTGGCCAAACCGGCCGATTGGTCCAGATATGCACTTCCCGAACCGGACCGATCGCCCCCGCCCAGATCAACTCACAAAATTCGCGCACATCATCCCCGGAATGGCCTTGGTTCCCCATCAACGTCGCCACCCCACGTTTGCGCGCCGCCAAGGTCAACACCCGCGCCTCATAAATGGAATGTGTCAAAGGCTTCTGCACAAAGGTGGGGATGCCGCGCTCAATGGCACGGATGGCCGCCGGAGCATGATGGTGATCAGGTGTGCTGATCGTGACTCCCTGAAGATCCGGCATCTCTTCGAGCATCTCCCGGTAGTCGGTAAAAGTCTTTGCCCGCGGATAACGCTTCTTCGCCGCCGCCAATCGCTTGCGATCGATGTCGCAGAGCGCAACAAAATCTGCCCCCGCCTTGGCGCAACCCGCAATATCCACCGCACCTTTTCCACCCACGCCTATTCCAGCGAGCCGGACCTTCGCGTGAGACTTGACGCTGGGCTTGCGCGCAAGCGGCGATGGGGACTGACAACCGATCGCCAGACCCGCCGCGCTGACGCCACCCGCCTGCAGAAATTGTCGGCGGTTGCCGAAGGATTGGTTCAGAGGAAAAAAGAATTTCTTGGGCACGGCAATTGGCTACCGCGAGCGGCCCCAAATGCCAAGCATCAAGCCGGTTCCGAAGTTCGATTGGGCACCACGACGAAATGCCAAATCACCCAATGCCGATGGAGGTCAGAAAACCTGACAACCCAATTTGCATCCACCTGTCCCATGATCTACTCTGTGCGCTGTGAGCACGTACCCGGTCACGTCTGACAAGGAAACGGAACTGAATCGCCGCCTCGACGAGCTCGGTGTGCGGGAGCTGGATCTCGAGGAAAAGTTCGTCCGGTCCAGCGGCAACGGCGGCCAGAACGTGAACAAAAATTCCACCTGCGTGATGCTGCTCCACCGTCCCACCGGGATTCAGATCAAGTGTCAGGAAACCCGTCAGCAGGGTATGAATCGCTTCCTCGCGCGCAAACTTCTCGTTCAGAAAATCGAACACCGCCGCGCCGCAGCAGCTGCTGCCCGCAAAGCTCGGAGCGAGAAGGCCAAACGCCGCAACCGTGGTCGACCAAAGGGCGTGAAGCGGAAGATCCTCGCGGACAAACGACTCCATTCCGTCAAGAAATCCAACCGCCGCCCGGTCAGTTCAGATTAGCGATGATCCAATCAGGACTCCGATTCTCAGGTAGGATCCTGGTAACTTTTTCGCTCTGACGAAATCCTTTCCAGTAGGGCGCAGCGCGTTAGCATCCTTCGATGTTCATGAAACCTCGGATGAGCCTGCCCTGTCTCTGCGCACTGGCCATCGTCACCGCCGACTCCGTGGCCTCGTCCGCCCCGGCGACACTGGAAATCAAAGTGGCGAAGAATGTGGCCGTGCCCATGCGGGACGGAACGATTCTGCGGGCCGATGTCTATCGGCCGACAACCCGGGGGCCATTTCCAGTGCTGGTTTCACGAAGTCCGTATGGCAAGCCGGGCGGCATGAGTCACGCGAAAGCAGGCTACATCGTGGTCTGTCAGGTAACGCGTGGACGGTATGAATCAGACGGGATCTACCGTTCGTTTGTGCACGCGCAGGACGATCATGCCGAGGATGGCTACGATACCATCGAGTGGGCGGCGAAGTTGCCGGGCTCGAACGGCAAGGTGGGAACTTTTGGAGCGTCCTACAACGCCTACACGCAATGGAAGATGGCCCCGTTGCGACCACCGTCCCTGGTCGTAATGTCCGCGCATTCGATTCCGGCGCGAATGACCGAGTTGGAGGGCCCGGGAACGATCCGTCCGGGACGCCGGTGGAACTGGTGGTATCGCACGATGTCTTGGGACATGCGAAAACGGAGCGGTGGTAAAAAGCCGCACTCACGCGCCGAGGCAACCAAACTCTGGTCAGCGGGCAAGGACGAGGAACTGCTGAACTTCCTGCCCTGGTTGGACCTGCCTGACAGCATGTTTGGTCACGAGGCGAAAGTGGTGAAGGATTGGTTGCGAAATCCCACGACCGACCCATGGCAATTGCCGGAAGGTTGTTCCGACGTGGCGGTGCCGAACTTTGACGTGGTGGGTTGGTTCGATCACTGCAACGGGTCGATCGGGTTGCATCGCAAGATGGTCGCCGAAGGATACACCGAAGTGGCGCGGACCCGGCAACGACTGGTGATCGGCCCGTGGAGCCACACCGGACGGGGCGGCCGAAAAGTCGGCCAGATCGATTTCGGGCCGAAAGCGAGTTTCAATGTCAGAAGGGAAGAAACACGTTGGTTCGATCACTGGCTGAAAGGCGAACAGAACGGCATCGACAAAGAACCGCCCGTCCGCATCTTCGTCATGGGAGCCAACGAATGGCGCAGCGAAAATGAATGGCCGCTCAAACGAGCGAAGAACCGGACCTGGTTCCTGGCGAGCCAAGGGGAGGCGAATACCCCAGCCGGCAACGGCAGTCTGAGCCGTAAACCCACCGGAAGAAAATCAACCGACCAATACAAATACGACCCCAAAGATCCCGTGCCGACATTGTGGAGCAAGGCACAATTCACCGTCCCGGCCGATCAGGCCCCTTTGGCCAAGCGCGAGGACATTCTGGTCTATCAAACAGCGCCCTTGAATAGGACGATTGAAGTGACCGGCTATCCAGAAGTGACGATCCACGCGTCGTCATCGGCACCGGATACCGACTTCTTTGCCCGCCTGATTGACGTGGCCCCCGATGGGGTCGCGCGGGACATTTCAATGGGGGTGGTTCGAGCCCGTTACCGCAACGGCTTGGAACGGGAAGAATTGCTGACACCGAACGAGGTGACGGAGTTCGTGATCAAACTGCGGCCCACATCCAATCTCTTCCAGGTCGGGCACCGGATTCGACTGGATATCACCAGTTCCGATTTCCCGAACTACGACCGTCATCACAATACCGCGGCCAATCAAAACGCCGATGCGAGATTGGTGGTAGCGAAGCAAACCCTCCATCACGGTCCGCAGTTCAGATCGAGAGTGACTCTGCCGGTGATATTGGATTAGCCGCGCCGAATATTCTTCGACCACATCCGGTTCATTCGCCCACGCTTATGAACACATCCGCAAATACGGGACGGTGATCTGAGAGCCTGACGGCCAGCGACTGCTTTGATTCCAGTCGCCAGTGCTTCGGAACAAGAATCCAGGCGCGGGCAAGTTCTGGTTGGCCGCTGGGGCAGGTCAGTTCGAAGGCGGTGAGGGATGGCTACTCTGTTTGAGGGAGAAGTGAGCGAACTCACGCTCGCGGCTACGAGAGTTGGTGAACAAAAAAAGGCGAGGCCTTGCGGCCTCGCCTTTCGCGAATTTGTGATGGAACGGAACGTTCCTTACATGTCCATTCCCGGACCGTGGCTGTGGCCGCCGGCGTCAGGAGCTTCCTTTTCAGGAATGTCGGTGATCATGCACTCGGTGGTGAGGAGCAGACCAGCGATGGAGGCGGCGTTCTGCAGGGCAGTGCGCGTGACCTTCTTCGGATCGACAACACCCGCCTTGATGAGGTCTTCGTATTCGCCGGTGGCGGCGTTGAAGCCTTCGTTGTTCTTCTTCTTGAGAACTTCAGCCACGATGACAGAGCCTTCCCAGCCGCCATTGGTGGCAATGGCCTTCAACGGATACTGAAGGGCGCGCTTGATGATCTCGACACCGATCTGCTCGTCTTCGTTGGCACCTTCGACCTTGTCAACCGCCTTGAGCGTGCGGAGGTAAGCAACCCCACCGCCAGGAACGATGCCTTCTTCGACGGCAGCGCGGGTGGCATGGAGGGCGTCTTCCACGCGGGCTTTCTTTTCCTTCATCTCAGTCTCGGTGGCAGCACCGACGTTGATGACGGCAACACCGCCGGCGAGCTTGGCGAGGCGTTCCTGCAGTTTTTCCTGATCGTAGTCGGAGGTGGTTTCCTCGATCTGACGACGGATCTGATTGACGCGGCCCTGAATCTCGGAGGACTTGCCACCACCTTCGACGATGGTGGTGTTTTCCTTGTCGACGACAACGTTCTTGGCGCTTCCGAGGTCAGCGAGTTCGAGGGTTTCGAGCTTCAGACCGAGGTCTTCGCTGATGAACTTGCCACCGGTGAGGATGGCGATGTCTTCCATCATGGCCTTGCGGCGGTCGCCGAAACCGGGGGCCTTGACGGCGCAGGTGTTCAGAACGCCGCGGAGTTTGTTGACGACGAGGGTGGCGAGCGCTTCGCCTTCGACCTCTTCAGAGATGATGAGGAGCGGGCGGCCGGCTTTCGCGGTCTTTTCGAGCAGCGGGAGGAGGTCCTTGAGACTACTGATTTTCTTCTCGTAGATCAGGATGTAAGGATCTTCCAGCTTGGCTTCCATGCTGTCGGAATCAGTGGTGAAGTAAGGGGAGAGGTAGCCCTTGTCGAACTGCATCCCTTCGACAACGTCGAGGGTGGTTTCGATGGACTTGGCTTCTTCCACAGTGATCGTTCCGTCCTTGCCGACCTTGTCCATCGCATCAGCGATAATTTCACCGATGGTGTTGTCCCAGTTGGCGGAAACGGTTGCGACCTGCTTGATCTCTTCCTTGTCCTTGACCTTCTTGGCGAGCTTGTCGAGAGCACCGACAGCGGCTTCAACGGCCTTGCCGATACCGCGCTGGATGCCGATCGGATTGGCACCGGAGGTCACGTGCTTGAGGCCTTCACGATAGATGGCTTCCGCGAGAACGGTCGCCGTCGTGGTACCGTCACCAGCGCTATCGCTGGTCTTGGAGGCCACTTCGCGAACCATCTGTGCGCCCATGTTTTCGTAGGGGCATTCGAGTTCGATTTCCTTGGCCACGGTGACACCATCCTTGGTGACAGTGGGGGAGCCGAACTTCTTGTCGATGACGACGTTGCGGCCCTTGGGACCGAGCGTGGCCGAAACGGCACGGGTGAGTTGATGCACACCGCGCAGGAGGGCCTGGCGGGCGGCTTCATCGAATTTGAGCTGTTTTGCTGACATGATACTTTATTCGTTTCAGTGAACTGGTGATTAGCCGATGATGGCGAGGATATCGTCGGAGTTGAGGATTTTGAATTCCTTGCCGTCGATCTTGATGTCGGTTCCGCCGTACTTGTTGGTGAGGATCAGGTCGCCGACTTTGACATCGAACGGAACTTTCTTACCGTCGTCGTCAAGTTTGCCGGTGCCAAGAGCCACCACTTTGCTTTCCTGCGGTTTTTCTTTGTGGGCATCAGGGATGATGATTCCACCTTTTTTGGTTTCTGTCTCTTCGACGGTCTCTACGAGAACACGATCGCCGAGCGGTTTGACTTTCAATGCCATATGTTTGTGTGTTTTTGGGTTTGTGGGTTGATTGTTTTCGTTGCCCGCGACACCCGTCGCGGACTGGATTATCAGGGACGGTAAATTACTTTTTCTCTTCGTCGACGACTTCTTCAGCGTCGATGACTTCTTCAGCATCGATGACGGGACCGTCACCGGCCGCTGATGGTTTGGCCTCACCACCGGCGTCGCCAGTTTCAGGTCCGGGACCTGCATCCGGTCCGGCAGCGCCACCTGCGGCGGCTTCTTCCTGAGCAGCTTTGTAGAGAATTTCCGAGGCACCCTGCCAAGCTTCGTTCATCTGGTCGCGGGCGGCCTTGATCTTGTCAACGTCGTTCGATTCAAGCGCGGATCGGGCTTCCTTGATGGCACCTTCGATCTTGCCCTTTTCGTCGTCGCCGATCTTGTCGCCGTTGTCTTTGATGAGTTTCTCGGAACGGTAGATCATGCCATCGAGTTCGTTGCGCGTCTCGATCTCTTCGCGACGGCTGGCGTCCTCATCGGCGTGGTCTTCGGCATCCTTGCGCATCTTCTCGACTTCTTCCTTCGAGAGTCCGCTGCTGGCCGTGATGGTGATCTTCTGTTCCGTGCCGGTGCCAAGATCTTTGGCGGTGACGTGCAGGATACCATTGGCATCAATGTCGAAGGTGACTTCGATCTGTGGAACACCACGCTGGGCAGGAGGAATATCCTTCAGATGAAATCGACCGGCGGTCTTGTTGTCTTTGGAAAACTGGCGTTCGCCTTGAAGCACGTGCACTTCCACCGCCGGCTGATTGTCAGAAGCGGTGGAGAAGATTTCCGATTTCTTCGTGGGGATCGTGGTATTGCGTTCGATCAGGCGAGTGAAGACGCCACCGAGAGTTTCGATTCCGAGTGAAAGCGGAGTGACATCGAGCAGAACTACGTCTTCCACGTCACCCTGAAGCACGCCACCCTGAATGGCCGCACCGATGGAGACCACCTCGTCGGGATTGACGCCTTGGTTCGGCTGCTTGCTGACAAGCGATCGGGCGGTTTCAACGACCCGCGGCATGCGGGTCATACCGCCAACGAGCACGAGTTCGTCAATCTCGCTGGTGTTCATGTCGGCATCCTGCAAACAGGCCTTCACCGGCGTGATCGTGCGTTCGAACAGTTCATCGCAGAGCTGTTCCATTTTCGCGCGGGTCAGCTTCAGTGCGATGTGTTTGGGACCCGAGGCGTCCGCTGTGATGAACGGGAGGTTAAAGTCGTAAACCTGGGCGCTGGAGAGGGCGATCTTGGCTTTCTCAGCCTCTTCCTTGATGCGTTGGAGAGCATCGGGCTGGTTACGGAGATCCATGTTGTTCTCCTTTTTGAACTCATCGAGAATCCAATCGATGATCGTGTTGTCCCAGTCATCACCGCCCAGATGGGTGTCACCATTGGTCGCTCGGACTTCGAAGACGCCGTCGCCGATTTCGAGAACAGAGATATCGAAGGTGCCACCGCCCAAATCGTAGACTGCGATCTTCTCGTCCTTCTTCCGATCCAAACCGTAGGCAAGCGCGGCTGCGGTTGGCTCATTGATGATGCGGCGCACTTCGAGTCCGGCGATCTTGCCGGCATCCTTGGTGGCCTGCCGCTGGGAATCGTTGTAGTAAGCCGGAACCGTGATGACGGCTTCGGTGATCGTCTCACCCAAGCGCGTTTCGGCATCCGCCTTGAGCTTGGAAAGGATCATCGCGGAGACTTCCTGCGGGCTGTATTGCTTGGTCTCGCCACCCACTTCGACTTCGACCCAGGCATCGCCGTTCTTTGCCTTGATCACCTTGTAAGGCATCAATTTCGCCTCTTCGGCAACTTCCTCGAACTTGCGCCCCATGAAGCGCTTGATGGAGTAAACGGTGTTCTTCGGGTTGGTGACGGCCTGCCGTTTTGCAGCTTCGCC
>JBLFYM010000199.1:0-9739 GCA_047608975.1 Limisphaerales bacterium | reverse complement strand
AACTGGTCCCAAGGATCTGTGGGGAAGTTCTTTCCGGTGCGATCTTTGACCTCTTTCTTGAACTGGGCGACGAGTTCCTTCATGTCGTCAGCGGAGAGGGAGGTATCGGGATAGTGCTCGTCCCCGTAACGTTCCTTCTTCAGATCGGCGATGATGATCTCGAACGGTTCTTCGTCTTCATCAGGAGCCTTTTGAACGCCCATGACGACGTCGCCATACATTTGGATGAAGCGACGGTAGCAATCCCAGGCGAGAAATTCGTTGCCGGTGACCTTGGCAACGGCGGCGACCGATTGGTCGTTGAGGCCGAGGTTCAGGATCGTGTCCATCATTCCGGGCATGGATTCGCGGGCACCGGAACGCACCGCGAGGAGCAGCGGCATCTTTTTGGTGTCACCGAATTTGCAGCCCATGATCTTCTCCATGTTGGTCACACCGTCTTCGATCTGCTTCTGCAGAACCTTGGGGTAGGTCCGTTTGTTGTCGTAGAAGTAAGTGCAGACGTCAGTCGAGATGGTGAGTCCCGGAGGCACCGGCAGGCCGATGCGGACCATTTCCGCGAGGTTAGCTCCTTTGCCGCCGAGGAGGGACTTCATCGTCCCGCCGCCGTCAGCTTTGTTGTTTCCAAACGTGTAAACGTATTTGTGCGATTTTGCCATTATGATGGTGTGTGATTTAACCCATTAAATACGGCTTTCAGGTGGGAAAACCGCAAAATGAGCGGCGAATCTATCAAAGGCTTTAAGCGTGTCAACGGAAACACCCGGATTGGCATGGTTTTTTCTTCAATGGATTGCGTCACCCCGTACGAGGGCTGGATCTGGCGGCCAAAGCTGCGAACTGATCGACCGCTCAGTTCTTTGCCGCGTCTTTCAGATCAGCTTCAAGCGCACGGAGTTTCGTGAGCCGGGCCAAGGACGGCGGATGTGTATCCAGAAAGCGTTTGCGGGTTTCGGAGCTGCTGCGTCTGCGGATCAAGGATGTAGATTTTGAACGAAACCAGGTCGTGGTGCGCGGCGGCAAGGGGGATTCCCGGGGTGTTTATGCCCGGTGCGCTGGACCGAAAATATCCGAAGGCGGGGACGGAATGGGCCTGGCAATGGATGTGGCCGAGCCGGAAGTTGAGTGATGATTCGCGTTCGGGCCTCCGACGGCGGCATCATCTGTTGGATCGTTTTCTGCAGAAGGCGATCAAGGAGGCGATTCTCAAAGCGGGGATCAGCAAGAATGTGACGCCGCATGCCTTGCGGCACAGTTTTGCGACGCATCTGTTGGAGTTGGGGGCGGATATCCGTTCGGTGCAGGAGGTGCTGGGGCACGCCAATGTGAAGACGACGCAGATCTATACGCATGTGATGAGCAAGCCGGGGATGGGGGTGCGGAGTCCGTTGGATTTTTAGCAGGGGGCTACTACGGCTTAAGGCTGCGGGGCCCGTGGTGTGATGAGCCTCGTTCCCTTGGCTGCTCCGGTGGCGGGAAGTGGATACGAAATTCTCACGAATCTCGCTACGGGGTGGTGAGGAAGGCGAGGAGGTCGCGGAGTTCCCGGTCGGTGAGGGAGTAGACGAGGCCGGCGGGCATGAGGGAGGTGTTGAGGTCGCGGATGGCGGCGACTTTGTCTTTGTGGAAGGTGATGGTGTTTCCGTTGAGGTCGCGGAGTTGTTCACGGCTGTAGCTGCGGAGGCGAATGCCGGTGTGGGTGTCGCCGTTGGTGAGGGTGAGGGTGCGGGGCTGATACTCGGGGGCCATGTCGGCGCTGGGTTGCAGGATGGCTTTGAGGAACCAGGCGCGGTTCTTTTCGCGACCGGTGACGGTGAGGTCGGGGCCGACGATCTTGCCGCGACCGCTGTGGCGGTGGCAGCGGGCACAAAGGGCGACGGCGTGGTGGAAGATTCGTTGGCCGCTGGCGACGTTCGGTTTACCGCTGAGGGCGGCCAGGTGTTTTTCCCAGATGCCGGGATCGGTTGAGGTCGGGCGGTTCTCGGCGAGGGATGCAGGATTGAGGATGGCGGCGATGAGGTCTTGGCGCGGCGCCTGTCTGAGGGTGGCGGACTGTCTGTCCGTGAGTGACTGGTGGCGAAGGGCGCGGAGGGCTTCCTCGGAGATGGCACTGTCGGCGTGCTGGGTGAGCCTGACCAGGTCCGCCACATATTCGTGGGCGACGGCGGCGAGTCCGGCGATGGCTTCGCTGCGGAGTTGTGAGGACTTGGCTTCGTTGTTCGCAATGCGGGCGAGGACGAGTTTGCCGTTGGCGGGTCGGCCAGCGAGCACGCGGATCGTTTCCAGCGCGAGCTCGGGGTTATCGGTTTCCAACAGCTCGGCGAGGATCTGGACGGTGAGTCCTTTGGGAAAGGTGAGGGTGTTGAAGGGGCGGCCGGGGGTGGCGAGTCGGTGCATCTTGGGGAGGAGGCGCAGGGCGTAGGCGCGAAGGGTCGCCGGGCTGTTGGTGTCCAGGACGCGGGCCAGCAACATCTCGGGGTTGTGGAGGCCGAGTTCGGGTTTTCCGTTGAGGGTGTTCCAGGCGGCAATGGCGGCCTCGAAGAGTTGGAAGGACAAATCGCTGCGTTTGAGGAATCGTTCAAGGTCGGGGAGAAACGCTTTGAACTGCTCGTCCTGCAAACTGGCGTCGGCAATCCAACGCAGGGTTTCGAACTGTACGGCAGGGAGGGGATCATTGAGGGCCTGATTGATCCAGGGCTGGGGATCGGCTTTGGCGATGTGAAGTGCGCGGATGGCGGCGATTCGATCGGTGGGGTGCCAGCGGCTGACGTTCTTGGGGCGATGGTTCTTGATCGATCGGCTGAGGCGGACGAGTGCGGCGCGGGCGATGAACGGATCTTCGTGCCGGGTATACTCCAGGGTTGCCTGGCGCGTGAAGTCGGATTTTGGGTTGCGCAATCGGTCGGCGAGTCTGGCTGCGTCCGTGGGTTCAGGAACGTTGAGCGGGCCGAGCCAGTCGGCCTGGGTGAGGTCGATCTCAAGTTTCCAGATTCGTCCGAAGCCGTGAACGTTGTAGCTGCCGTCGACCCAGTCGGTGAGATACCAGATCTTCTTCTGGGCGGTGCTTTGATGCTCGGCGTGGGTGATGCAGGTGGGACGGAAGTAGCGGGTGCCGTTGACGAGCTCAATCCGCGTGGCGGTGTAGCTGGCTCCCTTTTGGGTGAGCGGGAAGTAGTCGATGCGATGATCGCCCCAAGCGGGGACGAGCAGTCCATTGCCGAGGGGGACGATGCCGCAGGGAGCTTCGCCGGAGGGATGCAGCATGGGGAGGGTGCCGCGGAGTTCACCATTCCAGGCGACAAACGGATGATGAGCGGCGGGCCCGTAGTGCCGTTGGAAGCCGTAGTCGCCGCCTTCCACGATGTGGAGGATGCGGCAGGGCGGGCGTTCGCCGGGATCGTTCTCAGCGGCGAACATCTGACCGTCTTCGCGGACGCAGAAACCGAAGGGATTCCACATGCCGCGGGCGATGCGGGTGAGTTGGCTGCCATCCGGGCCACAATGAAATACGCCGCCTTCACCGGTCCCGGTGGCGGTGCGGCCGTCCGTTCCGGTGAGCACCCATTCCTCGTTGAAATTTTCGCCGAGGGTGAAGTAGAGATTTCC
This sequence comes from Limisphaerales bacterium, assembly GCA_047608975.1. Taxonomy (GTDB): domain Bacteria; phylum Verrucomicrobiota; class Verrucomicrobiia; order Limisphaerales; family JAYPXF01. Next base: position 6,133 of record JBLFYM010000199.1, on the reverse strand, counting down.
GTTGGGATGCCAGGCGAGTCCGGAGAGGCCGTTATGGGGGTAGGTGGCGGCGGAAGCCAAGACGGCGATGTCCTCTTCCTGGTCGGCCTTGCCGTCGCCATCGGTGTCGCGAATACGAAGGATGCGATCGCGTTCGGCGAGGTAGACCCAGCCGTCCGCGCCGAGTTCGAGATCCATGGTTTTTTCAGTGTGGTTGTAGAAGACGCGGCGTTTGCCGGGGTTGGAGAAGACCAGGATCTCGTCGTGTTTTGGCCCTTGGTAATCTTGGGGCGGGAAATGGGTATGGCTGGAGATGATCCAGATGTTGCCTTGGGCATCCACGTCGATGCCGGTGGGGGTGACGAGGTCAGGATGTTCGTTGACGAGGGTGAGGGTGACGCCGGGTTGAATGGCTTTGGCATCGTGCGGCCGTTCGGCGGCGGGGAGCATCCACGCGGTGGTGATGAGGGCAGTAAGGAAGATTGGGCGGAGCAGGGGCATGGCCGGATTGTTTGGTGAATTTGGGGCAGGTCAAATCAATTGGAGTGGGGGGGAGCGAAATACTCATGGAAATACTCATGGAAATGCGGATGAAATTCCGCTACTGGCGGGAGCAGCAGAGGTGAAACAAGGTTAGAGTGAGAATCGGTTGGAGTGCACGTTTCAGTGGGCCGGGGCTGAAGGGCTCGAACAAGTTCGCGCTCACACACTAAAGTCCGAACTCCAACGGGCTGCTGGCTCGCATCATCCGCTGGGCTTGTTTAGGCGTCAGTTTGAGCTGATTGCCGTTGGTTTTGTGCGGGCACTGGCGAGGGCGCGATAGGCGGCCGTGCTGAACTTTGCGGGGTCGGCGAAGCGTGAGTTGCACATCACGACGATGCCATGTTTCTGCTCCGGATAGATCACCATTCGGGTGCGGGCTTTTTCCTGCGATCCGTTGTGGGAGACCTTGAGGGTTCCGTTCTTTTTTTCCACCGTGAAGCCGAGTCCATAGTTCGTTTTGAGATCTGCAGATGATTGTGGAGTCCACATCAGTTTCTCGGAATCCTGGGACACAAGCTGGCCGTTGATCAGGCCGGCGGCGAAGCCGGCCAGGTCGCCGATGCGGGAGATGAATCCACCGCCACCGAGTTTCCAGCTTACATCCGTGTCCGAGTCGCGGATCACCCGGCCGCCGACTCTTCGGTAGCCCACGGAGCGGCCGGGCAGGTCGAGCCATTGATAGTCCGGTATGATCATCAGACCGCCGAGCGGCTGGTTGATCCGTTGGTGAACCTGTTCAAAAAAGGCAGATCCTCCGGCCCGCTGCACCGCCGCACTGAGGAGGATGTAGCCGTGGGTTGAGTAGGAATATTTTTCCCCGGGTTCGTTCACGAGCGGTGAATCCTTGAAGGTATCCAGGGCGAGCGTGACGTTCGCGTAGGGGTGAGGCTGGCCGTAATTTCGAACCGTGGGAACCACCGCGCCGTTGGAGTAGTGAACGATGCCGCCCTGGTGGCACATTAATTGTCGGATGGTGATCTTAGTTCCCTTGTACGGGAATTCGGGGACATGCAGGCGGACATCGTCGTCCAGGCCGAGTTTGCCTTGCGCCACCAATTGCATGGCCGCAATGGCGGTCACGGGTTTGGAAATGGATGCCCAGCGAAAAAGAGTCTGGGTGGTGACGGGGAGGTTCTTTTCCCGGTCGGCGTGACCGTATCCCTTCAGATAGACCACCTTCCCATGACGGATCACACCGACGGCCACTCCCACCACACCCTGCCGTTTTCGTTCCTGTTCAATGGCCTGGTCCAGCGCATCACTCGCATCGATTGGGAGTGTGGGGGGATGGACACAGCCGGAGAGCAGGATGGCGAGCAGTCCTGATCGCAAGAGGTTTACGAAAGAGGATTTCATGGAATCAGTTTCTTCGATAATTCAGTGGACGGAGTGGAATCTACACATTGTTTCCAGGTGGGGCGATCGTTTGCGCGGTAGCCGCACTCCACGACGTTGTCGCGCCTGCGGATGCTCTGCTTCAAGGGTCATGATTCGTCCTGCCTTATTCCACCTGAAAATTTGAGGGCAGGGGGGGGCTAGGGCGCGATTCCGAGTGGGTGGTATATCGTCTGGATGGCTGAGCTTGCGAGTCCGTGGCCGGACGATAGCTAAAGTTGCGGGCTGAGCGGCTTTTAGCTGCGATTGCTACGTCAATACACGAAACCACAGTTGCCCTCACCTTCAGTGCAAACACACGCTTTCGGACTCGCAAGCTGATCCCTCCATGGGCACGCCGTCACCGACTTGCAATCACACCCGGGCGCGACTCAGTCGGAGATCAGGCCATCGCCGGTTCGGCAATCTCTGTGGGTTCTCCGAGGCGGATGCCGTCTTTCACGCCGTTCTGCTTCTCGAATTCGTTGCACCAACCCTTGATCTCGGTGTCATTGAAAATCTTGCCGAGCACGCGTCGGAGCAGACCCTTCAGATTCTGATTCTGGAGATCGCGGAGGCAGCGGATGCCTTCTTCCTTGTAGGTTTCCAGGAGAATGTTGGCGCGGTCGATGGCTCCCACTTCGGCGTAGAGCGCCTCGATCTTGGCAGTGTCCCAACCGGCTGGAAGTTGCCGCTGCCAAATCTGCGCGAGCACATCCTTGTTCTCGCCCTTGGCTTTCTCGTGGGCAACGGCGAGCAGGAGACTGGGGCGCATTGCTTCGATGTCGTTGGTGTCGCCATCGGCTCCCAAATCGGAGATGTCATCGCGGATCTGGTAGGCAATCCCCAGTGCTTCGCTGAACGTTTTGATCGTGTCCTTGCTCTCCTCGTATTTCTCCAGGTCGGCGTAGATGGATCCGATCTGCAGCGCCACTTCAAACGCGGGGGCGGTTTTCTTGCGAAAGATTTCAATGACCTGGCGGCTGGAGAGCGTGTCCGGATTTTGGGCCCAGCAAAGTTCGGCACCCTGTCCGCGGCAGAGTTCGCGTTGGCCGTGCGAGGCGACCTTGGTCATCGCGGTGATCTGAGCGGGGCTGACCTTGGAGGAGGCCAGCAGTCGGTAACCTTCGCCGATCAGGAGATCGCCTACGTTTAGCGCCACGGCCACGCCGTATTCTTCGTGGAGGGTCTTTTCGCCGTAGCGTTCGGCATCCTGATCTTCAATGTCGTCGTGAATCAGAGAAGCCTTGTGGAAACACTCCACCGCGACCGCGATCTTGCGCACGTCGTCAGGCAGGGGTTCGTTGGTATCGTCACGGAGCGCCTGGTAGGCGGCGACGGCCAGAAACGGGCGCCAACGTTTGCCGGCACGATTCAGCCACTGTCGGGCGATCTGCTCGGTCTGGCCCTCCATGCTGCCCATCACGAGATCGAGGGAGGCGGGGGTGAACCAGAAATCGACTTCTTCGCGCAGCGATCCCAAATCGAGGCGGCGGGTCTTGTCGTCACTGGTCAGGTGGATGTAATCCCAGACCCAATCGAGATCGACCGTGGTGTTGATGCAATCGTCCTGGAGCAGGGGGATGGCGACGCCGGGAATGGCAGCCGCTTCCATGTAGGGAAAGGCGCGTTCCAAAACGCTGATGCAGCTGACGCCGACGAGGGCCTCAATTTTGCCCGTCTGGATCAGGGACATCACGATGGCACTGCCTTCAGCGACCAGAGTGGCGTAACCCAATTTCTCGGCTTCGCCCTGAAGATCTTGGATTGAGCAGAGTCCGCAGGTTTTGCAGAGCAGGCCAAATTCGTCGAACGGCGCGGGACATTTCTCTTCCACCCGCAGGCATTTGGGGAGCAGGAGCAGGCGTTTTTCGTAGGGAACGCTGGCGAGTTGCTCGCGCCACATCTCGTTGTTGATGAGCACGCCGATGTAGTCCCGGTAGATCGTATCGAGATTCATCATCTCGATAAGTCGATCCGCGTGTTCCTTCAGTTGCGCGAGCGGTTGGGGCGGGATGGGGTTGAATTCGGCGACGTAGTCGCGGATGAATTGAAGAATACGGGTCCGCTCTTCGACCGTCTGGGGCACGTTTTCCTTGGGCTTGCGCACCCGTTGTTGGACGACATGCTTGGGAATCTGTGCGGATGTCAGTTTGGTGGCTTCCATGAATTCTGCGTTATTGACGTTACTTTATGCCGATTGTTTCAGTCTGAATCCGGTTGGTTCAGTAAGTATTCGGGCAGAGCAGGCTTTGGTCGAGCGGATTTTCATAAGCAGTTGGTTGCGAAAGCTTGGCTTTCTGGGGGGATTTGAAGCTATCGGAAAATTTTTGTTAACAGCGCCGTCTTAGATCACTAATCTCCGAGTCCACCGCGGTGTCTTGGACAGATTGAATCTGGGGTGGTTTGAAAGATATGCAACCGAATCTATTCATTACCTGTGGAATCGCCTTCGTGGCAGTTCTGATGTTGTTGTCGCTTCTGGCGGTGATGATTCGGCTGTTGACCTTCTGGTTTCCCGATGATTCGCCGGAGGCGGACGGAGCCCTGATGAAGGCGATCGAAGATGCGGTCGTGCAGGCCTACCCGGGGGCAACCGTGGTGTCGGTGGAGTTGGAAGAAAAGGACTGAATAACAATGCTGGTTGAGATTGGCGATTAGGATTTTTAAAATGCTGTATACGGAAAAGAAAAAGACGATTCGGGTGATGTTCACCCCGTTTCGAGACGGTTTGCAGAGTTGCTTTGGTGGCCGCGTGCGAGTTGCCGACGTGTTGCCTTCCATGGAAGCGGCGGCGAACGCCGGTATCCGGCACTTCGAGTTCGGCGGGGGCGCGCGTTATCAGGCACCGTATTTTTACGTCGGCGAGAGCCCCTTCGAATGCATGGACAAGATGCGGGGCGTGGTGGGACCCGATGTTGATCTGCAGATTCTGACGCGCTCGGTGTCCGGAGTGACTCTTACTTCGCAGCGCCTCCATGCCTTGGAATTGCAGGCGAAGCTGATGAAGAAGCATGGGACGACCTTCGACCGGAACTTCGATTTCATGAACGACGTCGAGAATCTGGCCCGCACCGGTCAGCCGATTGTCGATTCCGGAATGCATCATCAGGTCTGCATCGCGCTGATGGGCCTGCCGTTTCATTCGGACAAGGTGCACACCGCCGGGTTTTACATCGATGTCATGCGGCGTTTTGTGAAGTCAGGGGTTCATTTTGATTCCGTCTGCATGAAAGACGCCTCGGGCACGACGGATCCGCGGACCTGCTATGAGACGGCCAAGGGGCTCCGTGAATTGCTGGGTCCCGAGGTGCTGATCTGGCAACACACTCACGACACTGCGTCGATGGGAATTTCCTGTTACATGGCCGGAATCGAGGGTGGCGTGGATGGAATTGATCTTTCGATTCGTCCGTTGGCCTCGGGAACAGTTCAACCCGACATCCGGGCGATGGCTCATGCGTTGAAGGGGACGGGTTACGATCTGGATATCGACGTTTCGAAACTGGCTGAGGTTGAGAAACTGCTCGAAGAGGGTTTGAGCGAGTATGAGTTCAATCCCGTTACCACGACCTGCGATGCCCGCGTGGTCGGATTTCCGATGCCCGGCGGTGCGATTGGCCCGAATGTGCACATGATGAAGGAGGCGGGGATTCTTCACAAATACGGCGAGGTGCTGGCTGAATTTCCCGAAGTCGTCCGCGCCGGCGGGGCTTGGACGAGCGTGACCCCCGGCAGTCAACAATACTGGCTGCAGGCGTTTAACAATGTTTTGCATGGCCGCTGGAACAAGATGGATGCGGGATACGGGAATTCCGTTCTGGGCTACTTCGGCAAGCCCCCGATCGATCCGGATCCGGCGGTGATCAAGGCGGCGAGCGAACAGTTGGAGAAAGATCCTTTCGAAGGGAATCCGCTGGATGCCGCCCCCGATTCGTTGGGGCAGGCGCGCGCGGAAATCAAGACCCGCAACCTTGATGAAACCGACGAGAACGTCTTCCTGATTGCCGCTTCCTGCGTGCCGGGCAAGGACATGGAATTGAACGAAGGAGTTCGGCTGCTGGAAGGTCGCCCCAAGATTAATCTCCCGCTGAAGAAGAAGGACGAATCCGCATCGGCATCTGCCGGGGCAGCAATGCCGACCGGCCCGTTCACGACGAGCATCGATGTCGACGAGGGGGGCAAATCGCGCAGTTTCAAGATCACAATTGCTCCGCCGCCAAGTTCTCGACCCGCG
>JBLFYM010000198.1:0-9883 GCA_047608975.1 Limisphaerales bacterium | reverse complement strand
AGGGCGAGTTGGAAGACACGATGAAGGACAACGTTGGCCTGCTTGCTTTCTTCGATGCATCGGGCAGCGAAGGCGAGCGCGCGGTCTTGGACTTCTTCAGCGTTGAAGAGCGTGAGGGCCTGGGGTGTCACGGTGGAGGTTTCGCGCATTTCGCAGGACTTGTCGGGGCCGGGTTGATTGAAGGTCTCGAGGAACGGATCGCGGAGGCCACGGATTTTCTCGGCGTAGAGGGTGCGGCGATTGCGCATGGATGGGAGCGGGTCCGGTTCGTAGACGGAAGCGGTGCCGCCCATGATCTGGCGGGGTTGCATGGCGACTTCCAAGTTGATGTCCGGTCGGCACGGGACGCCTCCCAAGTTGCGGTTCAGTTCGCCGCTGGTGGCGAGCATGGCGTCACGGATTTCTTCGGCGGCCAGGCGTCGGGGTTGGAAGGCGGCATAGAGATCACCCTTGGGATCTTTATTCGCCAAGGCGTCGGAGTTTGGATGGCGGGTGCTGCGCCGATAAGTGTTCGAGGAGAGGATCAGTTCGTTCAGCTTCTTCACCGACCAACCATTGTCTATGAACCGGTTGGCGAGGTAATCGAGCAGTTCGGGATGGGTGGGCAGTTTGCCGGTGGCACCGAAGTTGTTCGGGTTGCCGGCCAGGCCTTTGCCGAAGTGCCAGCTCCAGATGCGGTTTACCATTACGCGGGCGGTGAGCGGGTTCTTCTGGTCGACGATCCAGTTGGCGAGGGCGTGACGACGTTTGCCTTGAGCAGTCGGAAATGCGGGTTCGTTCATGCCGCCAAGTTTGCTGGCAGCGCTGAGTGGACCGGGCGTGACCGGGGCGCCGCGGGTGTAGGCGTCGCCGCCGGTCAGGATGGTGTCTTCTTCCAGGTCACCTTTGCCCCACGGATCCTTGGGCATGCCGATGCGGGCACCGACACTGCGGCGTTCGATGGTCTTGCCCGTAACGACGGCAAATGCGATCGGCCGGGTCTTGTCGTATTCCCAATTGTGACGATTGATGTTCTTGCTCATGCGAGCCTGGGAAGCCTCGTCGCCGGGATCCAATCCGTTGTCGCCGACCTTGGCGTTCCCGCTCTCCTGCCGGCGGTTCTTCTTCATGCGGGCCTGGAGTTCGCTGCGTTGTTTCTGATAGGCCGTGATCTTGGCCTTGGTCCATTCGGCCGATTGTTTGAACCATGTTTTGTTTTCCCGTTTCAGAAATGCCGCATCGCGCTCGGCGAACTGGGTCGTCGAGAAGACAGCCATCATGCTGTAGTAATCCCGCGTGGGAATCGGATCGAACTTGTGATCGTGGCATTTGGCGCATTGGAGCGGATGACCGAGAAAGGTCTGTCCGACGGAATCGGTGACGTCATCCAGCCATTGCTGGCGGGTAACTCGGAAGACGCTCATGCCGGTCTGTTCCCATGGACCCATACGGAGGAAACCGGTGGCGATCAGCTTCTCGGGATCCTTTGAATCGATCTCATCGCCAGCCACCTGTTCGCGGACAAACTCGTTGTAAGGCTTGTCGTCGTTGAAGGCCCGGACGACATAGTCGCGATAGCGCCAGGCATTCGGTCGGGCGTAGTCATTGGCGAACCCGGCGGTATCCGCGTAGCGAGCCACATCCAGCCAATTCCGTCCGAAGTGCTCTCCGTAATGGTGGGATGACATCAGGCGCTTGGCGTAGTTGAGCACGGCGAGTTGAGGGTTCTCCTTCAGCTCTGACTCGAATCGCTTGGCGGCGTTGGGATAAGGAGGCAGACCGGTGAGGCCGAAGCTGATTCGCCGGGCCAGGTCGCGAGGAGTTGCGCTCGGAGCCGGTTTCAAGCCGGCTGCTTTGATGCGTTGGTCGATGAACCAATCCACTGGATTCACCTCGCCCAAGACGGGTTCCACCTTCAGCGGTTGATAGGCCCATAGATGTTCGGGCTTGTAGCGGCGATTGGTCCAGTCATCGCCCAGACCACCGGAGGTGGCGACGATGACGCCTTCGGCATACTTCTTCTCGATCTCGGCGATCCGTTCATCGCTCGGCCAAGGCGCATCGGCATTGATCCAGTCGCGGATCCACCAGGCTTGTTCCTCCGTGAGTTTGTCCGCTTCTTTCGGCGGCATTTCGTAATCTTCCACCGTGCGGGTCGTGACTTTGTAGAGCAGGCTTTGCTCACCCTTGCCCGGCATAAAGGCCTTCGCTTCAAACTCCGCGCCGCCTTTCAGCATCGCGGAACGCGTGCGCATGTCGAAGTCGCCCTTGATCTTGTCCGGATCTTTGCCGTGACAGGCCATGCACTTCTCGTTGAAGAGCGGCTTCACCTTCAGGGCAAAGAGTTTTTCGGCTTCGCTCGGCTCATTGGCGATGGCGGCAATGGAACAAAGAAGCCCAATACCCATGATTACCTGTCGGATAGTTTTGTACATCATCATCATGCGTTCTGCTGAGGGCAGTGAGTCATTCGACATGTTTGTCACGGTTTCTCTTCGTTGTAAGTTGTCCGGAACTCGCCATCGAAGCTGAGCAGGGTGCGGATGGTCGCGGCATTGTTGAAGGGCTGGCGGTTCAATTTCAATAATCTATCACTTCCGCAAGTCCTCGTCTTGCATAGAGGAAGCACAGTTGTGTAAAAAAGCCGCATGCGTCACGCAGAAGTAAAATCCGCCTTTTTTCGCTCTCTTGCTCAGGACGATCAGCTTTTGGCGCTGTTTGACCTGATTCCCGAGGTGTCCTTTTTTGTAAAAGACCGGGAAGGACGCTTCATGTCTCTCAGCCTCCACAAGCATGAACATTGCGGGGTAAAGACTGAGGCGGACGCTATCGGCAAGACCGATCACGACTTCTTTTCCAAGCCCCGAGCTGATGCGTATCGCGCGGATGACCTCGCCGTCATGGAGTCGGGTATCCCCGTCATCAACCGCGTGGAAGCTTCGCCGGAAGTGTTTGATTCCCCACGTCTGGTGGCGACCAGCAAGATTCCGCTGCGGAATACGAAAGGGAAAATCGTCGGCGTCGCCGGCTTCTCACGTCCGCTCGACGAGATTGGCGGAGAGGCCGACTTGAGCCGCCGATTCGCCAAGGTGATCAAGCATATCCACCGGAACCATGGCGAGCCCATCATCTCCAAGGAACTGGCAGAAATTGCGGGTCTGTCGGTCAGCCAGTTCGAAAGACGATTCAGTGACTCCTTCGGCGTTTCGCCCCGCCAATACCTGCTGCGGATCCGGATCGAAGCCGCCGCCCGCCTTCTGGCCAGCACCGAACAAACGGTTTCAGAAATTGCCTTCGCCTGCGGATTTCACGACCACGCCCATCTCAGCAAAACCTTTCGCAAAGTGATGCACGTTTCTCCCACCAGCTATCGCGCAGCCAATCGGCTCCAGCACTGAACGTAAGTTCATTCGCGAACGCGGTTGCTCTGGGAAGGAGAGGGTAACAGGGATTGGGTCTTGCCAGCTCCGTCGGGGTAACGGCCGTAGGCGGCGTTGCGGCGCTGCTTCTTGAACTTGAGGTGATCGAGCACCCGATCGTTGCGGTCGGTCAGGTAGAGGGACTCGCCGTCCTTGGACAGTTTGAAATTTGCATGAAGGTCGGTGCCCCTGGGTTTGTCTTCGTCGGCCCAGATGATCAGGAAGCCGCCGGGTGCAATGACGGTAGCGGCGGGGAATTTCCATTTGCGGATGTTCGATGACGAATCGCTCAGGTACATGCCGGACAGGTCCCGCTCGGTAGTGCCACGATTGTGGAGTTCAATCCAATCCTCGTACTCGCCTTGAGGGTCTTTCACGGAGGTGGAGTTCGAGGCCATGATCTCGTTGATGACGAGAGTGCCTTCACCATTCGGTGCGGACTTGGGCGCTGGTTTTTTGCCACCAGATTCTTTCGCGATTTTTGGGCGTGCGGATCGGTAGGTGATTGAAGCAAGTTGCTTCGGGAGCGCAATAATCTCTTTGTGCTGCAGGAGATACTCCTGTCGTTTCATCGCGAAATCGTGGAGATCTCCACGTTCCTTGTGGTCATCCCCGGCGGCCTTGGCTGGTGCCGGCGCGGTGGCTTTGAGAAAACCAGCCAGGGTGCCGAGCTTGCGGGTGTCGAGGGCAATCTCGTCTTTCAATTGCCCCCGGTAGCGGGCGATGACGGGGCTGATATTTTTCCAGTCGAGTCCGTTCCGGGCAATGTCGCGGACGTATTGAAGATAGCGTTCGCGCAGGTTGGGTACGTTCAACAATTTGCTGCGCAGGGGCATGCGTTCGTTGTCGAGACCCGTGAGAGGATCAAGATCAGGTCCGCCGTGGCCCGGAGGACCGCCTCTACCGGGCCGACCAGGTTCGCCGCCCGGACCACCGCGTCCGCCCGGTCCACGGGAGCCGCGAAAGGCTTCGTTCATGTCGTGGGGAAGGATGTGAAACACACCATTGGGATCGCGATAGATGTTGTAGTCGCTGGCCCGCGTCCAATAGCCGTCGCTGTTCACCACGGCAATGTCCATGGCGAGGAAGCGGAGGACGCCATCGATGTTGAGCATCGGTTCGAGGGCCTCCTCAAGTTTCTTCTGCGGGGTCTCGTTGAGGGTTTTGCAAAGCTTGATCAGCGCCTGCCAAGACTCGTCGGTGTCCTTTGATTTGATCTCGAAGCGACTCCGGTATTCTGCGACGTCATCCCCGACATAACGCAGGCCGCCATCGGCACGGGGATTGCCGCTGACCTTCCAACGGGCACCCTTGGAGGACCCATAGTGCTCCTTGAGGAAGTCCTTGTTGAACTGCTGGACGTTGGCGTAGACGCCCCAGCTTTCGCCGTTCACAACGACGTTCACGAAATTTGCCATGGGTGCCGGCAGGTAGGGATTGGCGACGTGGGAGAAGAGAGCGGAGCTCATCATGGATTGGTCGCCGTTGCAGTTCAGCAGATTGAGTGTCTGGTAGCCGTAGAGGCGTTGTTTCGAATCCACATGGTCGATCGAGAGATTGAAGGAACGCTTGTAGTCCTCGGGAACGTGGGAGTAAGACGACATGCCACGGTAATGAACGCCGACGCCACGATACGTCTTGCCGTCCACCGTGAGCTTGGCCGGGACTTCGACATCCGTTCCCTTGAAGGCCTTCAGCTCCTCATCCCATTCCTTGCTCTCGAACTCGAGGAACAATGTTCGCAACACAGCTGGATCGTAGAGCCGGGCCTGGGGGAAAATTTTCGCATCGGCGATCGCGACCTGCGGACCCGGCGTCGCGGGATCTCGTTGGCCTCCGGGACCACCACGGCCCCGACCGCCCGGTCCTCCGCGGCCCCGTTCTCGACCGCCTCGGCTGGGGCGTTCCGCGCGGGCCGCCGTGCGTTCCTCAAGATTCAGGAAACCATCGCCGTCTTTGTCGAAATCCCTCACAAGTTCCACGGTCAGGCTGCCGGGACCTCCTCGTCCCCCAGGGCCACCCGGACCTCCGGGGCCATGACCTTCTGGGAATGTTACGGTGATCTCGTTCTCCGTTATCCTGCCATCGCTGTTGATATCAAGTTTGCGTAGCTGGCGGTGCGCGTTGGCGATTTCCTGAGCTGAAATGACGTGGTCGCCATCCGCATCAAGAATCTGGTGCACATTCACGATCGGATGAGGCGGTCCTGGCTGTGTGAAGCCTGCGCTCACTGAGACGAGCAGGCTGAGGACGATGGATTTGGAAGTGGGCATATTGGGGTTTTAAGATAATAGTCTGCCGGCCCGAGGATGACCCGAAGATTACGGAATTGTTTGGCAACTGTAAAGCAGCCGAAATTACCGAAGGCTGATCGGATTCAGAACGTCCATCCACTCCCGACCCGGTCCGCCCCGGCCTCTCGAGATCGGCTGGGGATTCGGGCAGGCTCCGAAGGAGGTGTTCAACCGGCGCTGGTTCGTCAAACCGGCGGGAAGGATTCCAGATCCCTTCGGCCGGACATTCGCATCGCACGGAGGGCAGCCACGATCGCCAATTTGGCTCGGGTGATCAGTGAAAAAAATCCAATCGGGACTTAGGCAAACACTGCTGATCCAAGCACAACGCCTTGAGCGCCTGGCCAAGCAACGCCTCGAAGAACTGTCGGACTGAATCTTCGAACTCGCAGGGAATTACGAGTCCCAGGCGAAAACGCGGCCGACAAGTTCTTCCTTTTGGTAGGCCCCTTTCAGTTTCTCGACAGGGTTTCGTCGAGGTTCAGGATCAGGGAAGCGATGGCGGCGTAGGAGGCGAGTTCGGCTGGACCTTGTGAAAGGTCGGGTTGCTTTTCGCCTCCGCCGGTCAGGTATTGTAGGGCGGCTTTGGGGTGGGTGGTGAATTCGTTCAGACGGTCTTGGTATTCGGCCCAGAGGATTTTCAGTTCGTGGGCTTTGATGTGTCTTGAGGTGGCGAGGCGGAAGGCGTGGCTGATTCGGGTGCTCGGGGTTTTGCCGCCTTCTTTCAGGGCTCTTTCGCCGAGCATTCTCGCGGCTTCAACGAATTGGGGGTCGTTCAACATCACGAAGGCTTGGAGGGGGGTGTTGGTGACTTCGCGGCGGGTGCGGCAGGTGGTGCGGCCGTCGGCGCCGAGGATGCGGATGTTGGCGGCGGGGACCTGCCGTTTCCAATAGGTGTAGAGGCTGCGGCGGTAGAGGTCGTCACCTTTGCCTGGGGTGAACTTGGCGCGGGAGGATCCGATGGCGTTTGCACCGAAGAGGACGCCGGGTTGATAGGGGTCTACTCCGGGGCCACCGACTTTGCGGACGAGCAGGCCGCTGGTGGCGAGGGCGTGGTCGCGTAGGAATTCGGCTTCCAAGCGGCGGCGGGATCCGCGGGCGAGGAGACGGTTTTCCGGGTCGCGGTGGGCGAGAGCGGGAGAGCGACGGCTGGATTGTTGGTAGGTCTGGGAGGTGACGATGTGGCGGAGCAGGCGTTTCACGTCCCAACCGGATTCGACGAAGTCCACGGTGAGGGCGTCCAGCAGTTCGGGGTGACTGGGGCGTTCTCCCTGGGTGCCGAAGTCTTCGGAAGTTTTGACGAGGCCGGTTCCGAAGATCATCTGCCAGTAACGATTCACGGCAACCCGGGCGGTGAGTGGGTTCTGCGGGTCGATCAGCCACTTCGCGAGACCGAGTCGATTGCGGGGGAGATCATCGGGGTAGGGGAAGATGCTGCCGAGGGCACCGGGTTTCACTTCATCGCCGCGCTGGTCGTATTCGCCGCGATTCAGCATGTAGGTGGGGCGCATCTTGGCGTCGTCGGAGGCGATCATGGTGATCTTTACCTCCGCATCGATCTGCTGCTTTTCCCGGTTCAGCGTGTCCCGCTTCTTTCGGAGCTCGGCGAAGCCGCTCCAGAGGGTTCGATAGAAATCGAGTTGCTTGTCCGGGTCGGTGGAAAAAGTCTTTCTCAGGGCGGCGGTTTCATCGGCGGTGGTGGACACATCGCAGAGGGGACCGGTGAGGGTGAGTTGCAGCTTTTCTCCCTTCGCGAGCTTGAGCGGGCTTTCGAGTCCGGTGATGGCGGGTTTGTCCGGCCAGAGGGCGAGGTCGGGATCTTTCGCGAGTTTAACGGCGCGGGGTTTGCCTTTGCCGATGACTTCGGCTTTGAGGGAGGCGATCGAGCCGGCGTTCGGGCCGCTGAATTGCAGGGCGGCGATTGTATTCGTGCTGGTCAGGATCACCTTGCGGGTGGGCGCGTTGTCCACGGGTGCCGGTGCTTTCGGATTCACGGTGAAGGCGGAGCGGAAGGGAGCGTCGCCGGTGTTGAAGCTGGCGAGGACTTCACGGTCGTTGGCGAGGATCTCCACGGAGACCTGGTCGAGTCGTTCGGGACAGCAGTCGTTGCGGTTGTAGACGATGACATGATCGATGGGGAACTCGACACCGAGATCGACTTCCCACCAGGCGTCCTCTTCATCGTTGGTGCAGGAGCAGGATGCGAATCGCCCGTCCTTGTTTCCATCGATGGCCTTTGGTGCGGGGGACCGATAGCCGACGCTCGATTGGGTGGCCTTGCCGCTGCGGGCGATATTGGATCCGCCGGAATAGATCTCCACTTCGGAGATCGTCATGAAACCGGTTTGGCCGGGCGGCAGTGACAGGCGCACGAAGCGGCCTTTGGTTTTCGATGCGGGAAAAGACTTGGTCTTGTTCTTTGAGGCGGGCGTCTTGTAGGTGAGCTTCCAGTCGACCGGTTGCTTCAGGCTGTTCCGCCACTGCTTAAGATCGGCGAGGAGTTCGGGGGGAGTCGCTTTTTCAACGGTGGCGATTTCCTTCAGTTCCTTGGCGATTCCGACGAGGCGGGCTTCGTTCTCCGGGGTCTGGAGTTTCAGGAGCGGATCGGTGGCCCCCTTGGTGTTTCCGCGTCCCTTCAGGCTGTTGAAGAAACCGGAGAACTCGTAGTACTCCCGCTGGGTCATCGGATCATACTTGTGATCGTGGCATTGGGCGCATTCGAGGGTGATCCCGAGAAAGGCAGTCGCGGTCGTGTTGACCCGGTCGATGACGTATTTGACGCGGTAGTCTTCGTCGATGATCCCGCCTTCGTTGGAAGTCACGTTGTTGCGGAGAAAGCCGGTGGCGAGTTTCTGCTCGTCGGTGGCGTTGGGTTGGAGATCGCCCGCGACCTGCCAGGCGATGAAGTCCCGGTAAGGCAGGTTCTGGTTAAACGCACTGACGACCCAATCCCGCCACGGATAGATACTCCGGGGATGATCTTCAAACAGGCCATCGGTATCACCATAGCGTGCGACATCGAGCCACTCCTGCGCCATGCGTTCACCAAAGGCGGATGAGGGCAGGAGGCGATCCACGGCGGCGCGGAACGCGGCATCGCTGGGATCGGCGAGAAAGGCATCGAGCTCTGCAATCGTGGGCGGCAGACCGGTGAGGTCGAAGGTTACGCGGCGAAGGAGATGAGCGGGATCGGCTGGGGGGGAATGTTTGAGACCGGCGGCTTTGAGTTTTTGGCGGACGTAGTGGTCGATCCAGTTCGCCGGGTCTTTTGCTGGCAGATTAGATTTCTTCGGTGGATTGAAGGACCAGTGGCGCTCCCATTTGGCTCCTTGCTCGATCCATTTGCGGAGCCGGGAGATTTCAGAGGCGCTCAGCGAGAGCTTTGAATCAGGAGGAGGCATCACTTCATCCGGGTCCGAGTGAGTCATACGTTGCATGATGGCGCTCTTCGCGGGGTTCCCCGGAATGATCGGCGTCACGCCATCGCGGGTAGCCTTGGCGGACTGTTCCAGATCGAGCCGCAAGCCGGCCTTTCGCGAGCCTGAATCAGGTCCGTGGCAACTGAAGCAGCGGTCGGCGAGGAGTGGGCGGATGTCGCGATTGAAGGAGATGCTTGCTGCTGACCAACTTGATGTCGGAAAGAGGATCAGGAGAAAAAGGAATATCGAAGATATTTGTTTCATTACGCCAAGATGGGTTTCACCACGTGACCGTGAACGTCGGTCAGGCGGAATCTTCGGCCTTGGTATTTGAAGGTCAGTCGTTCGTGGTCGATACCCATGAGGTGCATCACCGTGGCCTGGAAGTCGTGCACGTGGACGGGGTCTTGGACGATGTTGTAGCCGACCTCATCGGTTTCACCGTAAGTCGTTCCGGGACGAATGCCACCGCCGGCCATCCAATAGGTGAAACAGCGTGGATGATGATCGCGGCCGTTGGCGGCAGCCATGAGTTTGCCTTGGGAATAGGTAGTGCGCCCGAATTCCCCGCCCCAGATTACCAGGGTATCATCCAGCATGCCGCGTTGTTTCAGATCGGTCACCAGTGCGGCTCCGGCTTGGTCAACATCGTTGCATTGCTTGGGCAGGGCGTTAATCAGGCCGCCATGTTGATCCCAGCCGCGATGATAGAGCTGAATGAAGCGCACTCCGCGTTCGGCGAGGCGACGGGCGAGCAGGGCATTGGCAGCAA
>JBLFYM010000197.1:0-9928 GCA_047608975.1 Limisphaerales bacterium | reverse complement strand
ACGGAGATCCGGACAAGACGGACGAGCGCGAGCATTCGGTGAAGCAGCTCATCCATCGCGTCACCCGGACCATCACGGATTGGGGTGTCAAGGACGGTTACTTCTCCAAGAAGGATGCGGAGATCTTTTACGACGATTTGACCTGGCTTTCGGTGAACCAATACGGGGCGTTCAATTCACCGGTCTGGTTCAATGTCGGTCTCTTCACCGAATACGGCGTGGGCAAGCACTCCGACAAGGGCAACTGGTACTACAATCACAAACTGCAGGAGGCGCAACGGGCGTCGACTCAGTACGAATACCCGCAGTGCAGCGCGTGCTTCATCCAGTCCGTCGAGGACAACATGGAAGACATCATGCAGCTCGCCTACAGCGAAGCGATGCTCTTCAAGTTCGGTTCCGGCACGGGCACCGATCTCTCGCCGATTCGTTCAAGCCGCGAGAAACTCTCCGGTGGCGGTTCCCCGAGCGGACCGCTCTCCTTCCTGAAGGTCTACGATCAGGTGGCCAACGTCGTCAAATCCGGCGGCAAGACCCGCCGCGCTGCCAAGATGAACACCATTCGCGACTGGCACGGTGACATCGAGGAGTTCGTCGAAGCCAAGATGCTGGAAGAGAAGAAGGCCTGGGCCCTCATCGAGCAGGGTTACGACGGCAACTTCAACGGCGAGGCCTATGGTTCCGTGATGTATCAGAACGAGAACCTCTCGGTTCGCGTCAGCGACGAATTCATGCAGGCCGCCGAAGACGGCAAGGAATGGTGGACCCGTTCCGTCATGAACGGCAAGCCGTTGGAGAAGAAGGACGCCTCCGATCTGCTCGACAAGATTGCCGAAGGCACCTGGGTCTGTGGCGATCCCGGTCTCCAGTATGATGGTGCGATCCAGAAGTGGCACACCTGTAAAGGCACGGAGCCGATCCATTCCACCAATCCCTGTTCGGAATATGTGTTCCTGAACAACACTGCGTGCAACCTGGCCTCGCTGAACCTCATGAAATTCAAGCGTGAGGACGGCAGCTTCGACATCGAGCGTTTCAAGGCGGCCATTCGGATCTACATCACGGCGCAGGAAATTCTCGTGGACAACGCCTGTTATCCCACCAAGGAGATCGCGGAAAACTCTCACGTCTTCCGCACCCTCGGTTTGGGTTACGCAAATCTCGGCTGCCTCTGCATGAGCTACGGTCTGCCTTACGATTCCGACGAAGGTCGTGCGCTCGCCGGGGCAATTACCTCGATCATGACCGGACACGCCTACGAGCAGTCCGCTGAACTATCCCGCGTCAAAGGTGCGTTTAAGGGCTACAAAAGCACCCAATGCTCAGGCGTCGCCAAACCGGTCAAGAGCAGCAATGTGGAGGCGATGCAAGGCGTCATTCAGCAGCACAAGGATGCCGTGGAAACCATCCATCCCAGCAGCGAGTTCAATTATCTCAAGGAAGCGGCGCGCGATTCTTGGACCGAAGCAATGGCTGCGGGCAAGAAACATGGTTACCGCAACGCACAGGTCACTGTGCTCGCTCCGACCGGTACCATTGCTTTCCTGATGGACTGCGACACCACCGGCGTTGAGCCCGACATCGCCCTCGTCAAATACAAGGTCCTGGCCGGCGGCGGAATGCTGAAAATCGTTAATAAGACCGTCCCCGCCGCGTTGAAGCGTCTGGACTACAAGCCGGATCAGGTCGACGCGATTGCGAAGCACATCGAAGTCTATGACACCATTGAGGACGTCACCCTCACTGCGAACGATCCCCAGGTGAAGGATGGCAGCGCCAAAGCCGGTGACATCGTCGCCAGTGGACTTCGCAGCGAGCATCTCGCCGTGTTTGACTGTGCGTTCAAAGCCGCTCGCGGTTCACGCAGCATTCACTACATGGCGCATCTCAAAATGATGTCCGCCGCGCAACCGTTCATCAGCGGTGCGATTTCCAAGACGGTCAATCTTCCGCAGGAAGCCACCATCGAGAATATCCGCGACGCCTATGTCCAAGCCTGGAAGATGGGCCTCAAGTGCGTGGCCATCTATCGTGATGGCTCGAAACGTTCGCAGCCCTTGAACACCTCGCGGACCGAAGACACCTCGGCCCCGACCGACAACGAGATCGCCTCCAAGCTCAGTGCCCGCGTGATGGAACTCGAAGCAGATGTCGCGCATCTCGCCAAGGCGGCTCACGAACCGCTGCGCAAGAAATTGCCGGACACCCGCGCCGCCCTGAACCACAAGTTCAGTGTTGCCGATCACGAAGGTTACCTGACCGTGGGTCTCTTCGAGGACGGCCAGCCCGGCGAAATGTTCATCACCATGGCCAAGGAAGGATCCACCATCGGTGGGCTTATGGACAGCGTGGCCGCGCTCACCAGCATGGCGCTCCAATACGGTGTGCCGCTCGATGCCTTGGTGAAGAAATTCTCACACCAGCGTTTCGAACCCTCCGGCTTCACGAAGAACCCCGACATCCGTCAGGCCTCCTCGATCATCGATTACGTGTTTCGTTGGCTCGCGTTCCAGTTCATCGCCGGCTACCGGCAGGCGCATCATCTGTCGGCCGATCGCCAGCAGGAACTCGAGATCCCGGGACTTGCCGCAGTTGAGGCACTGCACGTGAACCGCCCGGTGCCGGAACTTCCGATCAGCAAGGACACTGACATCCTGGTGAAATCACAACTCATCTCCCCGGAAAGCAAGGACGGGGGCGCAGATCTCCAGGATGCCATCAGGAGCTTCATGAAGGATGCCCCCCCTTGTCCAAAATGCGGACACATCGCCGTGCGCAACGGCGCGTGCTTCAAATGCATGAATTGCGGTGAAAGCCTCGGTTGCTCATAAATTGCCGGAACTCAATCGCATTCGAAAGCCGGGGTTCGCCTCGG
Organism: Limisphaerales bacterium; assembly: GCA_047608975.1. Classification (GTDB taxonomy): domain Bacteria; phylum Verrucomicrobiota; class Verrucomicrobiia; order Limisphaerales; family JAYPXF01. Next base: position 7,053 of record JBLFYM010000197.1, on the reverse strand, counting down.
CTTTTTCGCGTTTGCCAACGGTTGAACGAATGACCGCTCACACCCACTGATGAAGCCCTTCGAACTTGTCGATCCAGACGACGCGATCGCCCTGCTGGCGGACGTCGGCCCGACCATACGCGAACGTGGAGAAATCTACCTCCGTGAGGGGGCCGTAGAAGCAATCGAAGTTCTCCTCCCGGGCGAAATGTTTCGCGTCCGGGTGCGTGGGACAGCGCTCTATCATGTCGAGGTGGTGAACGATGAATTGCGCGGCTGGGATGCGACTTGTGATTGCCCGTATGACCTCGGTTACTGCAAGCACAGCTACGCAGCGGTGAAGGATATTCTCTCCCACGCAGGATATGATTCCTCCGGGCGACGAATCGCCGCTCCCACCAAAAGGGAAACCAAAAAGACGACCGCAGCCATAAAGACCGGTCCGCCCGGAACGGAAATCCTGCGGGATCTTTTTGAAAAAGCCAAAGGTGCCTCCGCATCAAAACCCGAGGGAAAACTTCTGGGCACAATCACCGGTTTGTTCCACGCGATCAGAGCGGAGAACGAATATGTCTGTGGCCGAAGCCTGCAGACCATCGGCATCGGTCCTTTTGATGACAACTGGAGTCTGCTCACAATCTGGACAGAACCACCGGCCAACGATCACGAGTTTTGGCTCTACGCCGTACAGTTCGCCCACGATAAAAAGTTGGAGATCCCCGCCTTCATGGCACCCGTGAGTGATCTTGAACGCATTCAGGCAAAGATTACCCGCGCTCGCCGGGTGAAGGAAGTCCGCCGTTGGCAAAGCTATTTCAAACGGACGGAACTGGAGGATTACTCGGCGGACACCGCCACCCTTGACCGACCTGAATCCGACCTGCGTTTCCGCATGGGAGAAAAAGGCGCCGTGCTCGAAATTCTCCGCCCTGACAAAACGGAGTATGTGGCACTCACCAATCGCCAGATCCAGGGAATGGTTCGCGCCCTCAACGGCGGCGAAATCATCCTCTCACCGACTGCCGAAATGATCTGGGGACGCTTTCAGCATCGCGCCTTTGGCGCGGCGAGCACGCCCCTGATTTACGACGAGGCAGAAGCGACCCGCATCCTGTATGGAATCTTTTCGACTCCGGCCCTGCGCGGCGCGGTGGTGATGGATGACGGCAAACCGGTCAGCTGGTCGCCCGATCCATTGTCGTGGAAACTCTCCAGCCCCGGTGCCAATCCGGAAGACGACTACCGCCTGGCACTCACCTATCCGGACGGTTCCCCCGTAAAGACCCTGTCTTATGCCCTGACCGGTTCCCCCAGCTACTTCATAGTCGGCTGGACTCTTCACGCGGGTCCGCCATTCGACCCGAACACGCTCAATCCCAGAAAAGGAATTCGCCTGCCCCGCGAGGCAGTTGAGAATACGGATGGGATCGCATTTCTACATCGGCTTGGAGTGGCGCTCCCGGAACCGCTCGCCCGCCGGGTCCGGACAATCGCTCTCCGGCCACGTGCGGTCTGCCAACTCGTGAAGGGATATCAGGAACATTGTGAGATCCAGTTTCTGGCCGTAAACGCCGAGGGCGAGAGCGTTGAAGAATGGCACGGTCGTGAGTGGTTCCCGATACAGCACGGGGCGGAAGAGACCGACTCCGCCGGACCCACCGCGGATGTTGAGATTGTCAGTCGTAAGTTGCTCGCAATGGTTCCCGAAATCATTGGTCCCCTCAACTGCCGCGACCAGTGGAACGGAACTTATACAATGAGAGTTGGCAAGACCTTTGCCGACCGATTCTGTGAATGGCTCGACAGCCTTCCCGCCACCGTCGACGTCCAGCTTCTGGGCGAACTTGCCGACCTTCAAGGACGCGCCGTTTCCGGTTCCATGAAACTCGAGGCGGAGGAGACCGAGGTCGATTGGTTTGATCTAAGCCTGGCAGTGCAGGTCGATGATCTGGAACTCACGCCGGAAGAAATCAAACTTCTCGTCAATGCCAAAGGCGGTTGGGTCCGCCTCGAAGACAAAGGCTGGCGTCGCCTCGATTACGCCTTGTCCGCCGAAGATGACAAGCAACTTGCCCACCTCGGTCTCAACCCGCGTGCCCTCGACACGGAACCCCAGCGGATCCACGCCCTGCAGCTAGCCAATCCCGCTGCCAATAAATTTCTACCCGCCGCGCAGGTCGAACAACTTCAGCTGCGCGCCGAAGAAATTCAGGCCCGCGTCACACCCGATATCCCCGCCTCCATCAGCGCCGAACTCCGTCCCTATCAGACCGATGGATTTCATTTCCTTTCCTACCTCTCCGCCAACAATTTCGGCGGGATCCTCGCGGATGACATGGGCCTGGGCAAAACCCTGCAGACTCTGACCTGGCTGATCTGGTTGCGTGAACAGGGCGAGACCGGCCCGAGTCTGGTCGTCTGTCCCAAGAGCGTCATGGATAACTGGCAGGCCGAAGCCAAGCGCTTCACCACCGGCCTCCGAACCTACATTTGGCCTCCCGGAGAAGTTGATCAGCTTCCCGATCGCCTCGGGGAAGCCGACCTTCATGTCATCAACTACAACCAGTTGCGCAAGCTCGGCGAAAGCCTCCTGCCCATCCGTTTTCTCACCGCGATTCTCGACGAAGGACAGTACATCAAGAATCCCTCATCCCAGACCGCCCAGATCGCGCGGGCATTGAACGCCGCCCATCGCCTCGTCCTCACCGGCACACCGATCGAGAACCGCCTGCTCGATCTCTGGAGCCTGATGACCTTTGCCATGCCCGGCATCCTCGGCAGTCGGGCGCAATTTGGAAAACTCTACAATGCGAAAGACGACCCCTTCGCACGTCTCCGCCTCTCCTCGCGCGTGCGTCCCTTCCTCATCCGCCGAACAAAATCTCAGGTCGCTCAGGATCTGCCCGAACGAATAGAGGAAGACCTCTACTGCGAGATCGAAGGCGAACAGAAAAAACTCTACCAGGCCGAGCGCAAGCGCGCCCAACAGATCCTCCTGGGCATCAAGACACAGAAACAGCTCAACGAACTCCGCTTCAACTTCCTTACCTCGCTTCTCCATCTGCGTCAGATCTGTTGTCATCCCAAACTGTTCCGCAAAGATTCACGGGCCAAGTCAGCCAAGCTCGAAGCCGTCATGGAGCAGCTCGAAACGATCATTGATGAAGGCGCCAAAGTGCTCGTCTTCTCCCAATTCGTGGAACTCCTGGAATTGATTCAACCCGAGCTGGAGAAGAAAGGTTGGCCGATCTGGAAACTCACCGGACGCACCGAAAATCGCGGCCAGCTCGTCGAGTCATTCCAGAACCAGGAAGGTCCGGGAGTTTTCCTCATCTCGCTGAAAGCCGGTGGGGCCGGCCTCAACCTCACCGCCGCCAGCTACGTCGTCCTCTTCGATCCGTGGTGGAATCCCGCCGTTGAAAACCAGGCCATCGATCGAACGCATCGCATCGGCCAGACCTCCAAAGTCATCGCCTACCGTCTGCTCATCAAGAACAGCATCGAAGAAAAGATCCGCGAATTGCAGAAAGGCAAACAGGCCCTCGCCGAAGACGTCCTCGGCGAAGAGAAATTCTCCCAAAGCCTCAGCATGGACGACTTCCAATACCTCCTCGGCGATTGACGCCAGCCCTCATCCCACCGGGGCGTGACGTTTACGTCGCCTCAACCCGCAATCGGAATAGGCACTTGGGGATGTTTCAGACCCGAAAGCTGTAGCGTCCCAAAGGTCGCACTCCAGCCAAGGCCAGCAACCCCCTACGCCCAACTTGGCTTGACCTGCCAACTGACATGAACGCTATCCCGTTCATGTCAGTTGATTTAGGAATAGGGACCAAGGAGCATGATTACGCGTTTTCTGAGAACATCACTTATTCTGAGTTGCGCCATCGGCATATTCCGCCACCCGGCCCGCGCCCAATTGCATTGGGCGACTACGAATATCAATAATTACGTGTCTGTCCCTTTATCTTCAATAATTACGTGTCTGTCCCTTTATCTTCCGGTGCCCCTGCAAAATGTCCTTACACGCCTTACACGTAATGTTGCCATAATGTTCTGATACCTAATATCGGCGGCCATGATTTCCAATCTGATAGATCCGATGCGCAAACGTTGGCGTGTGATGATGCTCCTGGTGATTGCCCTTCCGATGGCTGATGTCAGCGCGCAACCGGACAGCATCTACTTCAACGGGAAGATCCTTACAGCTGACGGCGCGTTCTCGATCGCAGAAGCGGTGGCCGTCGAAAGCGGTCGCATCTCTGTGGTCGGCAGTAGTGCCGATGTTTTGAAGCAGGCGGGAACCGCCACGCAAAAAGTGGATCTCAAGGGCAGGACGGTGATCCCCGGCCTGATCGACAATCATCTGCACTACATGCGCGGTATGTCTCGTTGGCGTTTTGAAGCAAGAATCGATGGCGTCACTTCCCGTCAGGCTGCACTGCAGATTATCGCGAACAAGGCCAAGGAGGTTGGACCCGGGAAATGGGTGTTTGTTTTGGGTGGATGGAGCGAGCAGCAGTTCGCCGATTCGCCCGGTGGCTTCACACAGGAGGAACTCGACCGTGCTGCTCCGGATAATCCCGTGTTCATCCAAAAATCTTATACGCGCGCCTTCATGAATTCACTCGCCTCCAGCAAGTTGGGTGGATCGGGCGGATACTCCGGACGTTCCAGTCGTAACCAGGGGCGTTCCTCCGGTCGCAGTTCCTCCGGTCGCAGTTCATCCGGTCGCAGTTCCTCCGGCGCCCGCGGCACGATCAATGCGGCATTGAAATTCGTTCCCGAGCGAACGGCGGAACAGCGGGTGGAGGATGCGGCCTACTTCAATACCGCCCTGAATCGCTACGGTTTGACTGCTGTCTACGACGTCGGCCGGAGCACGGACGGAAACTTTGATCCGGTGATCAGCCTGGCGAAGGGGAATACACTCACGGTCCGGGTTTACCATGCCTTGCGCTATCGCGCCTCCGGCGAATCCGATGTACCTGATGCAATCGGTGCGATTCAGTCGGCGAGGCCCGCTGACAATGACGACTGGTTTGGTGTAATCGGAATTGGCGAACACACTTACGGACCGCTGCACGACAGCAGCATGCGCGCAACGATCTTTGGTCGACACGTCTGGAGCCAGTTCGAGCAACTTGCGGAAGCGGCTGCCAAGAGCGGTTGGCACATCCATGAACACGCGATGCAGGATTCCACCGCCCAAGGCATTCTCGATATCGCCGATCGGCTGAACCCGAACCACCCGATGAAGGATCTGCGATGGACGATCGCTCATTGCGATCTGATTTCTGAAGCAACGATCAAGCGGGCCAAGGAACTCGGGCTGACTCTTGCCGTCCACAACAAGACCGCCAAGCCAGCCGTTGAAGGTCGCGATTCTCCGCCCGTTGCCGCGATGGAGGAAAGCGGCATTGTCTGGGGCTTGGGCTCTGACGGAACCGTTGTGGCCACGATCAATCCCTTTCACACGCTCTGGTGGGTTACCAGCGGCAAGGTCTTTCCGAACAAAATTTCGATTCGCAAACCGGTTTCACGTGAAGCCGCGTTGATCGCCCACACGCGTAACAACGCCTATCTGATGTTCAAAGAGAAAGACTTAGGAAGTATCGAGGTCGGCAAGCTAGCAGACATGGTCGTGCTCGATCGCGACTACCTGACCGTGCCCGTCGATGAAATCCGTGACATCAAACCGACGATGACCATCGTGAACGGCAAGCCGGTATTCAACTCCGATTAGGATCGCAAGCAGTTCCAAAAGGAGTCAAATCGAACTACTGACAGATCCCCACCAAAAAGGGGTCGGTTCCCGGACCGACCCCTTTCCGGTCATCGATTTTCAACGATACGGTCCTGCTGCTTTCCAGAATCTATGACTGCTTTCAGACGAGGCTGGGGAATGGGCGTAAAGAAAGCAGGAAAGAACGAATTGCCTAGTATGGTGGGACAGAAGTAAATGGACACCGGCGAAATAGAAAGAAATTAAAGGGACAGGCACATAATTGTTAATCTCGGCGAACTGTGAATTTACCGTGCGGGTATAGGTTCGGAAGTGAAGATTGAGGGGAGCAACGCGGTGTATCACTGCATTGCCCGGGTTGTCGGTGGGCAGTTGTTGTTGCATGACTTGGAGAAGGAACGTTTACGGCAGCTGTTGTGGGAATATGCGGAGTTCTGCGGGGTTGAAATCGTCACTTATTGCGTGATGAGTAATCATTTTCATGTGTTGGTTCGCGTTCCGGATTCGATTGCCATGTCGGATGAGGCGCTGTTGAAGAAGGTCCGGAAGTTTTATGAAGCAAAAAGTCCTTTGGTTCAGATGATGGCCAAGCATTACGAGTTACATGGCGTGGTGCCGAAGGATGTGAGGGAGTCTTTGCTTGGGCGCATGGGGGACGTTTCGAACTTCATGAAGGAGGTGAAGCAACGCTTTTCCAAATGGTATAACAAGCAGACCAATCGATTTGGGACGCTTTGGGCTGAGCGGTTCAAAAGCGTTCTGGTGGAAGATGAGCCCGAGTGTGTAAAGGCTGTGGCGATGTATATCGATCTGAATCCAATCCGCGCGGGGTTGGTGGAAGATCCCAAGGATTACCGATTCTGTGGCTATGCTGAAGCAGTTGCGGGCAAGCAGCTCGCCCGATACGGGATCCTCGGATTTCACAAATTGAACAAGTGGGCAAAAGTGTCGACTGAGTATCGGGAGGCGCTTCTGATCACATCAGCGGATTCGAATCATTCCGGCAAGGTAGCGCTGGATAGGGTGACGATTTTGAAGGAATTGGAACGGGGTGTTGCTTTGAGTGCGGGGCAGGTGCTGCGATTGCGCGTGCGGTATATGGCGGATGGATTGGTGCTGGGATCGAAAAACTACGTGAACGCAATCTTTGCCGAACATCGGGATCTATTTGGGGCAAAGAGGAAGTCGGGTGCCCGCTCCTTGCGGGGAGTCGGAGGCGCCTTGGGATCGCTCATGACGGCGCGCGATCTTCAGGTCGCGCCGATCTCCTGAGACTTGGCCAGCATCTCAGTTGCAGGCGAAGTCTTCGCAGATCCGACGTCGCCCGA
>JBLFYM010000196.1:0-9966 GCA_047608975.1 Limisphaerales bacterium | reverse complement strand
GCAGTAAGACCCGGCAGGCAATGGGCAGTCCGTTTGAATTCAAGAAGGAAGGTCAGGCAGGCGTGCACGTCAGCGAAGTCTGGCCGAAGCTGAAGGGGTGGATTGATGACCTGGCCGTTGTCAATTCGATGTACACCGAGATTCCCTCACATCAGGTCGCCTCGATCATGATGAACACCGGATCACTCCGCCTGCCCAAACCGAGTTGGGGTTCCTGGATGCTCTACGGTCTCGGCACCTTGAACCAGAATCTGCCCGGATTCATTTCACTACGTGCCGGCGGTAATCCCGACAGTTCAAACTGGCAATCCGCATTTCTCCCCGGCGTCTACCAAGGCACCAGCATCAACACCGCCTCTTCCCGCGTCGAGGACATGGTCCGCCACATCCGCAGCCCTTACGGTGCGGATGATCCCAAGAAACAAAGGTCAGAGCAACGCCGTCAACTCGATCTCGTTCACATGATGAACAGTATGCACAGCTACCGGCTCAAGAAGGACGAGCGGCTCGAAGCCCAGATCGCCTCCTACGAAATGGCCTTCAAGATGCAGACGGAAGCCACCGACGCGTTTGATCTGAGCAAGGAACCGGCCAAGGTTCGCGAGGCCTACGGAAACACCTCCCAAGGTCGCAACCTGCTGCTCGCCCGCCGCCTCATCGAGCGCGGCGTACGTTGCGTTCAGATCTGGGCCGGCGGCTGGGATCACCACACCAACCTGGCGACCAATCTCAAGCGCAAGGCGGCAGAAGTGGATGGCCCGATCGCGGCGTTCATCACGGATCTCAAGCAACGCGGCCTGTTCGACAGCACCGTCGTCATGTGGGGCGGCGAGTTCGGCCGCACGCCCAGCTCGCAGAACCTCGGCTCCCAGCAGGGTCGCGATCACAACTCGAAAGCCTTCTCCATGTGGCTTGCCGGCGGCGGCGTCAAAGGCGGTCAGAACTACGGCGCCACCGATGAATTCGGCGTCAAGTCAGTCGAGGACCGCGTTCACATCCACGACCTTCACGCCACGCTCCTTGCCCTCATGGGCTTCAATCACAAAGGCCTCACCTACCGTTACAACGGCCGTGATTTCCGCCTGACCGACAACTTCGGAAACATCATGAAGAAACTCGTCGCCTGAATCTGCAGCAGTCCTCACAACCCGTATGAAAACTCTGACCCGGTTCCTCCTCGTGGGCGGAGCGGTGTGCGCCCTCGGTGCCAACGCCGCCTCCTTGAGCAAAGACCACCTGAATTTTTTCGAGACCAAGATCCGCCCGGTCCTGAACAACAACTGCTACAAGTGTCACAGCGCGGCAGAGAAGGTGAAAGGCGGCCTCACCCTCGACTCGAAAAAGGGGTTACTAGAAGGCGGCGACAGTGGGCCCGCAATCGTCCCCGGCAATCCCAAGTCCAGCCTGCTTTATCGCGCCCTGACATATCGGGATGCCGACGTGGAGATGCCGCCCAACGCCAAATTGGACGACAAGGTGATCGCTAATTTTGAGCAATGGATTCGCATGGGTGCGCCCGATCCGCGAACCGGCACTGTGAAGACCGGCAAACAGGCGATGGCGGACCGCAAGAACCACTGGTCGTTCAAAGCTCCGCGGAAGCCAAACCTCCCCACTGTTCGGGGGGCGTGGAATCCCATCGACAAACTCGTGCAGAAGAAACTCCGCGACGAAGGCATCAAGCCTTCCCCCAGCGCCGATCGACGCACCTTGATTCGGCGCGCGTTCTTTGACCTCGTCGGGTTGCCACCCACGGAGAATCAACTTGAAGATTATGTGAGCCGGAAGGGTGATTGGTATGGAGTGATGCTGGACGAACTGCTCGGCTCCGCCCGCTATGGTGAGCGCTGGGCCCGCCACTGGCTGGATGTCGCCCGTTACTCTGACACCAAGGGACAGGTGAACAACCAACGGGACGTTCGCAACTACGACTACGCCTACACCTACCGCGACTACGTGATCAAAGCGTTCAACGATGACAAACCTTACGACGAATTCATCAAGGAACAACTCGCGGCGGACATTGGCGGGCTCAAAGTTCGTGGCAATCGGACTGCGGCGCTACCAGCGCTTGGGTTCATCACCCTCGGACAGCGCTTCGGCAACAATCGACATGAAATCATTGATGACCGGATCGACACCACCGCCAAGGCGTTCCTCGGTCTCACCGTTTCCTGTGCCCGCTGTCACGATCACAAATTCGATCCCATTCCGACCAAGGACTACTACTCCTGGTATGGCATCTTCGCCAACGTCAGCGAGCGAAAGGATTTCAAGGAACCCATCATCAAGGACGCCGGCAATCGGTACACCAAAGACTATTTCGCCAAGCTCCAGCCCATGATGCAGGAACACGAACGACTTGATGCGCTGATGAAACTCAGCAGCAAAGAACGCAAACGGCGCAACATCGACCGGGACAAGCAACGGCAGATCCAGCGCGACTACGGAAAGAACAAACGCCTCATCTCCGCGCTCAACAATGTTCACGCGGGCGCGCCAGTCCGCACCCATATCGTTGAGGACGTCAAAAAACCGAGGGACTATCCAATCTTCAACCTGGGCGATTCCAAAAGCCCCGGCAAAATCGCTCCCCGTGGCTTCCTTGAGATTCTCAAGTCGGTAAATCCGAAGCCTTACAAGGAGGGTAGCGGACGCCTTCAACTGGCCAGAGATATCGCCAACAAAAACAATCCGCTGACTGCCCGGGTCATGGTCAACCGAATCTGGAAGCACCACTTTGACGCAGCGTTCATCCCCTCCCCCGACGACCTCGGTGTGCAATCAGACGACCCGGCAAATCAGGACCTAATCGACTACCTCGCCATCTCCTTCATGGAGAGCGGCTGGTCGATCAAGAAGCTCCACCGGCTGATCATGACCTCCAGTACCTACAAGCAGGCGAGCGCCTACGATCCGCGGAATGCTTCGAAGGACCCTCACAACAAGCTGTTCTGGAAACAGAATGTGAAGCGCCTCGAATTCGAGGCCATTCGCGATTCGATTCTGCACATCGGTGAGAGGTTGGAGAATCGGCTATATGGGAAACCGGTCAGTCTCGTCATCCCACGCCGCTCCATCTACGCCAAAGTCGATCGCAACAGTCTGGAAGAAACCATGTTTCACTTCGACTTCGCCAATCCGGATGTTGCCACCGGCACCCGTCAGCAGACGACCGTGCCCTTGCAATCGCTCTTCATGATGAACAGTCCCTTCGTCGTCGAGCAGGTGAAGAGTCTCTGTGACATGCGAAAATTCAGAAATATGGCCACCTACAACGAGCGACTGGATTTCCTCTTCGAACGAATCTACCAACGCACCCCGACCTCCGCAGAACGCATGGTGGCCATTCAGTTTATCAACGACTCCCCGGATGATGTTGTGACGGTCGGGCTTCGGAACAAAGAAAAGGTCGCCAATCAGAAAAAGGGCATGGCCCAGAATAATAGCCTTGCGAAACAATCCGACCAAAAAAAGATTATGTTTCTGGAGAAACAACAGAACGCAAAGATGACCGGTGGCGTATTCAAGTCCCGCGCGCCGCTCATCAGATGGGAAAAGCTCGCCCACTCGATGATGATGGCGAACGAGATGTTCTACATCCATTGAACGCAATCCATAGCAATTCCAGGAGCGCCCCATTCGGGCGCTCTTTTTTTGTGGCCGGAGTGCCTCCTCCATCGAAATCCAAGGACTCTAGACACAATTGTAAACGCGAACCTGAATCATTGTAAAAGGCAGTGCTCCCGATTGTGAAAGGCGATGACGTGCCGCCGGTTGAGACCGATATTTCACCGGCCTTTGAGCTTCGAGGTAGATCTGGAACTTTTTCTCTGCCGAAAGAAACCGTCGTTTCTTGCCGGTGGTCTGGGACTGCCCTGCCGATGGATTGGTATTTTTCATTTTTGTCGCTTCGTTTTGCGACCGCCAGTCAGGCCATGGTTCCGGTCGCTCTCCGGGCTCCCTCCACCATGGCCTGACCTGCCACCTTGTAGCCTATTGATTCCCCACTTTGAGGTCACGGACTCAGAAACGGAGGGGCTCAAAACCTCGATCAGCTCTGGTCGCCCCCCCCATGCCCAACTATCCGACAAGGAAACCGGCCGATTACTACAAACGTCCGTGTAGGATGAAGATGCGCTCTACTTTTCGAGCACCAGTAATTAATTGTTGATTTTCCGCAAATTGCTGGTTGATTAGCCGATTTTATCTTGCGGGAGCGCTTTTGCCGATGCTACAAGCTCCCCAACAATGGCAGCCATCGGTCGATTTCAAAAAGGCGACGACATCTTCTACGCGAAGGTGGTGGACGGGGAATTGTTCAAGTTGAACGGGGAGGTCTTCGGCTCTCCCTCATTTGGCAAGCGCCCCCTCCCTCGTAAAGGCATCAAAACCCTGACTCCGGTCGCGCCCTCCAAGGTGATCGCAGTCGGCCTCAATTATGCGGATCACGCCCGCGAAACAGGGAAGGAACTCCCCAAACAGCCCCTCTTCTGGCTGAAAGCCCCCACCAGTCTTCTTCCTGACGGTGGTAAGGTGGATATCCCTTTTGAGAAGCACGAGACCCATTTCGAAGCCGAGCTGGCGATCATCATCGGGCGTCGAATGCGTAACGTGACCTCCAAGGCCGCCGCCCGCTACATCTTCGGCTACACTGCCGCGCAGGACATCAGCGACCGGACGATCCAAAAATCCGAGAGCCAGTTCGCCCGCGCAAAATCCTTCGACACTTTCACCCCCCTGGGACCTTACATTGAAACAAAGATCGACCCGCACAGCCTGTCGATCCAACTGTTTCAGAACGGCCAACTCCGTCAGAACTCAAACACCAGCCAACTGGTGTTTGACTGCTTCGAGCTCGTTTCCTTCATCTCCACCAACATGACAATGCTGCCGGGAGACGTGATTCTCACTGGCACGCCCTCCGGCGTCGGCCCGATCGAATCCGGCGACAAGCTGGAGGTCCGCATCCAGGGAATGACGCCGCTCTGCAATACGGTCAAATAGGGCGAAGAATCGCCTGCCCAGGCACCGCAGATCCAAACGGCATAAAAACTCCGTTTCTGCTTTCCCACTTGCGCTTCATCGGCAAACTACGCGCGCAATGCGCTGGTCAAAGCTACTGATACCCACACTGAAGGAAACACCCGCCGACGCGGAAATCGTTTCCCACAAACTTTTGTTGCGCGCCGGTCTGGCCCGCAAGCTCACCGGCGGACTTTACACCTTTCTCCCGCTGGGCGTCCGCGTCCTCCAACGAATCGAAAAAATCGTACGCGAGGAACTCAATCGCGCCGACGCGCAGGAGGTCCTGATGCCCGCACTCCAGCCCACGGATATCTGGAAACAAAGCGAGCGCTACGAGACGGCCAGCGACGTTCTGTTCAAGGTGAAAGACCGGGCGGACAAGGAATGGGTCCTCGGTCCAACCCACGAGGAAGTAATCACCACGCTCGTCGCCGGTGAGATCAATTCCTACCGCCAGATGCCGTGCAACTTCTACCAGATCCAGACGAAGTTCAGAGATGAGATCCGTCCCCGGTTCGGATTGATGCGCGCCAAGGAATTCATCATGAAGGACGCCTACAGCTTTGATGTGTCCGACGAGGCCGCATCGGACAGCTACCAGAAGATGTATGACGCCTACGGCCGAATCTTCAAACGCTGCGGGTTGAAGGCGTTTCCGGTCGAAGCCGACTCCGGTGTGATCGGGGGGAAATTCTCGCACGAATTCATGGTTCCAGCCGAAGCCGGCGAGGATGATGTGGTCTATTGCGAAACCGGTGGTTACGCCGCCAACATCGAGAAGGCGACCAGTGCGGGCCCGCTCATCGCCACGCCAACCGAGAGCACCGGCGAGGCACCTGAGAAGTTTGAGACTCTCGGGGTCAAGACCATCGAAAAACTGGCCAAAGAACCTTTTAACGTTGCCCCCCACGCGCAGATCAAGACCTTGGTTTACATCGTGGACGGCAAACTTGTGCTGATTCTCCTGCGCGGTGACGACCAGTTGAACGAGGCAAAATTCATGGGCTTCGTCGGCACGACCACGCTGCGGCCAGCCACCCCGGACGAAATCTTTGCTGCGCTCGGCGCGTATCCCGGAAGTCTGGGCGCGGTCAACGGAGTGGCCGGCAACTCAAAGGTCACAGCAATCTACGCAGATGAAGTCCTGCGGGGCGCGAAGGGGATGACGACCGGCGCGAATGAAAAGGCACAGCACCTGCGCCATGTGGATATCGAACGCGATATCAGTGACATCAAATGGAAAGACCTGCGCACCGTCCGCGCAGGCGAGGAATGCACCACCACCGGCAAGCCCTTGCAAATCCAACGCGGGATCGAAGTGGGCCACGTGTTCAAGCTGGGCACAAAATACAGCGAATCGTTGAAGGCATTCTTCCTGGATGAGAACGGCAAGGAACTACCCTGTGTCATGGGCTGCTACGGTATTGGCGTAACCCGCACACTCCAGGCCGTAATCGAGCAGTCAAACGACAAGTTCGGCATAATCTGGCCCATCTCGGTGGCTCCGTTTCAGATCTGTATCACCCCGTTGGACGTGGAACCCGACAGCGAACCCATGAAACTCGCCGAAGGATTTTACACCGAACTGAAGGAACGTGGATTTGACGTCATCATCGACGACCGCAACGAACGACCGGGCTTCAAATTCAAGGATTCAGAGTTGATCGGTATCCCATTGCGGGTTGCGATCGGCGAAAAATCACTCGCGAATGGCGTCGTCGAATTGAAACGCCGGGACGGTGAATTGGAGAAGGTGGCACCGGGCGTCGCAGTGGCTCGAACCGTGGAACTGGCCGAAGCCATGCAGGCAGAACTGTCGGCCTAGGAAACAAACACACCACTCGAGCACCTCAGGCAGGGGCTCCGCCCAAGCCTCGTCGATCGTCTTCAGCAGGTGTTCCCGGCTGACGGGCTTGGCGAGGCAGAGATACCCGCCACTCGTGAACCCGCTGACCGGCGACTCCTTTTGGAAACGGTTGCGGTATCACTCATGCTGGCTCCGTTTCGCCGGCAAGATTAAGGGTAACCTGAACTCCGCGGGGAGAACGATTTTTCACTTCGATAGAACCGTGATGCAGTTCGATGATCTTCTTTGTCACACTCAAACCAAGCCCCCTTACCTGACTGGTTGGTTTCGTCGTGAAGAACGGATCAAAAATACAACTGAGCTTATCCGGTGGGATACCGTTGCCATTGTCTTCGATATCCACCTGGATCGCCTGTTCACCCGCATGAACCGACTATTGCGACCCTTGAAAAAGACTCGGTCCGGAATATTTTCGAGCAGCGCGTCAACCAGATGCCGTTCAGCGCGAAAGCGCCGTATCCAGACGCTTTCGCTCGATCGCGTATCGGACTGCATGTCGCAGCAGGTGACTGCTGACCTCCCCTTTCACGAGATAGTCCTGTGCCCCGGCACGTAGCGACTGAATCGAGGTCTTCTCGTCGTCGTAACCGCTCAGCACGATCACCGGAATCCCATGTGCATGGGGAACCAGAGCGTGCAGGGTGTCGATTCCGGAGACATCCGGGAGCGAAAGATCCGCGAGAATCAGATCAGGTTTCGATCGAGCCAGATGATCGAGCCCTTCTTTCATCGTCTTCACCCAATTGAGTTCATGCGGTTCCGGCAGTGAAAGATCGATCAACTCACGCATCAGCGCAGCTTCCAGTGGGTTGTCTTCGATATGAAGAATGTTGATCGATTTCTCGGTCATCGGGTCTGGCCAGAATAGGTAATTCGCTCTGGCTACGCAAAAAGAATGAAGGCCGCCGCGCCCGGATGGTGTTCATCTTTGCGAACTTTCGTTTCGCCGACCCGGACGATCTCATACTCATCCCCAGCCGTCAGGTCATGGAATTCGTAATCCAGCACAAGCCCTTCAATCCCCTGAACTGGATGAACGAAGCCCCGAAGAAAAAGGATTCTCACCAAAGCGTAGTCCAAGCGGGGGGACAAACGACACTCGCTGAATCCCTCTCCAAAATCTTGCCCGCCGAAAAATCAGCCCCACAGGGTCGGCCCCATATCGCCCGCAACATCATCGGTAGTGTTCCCCATCGCAGTTCACCGAAACCAGCGGAACCAGACATACCCCCCAACCAACAGCACCTGCACACCGACGATGATCCCGAACGACCTGCGAAAGCTGGCCTTCCGCGTCTTGTGCCGAAAGAACTTCATGCCACTCCAAGCCCCCAACGTTCCCCCAATCAGCGTGTAGAAAAACAGATCCGCTTCGCTGATCCTTCGCTTCCTCTTCTTGGCGAGATACTTGTCGATGCCATACGCCGCAAACGCCGTCACGTTCGCACCGACTAACCAACTCAGGAGCGGGTCGAGCCGCGCACCGAGGTAACACAGCAGCGCCACGCCGATGGCAAGATAGGAAAACGGATCACGCACGGTTCCTAGTAGGTGAACGAGAAAGTGACCTCCCGAAAGTCCTGTTCATGCAGGCGGCGAAGATCTATCGGCCAAGGTCGGAACGGCGCGGAATTCTGAATCGACATCTGGCAGATCGTCGTTTGGAAATCATCGACCGTCGTCGACAGCGTTTCCATATCTGTCACCCGACCGTTCGACCAATGTTTGAACTTGAGTCGCACAGTCCCGCGCGAGGTCGGTCGCGTCCCCATGAGGAGATGCCACTTGCTCTGGATGACGGCGACAATCATCTGATCATAAGCACCAAAGGAGGTGCCGGCCACGTTCAACGCAGCGCGTCCGACCCGCTTCGTCCCGCCGTCGCGTCGCATGCTTTCCCCCACGATCAACTGCGTCTGGGAACGACGCTGACGAGCCTCCGCCAAGGACTTCGGCCGGGGCCGCGTTTTCGGAGGGGTAATCGGCGCCGCTTTGGCAACCGTCCGGTTCGGTTCGCTCACCACCTGACGGGCCGGCAAGGGCAGCAGCGGCTGTGGTTTCGGCTTCATCTTTTCAACCGGAATGGCTTTCGCCATAAGCGGCGCCTTCGGTAAGGGGTCGAACTCGCTCGGTTTGGGCGGGCGCTTCGGGCCAGGTCGATCCGGTTGTTCTTCTTTTTTTGGAGGCTGCTTGGCCGGAGCCTTGCTGGCCTTCTTTGCCTTCTTTGCCGGCGGCGTCGGACGGCTAGGCGGCGGCGCGCCCTTGGACGCGCGTGCGACATCTTTCAGCAGAGCTGAATTTCGATTCTTACCGTCCAGTTTCGGTTGCTCCGATTTGGTAGGGCTGGGCTTGTCGCTCGCGGCCACGGAAGAAATGGAAGAGTAAGCTTTTGCATCCTTCGGATCATCCGCGGACATTGTTGCCGGATCGACCTGCACAAATTCGATCGGAATGTACATTTCCTTGGGCTTCTCCTTCTTGGCCTTGATCACCAGCCGCGTCGGATCAAGCGTCTCTACAATCCGCAACGCACTTACCAGGTCATAGTGACGGTTGAGTTCCCACGCCAACATGAGCAGGAGATGGAACAGAACGGAGTACACGAACGCGCCATGCAGATGATCCATCTGATTCGGCGAGTTACGTTGCACTTCGAGTTCTGCCATACGGTCCACGTGTGAAATCCTTTAATTAAGCAACCCGACTGCCGAACACAATGTTCAATCGCCTCGACTTCAACTGCGGGGAATGATTGTTTTTGCGGCGTGACCGTATCCATAGCCAACGATGAGTTCTGGATGAGCAAAGCCCTTGCGCTCGCGCGCAAGGGCATCGGACGCGTATCGCCGAATCCCGCAGTAGGCGCCGTCATCGTCCAAGCCGGCCAGGAAATCGGCAGCGGCTGGCATCACCGCGCCGGCGGTCCCCACGCGGAAGTCGAGGCAATCCGCGATGCCGACACTCGCGAAAACTCCACTCGCGGCGCAACGATCTACATCACCTTGGAACCCTGCTCCACCCACGGACGCACCCCACCTTGCACCAAAGCGATTCTCGCAGCGGGAATCAGG
>JBLFYM010000195.1:0-9996 GCA_047608975.1 Limisphaerales bacterium | reverse complement strand
AATCGTTGCGCGATTGTCGTGTTCGCCCGCCACATCTGCTGGGGGTTCCTTCAATCCCTCATCCATGAGCGCATTCTACAATTACGTGAACGAGGGTCAATTGTTGGCGAAAGGATATCGGTGATGCCATGCGCGGCGGAATTGATCCCGGCCGAATTGAGCGAGCGAATGCCGATATCATCCTGCCAAGCTCCTGCGAAAGCAGGGAAGAAACTGTCTCTTCTTTGGCTGCACAATAGCTGCTAGATTGCCCGCATGAGTGCGGTCATCGAAATCGAATCCGCTATCGAAAAGCTGCGGGCCCACGAGCTTCAGGAGCTTTCCCACTGGTGGGAAAGTCACGTCAAAAGCCGTCATCTGGACGAGGCGAGCAGCAAGGCCGAAGCCATTCGCAAAACTTCGGGCTGTCTCAACGTGGAGGAGGGTGAAGACTTCGCCCGCGCCGTTGCCGAAGCCGGACGGGACATCAGCGATTCCCATGAGTGGTAAAGCCGTCCTCCTGGACACCAACATCATCGTTGCTCACTTCCGCATTCCGGGCACTCACGACGCAGCCCCATTCCGCAAAACGATATCTGGATCGCCGCCGTGGCAATGCGGCACGAACTCCCGTTGGTGACCAACGACGGTCACTTTGAGAACATCGGCGGACTGGACCTGATCAGTTGGTGACAGTGTTCTGAAGGTCTTCTTCTTTAGCTGGTGATTGGTTTATCCACCGGATTGATGGTTGGCGTTTTGAGGATTGGAGTTTTTGCAATTCCGCCCGCGATCACTCTTGGCGGGACAATCGGCTCCGTTTCAGCCGAAGCGTAGCGCTTGAATCGGATGCAAGCGGCTGGCTTTGATCGCGGGGAAGAGGCCGGCCACGACTCCGACGCTGACGCTGCATGAGAACGCGATTGCCATGGGGGTGAAGGTCATGACGGGGTCGTTTGCTTCGGGGGTCACGTTGCGGAGGATGTCGATCAGGCCGATGGAGGTGAGCAGTCCCAGAAGACCGCCGAGGATGGCGATGACGGCGCTTTCGACGAGGATTTGCACGAAGACGTCCAGGGTTGTGGCTCCCACGGCTTTGCGCAGTCCGATTTCGCGCACGCGTTCGGAGATGCTCGCGAGCATGATGTTCATGATCCCAATGCCGCCGACAAGCAGGCTGATGGCGGCGATCAGGCCACCACTGCTGCGGGCGTCCGCGATCGATTTCGTGATTTCTCCCGCATCGTCTTCACGGGTGCGGAAGGCGAAATCCTCAATTCCATTGTGGGTGAACATCAACACGTTGCGGGCCTGTTGCAGAACGGTATCGAGGTGCTCGACGTCGTCGATTTCCATCTTGAGCGTGGTCAACCGCGCGTCCGCTCCGGCGCGGGCGTTCACGTCAGTGCGATACTTGAGCAGCATGGTGTTCAACGGGATGTAGATGGATTTGTTTTTGAGGCGGAAGATCAGCTCGTCCCGCAGGCGGGGATCTTTCTTTTCCTTTCCGGCCGCTTCGAGCGCGGCGTTTTCCATTGCCAGTGCCTCCTTCTTTTTGCGGAACGATTCGCTTTGGTAGTGGGTGAACATGCCGATGATGGTGAGCGGTTGGCTGTTGACGACGATGGTCTTCCCGAGGGGAATCTCTTCGCGGCCCAGCTTTTCCGGTGAGCCAAAGAGGTCGTCGCGGATCTCGGTACCGATCACGCAGACGCTCCGGGCTTCCTCGTCGTCCACTTCGTTGAACATCCGTCCGTGGGCGATTTCGTGTTGTTCGATGCTGAGGATGTCCGGCCAGGTGCCGGCGAATTTGAAGGGGCGGGTTCGTTTCCCGCCGAAGCGCGCCAGTGCGCCGCGACGGAAGCCCCAGATTTCGATGAGTGGCGTGATTCTCTTTGCCAGGGGAGCGCTTTCCTGCAGCGCGTAAACGTCGTGCATCGTCACTCCGGTCGCCTGATCGAAGAGATGTCTTTGATGAAGTGGCAGATCATCTTCGTATTCGATGCGGATGGCCTTCAGGCCGCCGGCTTCTTCCAGGGATTCCTTCAGACCGTTTTCCATTCCTTTTACCATCGCAGACATGGCCACGAGGCTGGAGACGCCGAGGATGATCCCGAGCATCGTGAGGAGGGAACGGAACTTGTGTGCCAGAATCTCTTTGAATCCGGTGTTGATGGTGTTCCAGAGATTCATGTGGGAAGCCTCAAATTCCGAAATCCAAACTTCAAAGAGGCGGCAATATTCAAGCCCCAGTCAGACTCGGTGGCGGGTTTTGCTTCCGGATGTGTCCGGTGATTGCGGGCGCGCAAGATCCACTCGCTCACGCTCGCCGCCACAACGTCGCGGCCGGGCATTGACGGTTTGATCCCAGCTTGGAGTTTCATTTCTCCAATCCGGCCAGGCGGGTATCGATGTTCTTGGCGATCTTGCCGTCGCGGATCTCCACACGGCGCGGCGTGATGGCGGCGATGCTGGGATCGTGGGTGACCAGGACGAGGGTGCGTCCTTCGGCGTGCAGATTGTGGAACAGATCGAGGATGAGTTCGCCGGTATGTGAATCGAGGTTCCCGGTAGGTTCGTCGGCAAAGATGATGCGCGGGTTGTTGACCAGGGCGCGGGCGATGGCGACGCGTTGTTGCTGACCGCCGGATAGTTCGGAAGGCCGGTGTTTTCTGCGGTCTTCGAGCTGCACCATCTTCAGCGCGTCCATGGACCGTTCGCGTCGTTCGCGGGCGGATATCCCGCTGTAGATCATCGGGAGTTCGACGTTCTGCAGGACGTTTAGTTTGGGGAGGAGGTTGAAGAACTGAAATACGAAGCCGATCTTGCGGTTGCGCACGGTGGCGAGTTCGCGGGCGGTGGCGTTCTGGATCATCTGTCCGTCCAAGGTCAGAGTCCCGGAGGAGGGGGAGTCCAGGCAACCGAGGATGTGCATCAGAGTCGACTTCCCGCTTCCGGACGGTCCAATGATGGACATGAATTCACCTTCCCCGATCTCCATGGAAATGCCGTCCAACGCGCGGATCTCTTCGCCGCCGAGGCGGTAGACCTTGGTGATGTCGCGCAGTTCGAGGATGGCCATGGGGGAAGTTGCGATTTTGGAAGTTAGGGCCTGGTGCCGGTATGGATGCGCGATGACTGCGGGATAGGAATCACTTGGATTTCGTTTCCTTGGTGGGTATTTCCTTCACCTCGGCGTCTTCGCCCGGCATTTCGAGACTGACAATTTCGCCGTTCTCCAAGCCGGAGAGGACTTCCGCAAAGCGATAGTCGGAAACGCCGATGCTGACGGCGCGTTGTTCAAACTTGCCGTCCTTGACCACGTAGACGTGGCGGCCGGCCTGCTCAGTGAAGACGGCTGCCAACGGAATGGAGAGGGCGTTTTCAGCTGACACCACCGGGATGGAAATCTTGGCGGTCATCCCGGGCTGAATCCGGGGATCGATCTCGGTGAGTAGGATTCGGGCGCCGAAACCTTTGATACCGTTTCGGATGGTGGCTTTGGGGGCAATGCGTTCGACATTTCCTTTCACGGTGAGGCCAATGACCGCCTCGACTGCGATATCCACCTCCATGCCCCGAGTCAATCGGGTGATGTCGGCCTGGTTCACATGGGCGTCGATGATCATTTCGCTGAGGTTTGCGATGGTGAGCACCTCAGTGCCGCTGTTGAATCCGCCGGAGCCGGAGACGGATTGGCCGACCGCCGAGATGGGGCGGGTGAGGACGGTGCTGTCGAAGGGGGCCTCGATGCGGGTCTTGGAGAGGCGGTCCTCAGTCATTTCCAAGGTGCGTTGCGCCTGCATAACGGCGTTGGTCGCGAGTTCAAAGTTCGTGGTCGCGCGGTTTGTTGCCTTGCGGATTCGTTCGGTGCTCAGCTCGAGATTGCGTTCGGCTTGAGTGACGGCGTTGCGGGCGAGTTCGTGAATCGTTGTGGCTGACTGCATGAACTCCTTGGAGATGAGTTTGTCATCAAAGAGCATTTGGTTTCGGCGGTGATCGTCTTTCGCTTTTTGGAGCTCCAGTTTCACTCTCAGCAACGCCGTCTCGCGAAGCTGGTGTTCGACCTGAAGATCGGAGACGTCCATGTCCTGCTTCGCCTTTTGAATCTCGAGATTGGCGCTGGAGATGCTGGTTTTCCGGGTTTCCAATTCGATCTGAAGATCCTTGTCATCGAGGGAAAAGAGCAGGTCGCCCTTCTTCACTTTGTCGCCGATGTCGACCGGCAGTTCGGAGATTCGCCCGTTTACTTCCGGGCGCACGGATATCTGTTCCGCGGGGCCGATCTCGCCGGCAACACTGATGGAAAAGGAAATGTTGCGTTGCTCCACCGTGGCGGTGGTTTTGCGTTCTTTGGCTGCTCCGCCACCCGACGACGTGCCGGGCTTGCAGCCACCTGCGAGTAACAGGAAGATGCCGAGGACGAAGAATGTGCTGACGGTTCTGTTTATCAAGGAGACGGAAGATAGGGGGGGCTGTGGAGGGCGGCAATGTCTTACTCACCGCCGGGACGCGGTGCCGGATGGCGTTCTGTGAACTGCCCACAGATCGGGCCAGTCCTTTGGAGGTCCGTCAGTTCTTCCGCGCCACGATGAAGGAATTGAACATCATGTATTTTGTGAACGTGAGATTCAGGCAGAAGTCCACCAGCCCGTGAACGTACCGGTCAGTGCATTGGTTGCGCTCGATGTGGCAGCCGTTTCGTTGGAGGAAGAACATCATCTCCAACATGTTCGTCACCACGATGGCATCGTCATCGGGTTGGAAATTCTCGCGGATGACCGGCTCCATGCGTTCGAAGCGCACGGAATCAGGATCAGATTTCATCTGCGATCGTTTTGCAATGAGGCGCTTGAGATTGGCGAATTTGTTGGCGACGCCGCGCATTCGATAGTGGTAGTCCCTGTAGCCGAGGGTGCGCAGGAAGTTCGGACTCGAGATCACGATCTTGCCACCGGGTTTGGCGACGCGTATCAGATCAGCGATGAAGGCTTCGGGTTCGTCCACATGTTCCAGCACGTTCAGGGCGCCGACGCTGTCGAAATGACCGTCCTCGAACGGAAGCTTTTTACCGTCATACGTCTGGACCCGTTCCGATATCTCGCGGGCTTTTTCGATATTGGGTTGCGAGACGTCCACGCCGTGGGCTGCCACTCCTTTTTTGTCGAGCTGATGAACCACTTGGCCCACGCCGCAACCCACATCCAGAGCGCAGCCCTTGGGCCAGTCCGGGGCGAGGGTATCGACGTATTTGCCGTAGAACGCCGGGTCCCAGCCGGAGAGGAACCGGGCATAGGTCTCGTTTTCTTTGTAGTAGGAATCCTGGTGGCTCATCGAACTGTACCCATTGTCTGGGAGCGCGGATGATGGAGGGTGTGGGGGGATTTATGAATGACGAAATACCCAAGTATCCAAATACCCAAGGAAGCCCGATTGAGCGCGGGTGTTGGCGGGCGCGATTCCAAGTGGGTGTTTTAGGGTCTGGAGGGATGAGCTTGTGAGTCCGTGGCGTTGTGCCCGCCAAAGGCGCTAGCTCGGTGGCTTGGACGTGCGATTGCCACGTGGCAATACACGAAATCCCAGGCACCCATCTTCAGTGCAAACACCCGCCTTCGGACTCGCAAGCTCGTCCCTCCACAGGGCACTCCACCACCCACCTGCGATTGGTTCACGACTGGAGGTGGTGGGGGATTTTTCCTAGGTGCATCGTTGGCAAAATGAGTCATGTTGCGTACACACGCCGCGCGCATGAGTTCCGAACCGATTCAGTTTTACAATCGCTACACCGACCAGATCGAGACCGAGCAGATCTATGGGGAGGGCTTTCTCCGGTGGGTCTATGAAAATCCTTTGGGGCAGCTTGCTCTGCATGCCTTTGTCAAACGACAGGCGTTTTCACGCTGGTATGGCTGGCGCATGGATCGGCGCAAGTCGCGTGGAAAGGTGCAACCGTTCATCGAAAACTATGGCGTGGATGTGGCTGAGTTCGCGGCTGACTCGGAGACGTATCAGACCTTTAACGAATTCTTTTTTCGGAAGCTGACGTCGGAAGCCCGGCCGATTCGTGGGGCGGAGGACGTCGCGGTATTTCCGGCGGACGGCCGTCATCTCGGTTTCGCGAACATTGCGGAGATGGATGGAGTTTTTGTGAAGGGCCAGACGTTTTCGCTTGAGGACCTGCTCGGGGATTCCCGGTTGGCGAAGCGCTATCGGGAAGGAAGCATGCTTTTGTCGCGTCTTTGCCCTACGGATTATCATCGTTTCCATTTTCCAGTCTCCGGGGTCGCAACGGCCACGGAGATGGTGAAGGGGCCGCTCTACTCCGTGAATCCGATCGCGCTACGTCAGCGCATTCGAATACTGGCTGAGAACAAGCGGGCGATCTGTGAGATTCAGTCCAAGGAATTTGGGCGGGTTGTGATGCTCGAGATTGGAGCGACCTGTGTCGGCGGCTTCGAATATACTTACGACGCGGGCGCGGTGCGGAAAGGCGCGGAGAAGGGATTTTTTAAGTTTGGGGGGTCGTCGACGATGCTTTTGTTCGAGCCGGGACGGATTGCGTTCGATGAAGATCTGCTGGAGCACAGTCGCGAGCATCGGGAGCTTTACGCTCACATGGGTGATCGTTTGGGACTCGGAATCGCGTAGGAACGGAACGGGTGTTGACCGCGGATTTCGCGGATGACGCCTCAGATTTCCCAATCCACCCATTCTGCTGTAAGGGTGCGCAGCGGAAAGCGGCGGGGGACAGCCGCAGTCCAAGACTGCTGGTGCGCCTGCGAATGCCCCGCTGCTATCTGACTTCAGCGGCCAGGTTCGCGCCTAGGATGGAGGCGTTGTCGACGTGGTCTGATCCGCTGGCTCGGCGGGGACCATCGTCGACGTAAGAGACGACATCCATCGTCAGTTGATCGCTGGCACCATCAAGCTGCGCGTAGGCGGCGACGGGGGTCGCGCAGCCACCTCCGAATGCCCGTAGGAATGCGCGCTCGGCGGTGACGGCATGGAGTGTGGTGGGGTGGTTGAGTCGCGTGCAGATTGCGTCGATGCGGGCGTCGTGCTCGCGAATCTCGATTCCAATCGCGGCCTGTCCGACTGCGGGGAGCATTTGTTCCGTCGAAAGTTGGACAGCGAGCAAGTCTTCCGGGACATCTTTGCCGGTGAGTGAACCGTCGCTCAGAATCTCGTAGCCGAGGCGCTTCAGGCCGGCGGCGGCGAGCATGGTTCCTGCGAGTTCCGACAGCGCGGCCACCTTGCGGAGACGGGTCTGAACGTTTCCACGAATCTCCACGATGTTCAGATCAGGACGTTGCTCTAGCAACTGTGCCTTTCT
This sequence comes from Limisphaerales bacterium, assembly GCA_047608975.1. GTDB lineage: Bacteria > Verrucomicrobiota > Verrucomicrobiia > Limisphaerales > JAYPXF01. The sequence goes on along the minus strand of JBLFYM010000195.1, from coordinate 2,684 downwards.
GCGGGTGCTGCTGCTGCCAATGGTTGTTCCGTCCGGCAAGTCTTTCACCTGGACGGCCGGTTCCAAGCCGCCGAGCGCGGAACTTTTCGCCCGGTAAATCAGGACATCACGGACGTCTTCCCGTTCCGGGGTGGCACCGAGTTTCAATCCTTCTGGAAGCTCGGTCGGAAGATCTTTCAAACTGTGAACGGCAAGATCAGCTCGACCGTCCAGCAGCGCGACTTCGAGTTCCTTGGTGAAAAGGCCTTTGGCCAGGGCCTGGTCCGGATTGGCGAGCGAGGCGGTCTGCAGTTTGTCGCCGGTGGTCTTGATGATCTGGATTTCGAACACCTGGTCCGGGAACGCGTCCCGGCACTGTGCGAGAATCATATTTGCCTGTGCCAACGCGAGCGCGCTGCCGCGGGTGCCGATGATAATTGGCGAGTCGTCTGCCATCACGGCAGGGTTTGCCTGTTTTCGATTTTGAATGCAAGCGTGGACGGCGAAATGGCACGGGAGTAAACTGTCTGGCAATGTCCTTTGCAGCCGGTCTTTCTGATGAATAGCTCTTCGCCAGAAGCGGGGATTGTTTTTGCCGGGCTGATGCCACACGCCCCCGTTTTGATTCCGGAGGTCGGGCAGGGGCGGGAGCGGGAGGCGGCCTCCACGGTGGCGGCGATGAGGGAAATCAGTGCCCGCTTGGTTTCACTGAATCCCGATCGGTTGGTCTTGATTTCCCCTCACTCTCCGCGGCGCCATAACTCTTTTGGAATCTGGGGAGAAGCGAGCATTGCCGGGGACCTCGGGCGGTTTCGTTGCCCGGACGTCAGGATCGATTTGCCAGTGGATTCGCATTTTGCTGATCGAATTCATACGGACGCTCTGCCGACCTGGCGGATCCGAGATGAAGCGCTGGATCATGGCGCGAGTGTTCCCGGCTATTTTCTCGCCCGCGCCGGCTGGCAGGGTGCCACCACCTTGCTCAGCTTGAATTATCCCGGAGTAGGGATGTTGGAGGATCTTGGAACCTTGCTTGCAAAGTGCGCAGATGAGTCCGGCGGCACGACGGCGGTGATCGCCAGTGGTGATATGAGTCACGCGTTGCTTGAGGGGGGGCCGGCCGGCTTTCATCCTCGTGCCCGAGAATTTGATGAGTGTTTTGTCGGGCTCGTCAAAGACTGCGATTATGGCGGGCTTGCCTCGATCGATCCGAGTCTGTTGGAAGTGGCGGCGGAGGATGTCGTGGGTTCCACGCTGATTGCCTGTGCGTCTGTGGGCATGAAGAGTGAGGGGGCGAATTTTATGAGCTATGAAGGTCCGTTTGGGGTTGGTTACTCTGTCGCCGTGTTGTTCGATCGGGAAAGCTCATGAGTGACGAAGGCAAACTTCTCCCCGAGATTGCCCGTGATGCGGTGGAATGCCGACTGCTGGATCGGGTGATAAAGCCGATTGAGCCGGAAGGGATTCTGAGTCAGCGCGCGGGCGTGTTCGTAACGATCCGGACGCGGGCCGGGCGTTTGCGAGGATGTCGGGGGACGATTCAGCCGCAGTTTGCGAACGTGATCCAGGAGACGCGCAACCTCGCGTTGTCATCCGCGTTTCAAGATCCGCGTTTCGAACCGATTCGCGCGGATGAACTGGTTGAGCTGAGCTATGAGGTTTCAGTTCTCCACGAACCGGAACCGGCGGAGTCGCTGGCTGATTTTGATGCTTCACGATTTGGAATCATTGTCACGACGCCCACGGGAAAGCGGGCGTTGATGCTGCCCAATGTGGAAGGTTTGGAAACGGTCGAGAAACAATATTCGGCGACCTGTCAGAAAGGTGGAATTGATCCCGCTGAAGAAGTGCGATTGGAACGGTTTCAGGTCGACAAGTTCGGTGCGTGAGCCGTGCGGCAATTTCTGACGAACAAACACCATGAGCAATCAAACCCCAGCCCACGCGGGCCGTTGGTGGAAACCTCTCAGGGATGGACGTATCCAGTGCGAGTTGTGTCCGCGGGATTGCAAGCTGGGGGAGGGACAGCGCGGCTTCTGTTTCGTGCGTCAAAACGTGGGGGGGGAAATGGTGCTCACCACGTATGGGAGGAGCAGTGGGTTCTGTATCGACCCGATAGAGAAGAAACCGTTGAACCACTTCTATCCGGGAACGAGCGTGCTTTCGTTCGGCACGGCGGGATGCAATCTCGGTTGCAAGTTCTGCCAGAATTGGGACATCAGCAAATCGCGGGAGATGGATCGCCTGATGGATCAGGCTTCCCCGGAGGCGATCGCCCGGGCGGCATTGGATCACGGCTGTAAATCCGTCGCGTTCACCTACAACGATCCGGTTATTTTTGCGGAGTATGCGATCGATATTGCCGAGGCCTGTCACGAGGTCGGGGTGAAGACGGTGGCGGTCACGGCCGGTTACATCACCGACCTGGCGCGACCGGAGTTCTATCGGCATATGGATGCGGCGAATGTTGATCTCAAGGCGTTCAGCGAGGACTTCTATCACAAGGTCTGCTTTGGTCAATTGGCACCCGTGTTGGAAACGCTGAAGTATCTGCGGCATGAAACCGATGTCTGGTTCGTGGTGACGACATTGTTGATACCGGGTGAAAACGACAGCGATGAAGAATTGCAGGCTGCGGCGAGTTGGTTTCGCGAAAACCTGGGACCGAATGTCCCATGGCACTTCACCGCCTTCCATCCAGATTT
>JBLFYM010000194.1:0-10053 GCA_047608975.1 Limisphaerales bacterium | reverse complement strand
TTAGTGCCTTTGTGGTTCAACCTCGCGCCGTATAACCCATCATCATCATCCTCTTCGTCGATGATCTCGGCTGGACCGACGAAGAGAATGATTTCGGTCTCAATTCCGCTCGGCCAAAATCTCCCTGAGCAACTCGGCTTCGACGTTGCCACCACTAATAATAGCGACCGTCTTTTCACTCCTGGGCAGCTCATCCCGGCGGTTCAGATAGGCGGCGTAGGTGACCGCGCCACTCGGTTCAGGGACGAGATGGGATTCCAGAATCATGCGGCGCATGGCGTCGCGGATTTCGGTCTCGGAAACGGTGATGATATCGTCGGCGAATTCCCGGATGTGCGCGAAGGTGATCTCGCCGATCCGGGGAGCCCGCATACCGTCAGCAATCGTGCGACGGGTCTTCTCTGCGGGCCACTCCACAATCGCACCCTGACGAAAACTGGCCTGGGCATCGGCCGCAAATTCCGGTTCCACGCCCATCACTCTGATCCCCGGTCGGGTCAGTTTGATGGCCGCCGCGACGCCGCTCAACAGACCGCCACCTCCCACCGGTGCCAGGATCGTTTCGACGTCCGGCAAATCCTCCAAAATCTCCAGCCCGACGGTGGCCTGGCCCGCCACGATCTTTTCGTCGTTGAAGGGATGCACCATCACGAGGTTTCGTTCTTCGGCGATCCGGAACGCCACATCATGCCAGTTCTTTTCCGTGCCCTGATCCACCAGCACCGTCTCGGCTCCCATCGCCTGCGTATTGCGAATCTTTAAATCCGGCGCGCTGGCGGGCATGACGATCGTGGCCGACACCCCCATGGCGCGGGCGGCGAATGCGACTCCCTGGGCATGGTTGCCGCTGGAAAATGCGATGATGCCGCGCGCCCGTTCGGACTCTGAAAGGGAGGCAATCTTGTTGTACGCGCCCCGCAACTTGAAGGCCCCGATGGGTTGCATGTTTTCGGGTTTGAAAAACAGGTGACTCCCGCCCGAATAGCCAGGTCCGCGGAGCAAGGGAGTGTGAATCGCCACTCCCTGAATGCGCTGCCGGGCAGTGCGGATATCGTCCAAAGTGATCACGAGTGAACGGTATCACCGGGATAGCACGGGGCAACCACCCATTGCCCGGTCAGTCCGTCCTCGTGGCAGCCGACGTGAGTCGGGGTACCATTGTCGAGACTGGATCAAATCGAAGCGCAACCCGCGAATCGAACGATCCCAGCGGCTCGCCAGAGGTTCAACGCACCAGGATACCTGTGTGAATATAAGATCAGGGGATTGTCTGCGCTGACCTGACCGCCGAGCAGCAAATCGCCTGGTCCAGACGCAGAAAAACCCTTCCCCGCGCGGTCCAAAAAACGATAATCACACTTTCCATATAGTTATGAAACAGATTCTCACTCTCCTTTGTGTCCTTGGTGCCTTGGTGATTCAGGCAGCAGAGCAACGACCCAACATCGTCTGGATCATTCCGGACGATATGTCCGCCAACTTCTCCTGCTATGGAGAAACGGCGATCCGGACGCCGCATGTCGACAAGCTTGCGTCGGAGGGTGTGAAGTTCACCAATGCGTACGTTACGGCTCCGGTCTGCTCGACCTGCCGTTCGGCCTTTATCACGGGCATGTACCAAACCAGTATTGGTGCGCATCATCATCGCAGTGGGCGCGGAACGGAGAAGATCCACCTGCCCAAGCACATCCAGCTGGTTCCGAAGCTCTTTCAGGCAGCCGGCTATCATACCTCCATCACCGGTTGGCCGAACCGGAAGGGGCGGCTCGGCAAGACGGATTACAATTTCGAGTGGGACAAATCGATGTACGACGGCGCGGACTGGTCCGGGCGCAAGCAAGGCCAGCCCTTCTTCGCACAGATCCAGACACCCGGTGGCAAGCTCCGCGGCAAAGACGAGAAGGGCTGGGAAAAAATCTCCAGCGCCACCGAAGCCAAATTCGGAAACCGCACCCCGAACAGCGCTGTCAAACTGGCACCCTACTATCCGAAGCATCCTGACATCGTCCGCGACTGGGCGGCCTATCTCGATTCCGTGCGCATGACCGACGTGATGGTCGGCGAAGTGATTGCCCGCCTGAAAAAGGAGGGCGTCTTTGAAAACACGCTCGTCATTTTCATGACTGACCACGGCATCAGTCACGGCCGCGGCAAACAGTTCATGTATGATGAAGGACTTCACGTTCCCCTCGTTATCACCGGCCCGGGGATCAAGGCCGGATCGGTTCGTGGTGACCTGGTTGAACATATCGACATCGCCGCGATTTCACTTGCGGCGGCGGGGATCAAGATTCCCGGTTACATGCACGCCCAGGATATCCTCGCGAAGAATTACCAACCGCGTCAGGCCGTGTTCGCCGCCCGCGATCGTTGCGACGAGACCGTCGATCACATGCGTTCCGTCCGCACCCGGGATTTCAAATACATCCGCAATTTTCTTCCGGATCGCCCCTACCTCCAACCCTGCGCCTATAAGGATGCCAAGAGCATTCTCATCGCCCTGCGTGAATGGAACGCCGCCGGAAAGCTGAACGACACCCAGAAACTTCTCTTCCGCAAGACTCGCCCACCGGAGGAACTCTACGACGTCCGCGCCGACCCTCACGAAATCAACAACCTCGCTGACAATCCGAAGTCTGCGAAGAAGCTGAAAGAGATGCGTGGGCGATTGAACAAATGGATGAAGGTGACCGATGACAAGGGCCGCAAACCCGAGTCGGCCAAGATGTTCGACAGCGATATGGCCATCTACCTGCACACCATCAAGATTCGCTCCACCGCTGAACACCACCAGCTCATCGCCGACAACATCGCGTTGATGAGGAAGTGGAAGGCTGAAGGCAGGTAGAAAGAATCTGCGCTTAGGCGACGGCGGACAAGAGAACGAGGCAGCTTCAACCGAGTCGGGGATAGGACTGGATAACGCCTTCCGCCTTGGCATTTAGCCGGTTGAACGCGGCACTGGCTTCGGGATCCTTGATCAGGCCGTCACCGGTTCTGTGTTCGCGGGTGATCTCCGTCATCTGCTGATGGATTTCGCGAAGCCCGTTGATATCCACCTCAACCTCCGCCATCTCGTAAGCCTCTGCCAGCAAGGAAAAGATATCGTCGCTGAATGCGGAATCATCTCCGAGACAGCGACGGAGAAGTGGATAGACCACTTCTGAGGCCGATGCCGGATCACCTGCATCCAACGCCTTTCGGGCGTGACCTCGATGATCTCTTACCCCACCCGTGAAGAAGGAACAAATCTTGCACAGCACGGCAAATCCGGCCACGGCACCACCGCCGATGTAGGCGAGGCGCATGTTGGCGTCCACCTTGGGTTTCCAGACATTGTCGACGACGTAGAAGCTTGCTCCAGAGGCGATGGCCAAAAGAATCAGCCCGAGGATTTTTGAAAAACCGGCGTTGTTCATAGGGGTATGTGGAGTTGGGATTTGGGGACGCGACTGTCGCGGCATTTGATGGGAGGGCTTAGGCAATGTCAACCGTCGCAATAGCTCGGTGTTTACCGGGGGGCCCGATTCCAAGCGGGTGGTTTATCGTCTGGAGGGATGAGCTTGCGAGTCCGTGGCGTTATGCCAGCCAAAGGTGTCGGCTGGGCGGCTTTTAGGTGCGCTTGCTACGTGGCAATACACGGAACCATAGTTACCCTCATCTTCAGTGCAAACACACGCCTTCGGACTCGCAAGCTCGTCCCTCCGCATGGCCCGCCGCCACTCACCTGCAATTCCCACCCTGCCAAGCTTCCGCGGTTGCTGATCTCAATCTCAGATCCGTCTCAAATCTTCTTCTTGGGCCAAGGTCTCATGCCAAGCAGCATTTCAGACTTCTCGGTGAGCGGTTTGGCGGCGAATTCTGTGTCGGTGTACTCAGCGAGATTTTCAGTGATGAGAGCGTAGACGGCTTGGCGGCTTTGGCTCGTATCGATCTCAACACACCTGTTCTTGCTCTTAAAAATTTCGACGGCGGGGAGAGTCTCGGCCTTGAAAGTGTCGTACCTCAACTTGATGCTCTCCACATTGTCGTCACTCCTACCGGTGAAGGTGGCACGGCCCAGGATGCGCTGCTCAAGCACTTCGTAGGGGCATTCCAAATACAGCATTTTGGGGAGTTCTGCTTCACGACCGATCATCTCATACCAGCTCTCCAGGTTGTCCCGGGAGCGGGGAAATCCATCCAGCAGGAAGTTGATCTTTCCGGTTGTTCTGATGGCTCTCTCCATCGCGCCCTTGAGCAGATTCACAACGATTCCGTTGGGTGCCAACTTTCCGGCGGTAAAGCACTCGTCGATCGCAGTCGCGTCCGGACTGCCGGTCTCACGCGCGGCACGGAGCAGTTCTCCGATGGACAGATGAGTCCAGCCAAGTTGGGTCTCAGCGAGCTGACACATGGTTCCTTTCCCCGTGCCGGGTCCGCCGAGGACGAAAACAACCTTGGGCTTGGGACAGGGCTGTCGCGGGTCAAAGTGGTAGAGCACGACTTTTGGGGCCGGGGCAACGCCCTTCTTGTAAACGCTCCATTCAAGGTCCGTCGGCGGCATCTCATATTCGCCGGTGATCTCGTAGGCGAGGTGCCCATCGAGGCGGCAGATTCGCCAGGATTTGTAGCTGTTGGAGTAGGAGAGCGAAGGGCTCCGTTCAGACTTACCATCGGCACGATCCCACGCCATCTTGCCGTTCCAGTAGCCGAGACTGGATACGGTTCCTGATTCCGATTCGGCGGGCGGGGCGGTTGAAGGGACGAAGAGACCATCCACTTCGGGAATACCGGATCCGGACACTTCAACGAAGAAGGTATTCGGTTTAAGCGCGCTTGTTTCTGCCATGATCAAAATGAGTATTCGGAAATGTCATTCGCACTTCATGTGCAAGCCTGCTCAGCAGAATGACGTTGCTGTTTCTCCGATTCTTGATCGCAGAACATTTTGGCCAATGCAGGGATGTCCGGAGCTTCAACTTTTCCAAGGGAGGGAGTCAATGTTGCATCGTGGGGTTTCGATCTGGTCTCGCGGCCGACGAAGGGCGGTGATACAAACCCGGTGTCTCGATGAAAAACTGACGCTTTCCAGATGCGCCGATGAAACCTCTGATTCTCCTTTCTCTTCTTTTGACGGCCACGGTCTCTGGCCGTTCCGCAGAGCCTGGTCTTGGGGCGTTGTTGAAGCTTCGATTTTCGAGTCTGACGGCAAAACGAAATGAGGCGTTTGAGCAACTGAACGGGCGGGCGGATCTGAAACGTTGGCAGGCGGAACGGCGCGCGTTCTTTCTCCAACAGATCGGCGGATTTCCGGATCGTAATCCCCTGAATGCGCGCGTGGTCGGGCGGTTGCAGGGAGAAGGATACCGGATTGAAAAGGTGATCTTCGAAAGTCGGGCGCAACATCATGTCACTGCGACGCTCTATCTGCCGGAGTCGATTGGGCCGTTTCCGGCCATCCTCATTCCCTGTGGTCACAGCCATGACGGCAAAGCTGCGGGGCAATATCAGCGCGCGGCGATCCTGTTTGCGCGGAACGGGATGGCGGCGCTGTGTTATGACCCGGTCGGACAGGGGGAACGTTATCAGCTCATCGATCCTGAACTGGAGAATTCCTATTTCCTGGATATCCCGCGCAAACTCGAATTGCCGCATCCGGGCGTACGGCATCTCTGCACGACCGAGCATACGTTGATGGGAATTGGCAGCATGTTACTCGGGGAGAACGTCGCCCAATATCGCATCTGGGACGGCATGCGTGCCATCGATTACCTGCAGAGTCGCGTCGACATCCGGGCTGACAGGATCGGTTGTACCGGGAATTCTGGCGGCGGCACTTTGACCTCCTACCTGATGGCGCTCGATGATCGGATCGTCGCGGCGTCACCCGGTTCTTACCTGACCACATTGCAACGTCTGATCGATGGGAAGGGCCCCCAGGATGCGGAGCAAAATATCTTCGGGCAGATGGCCTTCGGCATGGACGAAGCCGACTACGTGATGATGCGCGCGCCGGTTCCGATTCTGATTTGCGCCGGCACTCGTGATTCCACTTTTGATATCCGTGGCACCCGCGAAGTTTTTGTGCAGGCGAACCGTTTCTATTCCCATCTCGGCTATCCGGAACGCGTTGCGCTGAACGAGGCGGATGCGCCGCATGGTTACTACATTCAACATCGTGAGGCAGTCGCCCGTTGGATGCATCGCTGGTTGATCGGCAGCGAAAAGTTGATCTGGGAAAAGCCGCGCTCCGAATGGCCGGTGAAAGTGACGGACGTATTCCTCCGCTCGCTCAGCGAGCCGGCATGGACACCAGAACAACTCTTCTGCTCACCGCAGGGGCTGGTGATGCTGATGAAGGGTGAACGCTCCGTCTTCCAGATCAATGCCGACAAGTCTGCAGCCTTGGCCACGCTCAGGCGCAAGACATGGATGGCAAGTTCTGATGATGACAAACGGAAGATCATTCGGCAGGCGATCGGGTTCAATGGGATCGGTTCCGGAAGGTTCGAGTCCTTGGGCTCTGAGCAGATCGCTGATTATACGATCGAAAATATCATGCTCCATCGTGCGGGCGGGTTGTCGCTGGCAGCGAAGCTCTATGTGCCGGCGGGGAAGATCACCGGGCAGGTTCTCTATCTCCATGGCAATGGCATGTCCGCCGATGAGGTGCCGGTGGCGCTTGTCAAAGAGGGGCGCCGTGTGTTGTCCGCTGAGTTGAGTGGCATCGGGCTCACCGATGTTCCGCGCGACAAACGGACCTGGGGGTATGGTCGCTTCGGTCGCGACAATGCGGAGATTCTGACCGCCTATCTCATGGGCGATTCCTTTGTTCGGATGCGGGTTGTTGATTCGCTTGCGTGGGCGCGCCATTTCGGCGATGCAAAGATCGAACTGATCGGCGTCGGCGAAGCAGCCATCCCGGCATTGCACGCGGCCGCGCTTGTGCCGGAGCGTTTTCATAAGGTGAGCCTGGAGAAAATGATTCGATCCTGGACCGAGGTCGTTTCCGCTCCGGAGCACTACGATCAGCTGGTCAACGCCGTCCATGGCGTTCTCCGACACTACGACCTGCCGGATCTCGTGAGGTTGACGCGGGCGAAAGTGACGGGGTCCGTTGATGTCAATTGGCAGCAGTAGCCAATGCTGTCACCGACCAGGTCCCAGTTCACCCATCAGTGTCAGCGCGATGCCACCGTATTGTGGCAGGATGAAAAGCAGGGTCAGGGTAAAGGCCCAAGCGAAATGCGGGTGGTCCAAGATTTTTCTGAGAGCCAGGCCGGGGTTCACTGGACTCGGCCTTGTGGGTTAAATCTCAGGCTGTCGAAAAGAACGCTTCCGCGTTCTTGAACAAGATTTTACCCGCCAAACGTTTCGCATCGCCGAGCTTGAAGTAGCCTTGATCGATCTTCTCTTGGAGCACTTCAGCGACAAGTTGTCGCGCGGTTCGAAATGTTGAGAAGGATTCTTCCGCATGCCAATTGTCGCCGCCCAACATCATGCGACTTTCGTCGGGGAGAATTTCGATCGCCTCGTGGAACGCGCGCTTGAAATGACTGGGGCTGAGCAGAAACGACCAGGTGAGATCGATCCAGATGTTGCGGTAGACGAAGGCCATGCCGAGCAGGTCGGTGCTCCACGGATAGGCGAGATGCATCAACAGGAAGCGGGTCTGCGGATGGCGTTCAATCAAGCCGGCCGCCTTCAGCGGATGCGAGCCACGGATGATTGCAGTGCCGAGGTGCATCTGAACGGGCACATCGCGTTCGCCAGCCAAGGTGCAAAGTCGATCGACCACGAAGTCGCCGAAGGCCTTCTGCTCCGCGGGACTGGCATTCGCGTTCCGCCAGGCGTCCCGCGCTCGGGCTTCGTTCGGTTCGTCGAACTGGATGTCCCGGTCGTAGGCGAGGGCGTTTTTCAAGGCCACCTGATTGCGATCGCCCAGGGTTTCGACGGCGGTTTTCAGGAGCGTGCAGAAGTCATCAAAGCTGTCGCACTTCACTCCCAAGGTCTCGGCAAAGTATGCCGTGCCGTTGCCATTGTGATCACGACATTCAGGATGCCAGCCCATCGCCAAACCGTTGATCCGCATCACCGAATGGTAGTGATCACCCAACTCAGTTCGCGCGTTCAGCAACGGTTGAGCGTAGGGGTCGGTAATGATGTGAGTGACACCGGCACGTTTCATGACCTCATTCGTCCATTTCGGGTCTTGGTGCCGGGCGCGGATTTCGCGATCAAGATCACGCCAGTTGTCGTGGGTGATGCCGTGGCCGCCCAAGTCGTAGAGTTCGTCGAGGCCGTGAACGAGATTCCGCACGAAGTGGTTTGAGCCGCTGCCTTCGAGATACGGAGCCAGTTCTTCCCAGCTTGTTTCTGCGGAAGCACCGAGCATCGGATCCTCCTCGCGTCCCTCGGACGGCAGCGGGTAAGGCCTTTCCTGCGTCCAGCCCGCGTAGCTTTGCCGGAGCAGATCGAGCAGGCCGACATCCTGATTCAGAAACGGGTCCGGCATGTGATGCTCATGGACATCGTAGATGGGATGTTGCTCGATGAATTCGCGGATACTCATGGGATGGTTCGACGAGACACCTGAACCGCCCGGATGTAAAGCGCGTGCAGTCTGAGCGAAACGCACTTCCCCGAGATCATTCCCCTCGCTACGCTCCCGCGATGCCGAGCCAACCCGAGCTGAAGCCATGGAGCGTGAGTGAATCACGATACCTGATCCAGGATCGCTGGCTTTCGATGCGGGCCGACACCTGTCACACGGCCGAGGGGCTGAAGGTGGAGCCGTTCTACGTGATGGAGGTTCCAAACTGGGTTCACATTGTGGCGTTGGACGACGCCAACCGGCTGCTGGTCACCCGCCAATATCGGCACGGCTCGCGATTGGTGCATACCGAGATTCCCTGTGGCGTGATCGAGGCGGAGGACGATTCGCCGCTGATCGCCGCCCAGCGCGAACTGCTTGAAGAGACGGGTTGTACCGCAGAACGCTTTGAAGAATTACCGACCGTCTTTGCGAATCCGGCGCGGCAGGACAATCGCATCTATACCTTTCTGGCCCACGGCGCCCGCGTCGTCGCCGAGCAGACGCAGGATGAAAGCGAAGACATCCAGTTCGAGTTTCTGGAACTCGATGAGGTGTTGCGCAAAATCGATGAGGGTGAATTCTCCCACGCCTTGCTCGTCAGCAGCGTGTTGACCGCCGCCCGCCGACTCAACGGAATCTTAAAATGAAACACCTCCTCCTCACCCCCATTGTCGCCGCGTTGGCGCTCGTTCAAACTTCCACTGCGGCCTTGTGGCAGAAACACGTCGTGCGCGAGAACCTGGCGAATACCACCGTGGTGGCCGCCGATTTCACCGGTGACAGTCTGCCGGACATCATCAGCAACAGCGGCGGAAAGACGATCCTCTTCGTGGCTCCGGACTGGAAGGAAGTGCTGATCGACAAGACGCCCGGCAACCGGTTCATCCACAGTGAATTCTTTGACGTGGATGGCGATGGGGATCCGGACTACATCGGAGCGCGCTATTCACCGGGGCGCATCGCCTGGTTGGAATGCCCCGCAGATCCGACCGCCGGTCCATGGAAATCGCGGATCGTCGATCAGTTGGTGAACGGCGTCCATGGTCTGCTCAAAGGCGACGTCAATGGCGATGGTAAGATGGATCTGATCGCCAACAGCGGCCAACCGGTCGGCACGTATCAGAATTCGGCAGTCTGGTTGGAGGTCCCGAAGAAACCACATCAGGCCAAGGAATGGATTCGGCATGTATTCGCGGACAAGGACGCTCCCGGGCTGAGTCATTATCTCGGCTTCGGCGACGTGAATGGCGATGGCCGCGCCGATATCTCCATGGGTTCCAAAGGCGGGCCCAGCGACAAGTCCGGCCAAGGCGAGTGGTTTGCCTGGTGGGAAGCGGGGGCTGATCCAACCAAGCCCTTCAAGAAGCACAAACTGCCCGGCCGACATCCGGGCGCAACCAATATTCAACAGGCGGACGTCAACGGTGACGGGCTGACGGACTTCGTCGCCTCACGCGGTCATGGTCTCGGGGTCA
>JBLFYM010000193.1:0-10088 GCA_047608975.1 Limisphaerales bacterium | reverse complement strand
GAGTCAGGCACGACAACCACACCGATGTTCGGTTCGATCGTGCAGAAAGGATAGTTGGCCGACTCCGCATTGCGAGTGCGGGTCAGGGCGTTGAACAAGGTGGATTTGCCCACGTTGGGCAGTCCGACAATTCCGGCTTTGAGCATGGCTTCAGATCAGCCGCCATTCAGAGGAGCCTGAAATGGCGGGTCGCAAAGGGTGCGAATCGGCGGCCCGGTTGCAAGCGGAAAACGAATTGGCGATCTCTGTCGGCCGAATTCGGGGTGAATTCAAGGTATTAAGCGGGCAAACCAGCCCTCCCGCCACAAGGCGGCGGTATCCATGGACCAGGCGACGGCGATGTGGAGCAGCGCGCCGCCCGAAATGCTGCCGGTGCGGAGGGAGAGAAAGCCCAGGGCGACTCCGGCGAGCAGGGCACCGCAGCTCTCCAGCAGCGGTTTTCCAAAGTGAATCATCAGGTAAGGGAGGAGCATCACGAGGACGGCGGCGACCGATCCCAGTTTGGTTTTGAGTCCATGAACGAGGAATCCGCGGAAAAAGAATTCCAGGCCGATAAACTGTGCGGCGTAGCAGCATTCCCAGATGAGGAGTTCGCGGGTGTTGGGGGGATTGGCGAAGAACGGATATACCGCCAGAAAATCGGGCTGGGTGGAAACCAGCAGGATCAGGGCGGCCATCGGCAGAAAGCAGAGGGCATAAATGTGACCGTGCTCTCGCAGGCCTCGGATATTGAATCCGAATTCTGTCGGCGACCAGCGCATCAGGCGGCAGACGATGAGCGGGAGGATGAGGTAGAAAGTCACGCAGCCCAAACTCCAGCCGCACAATGCGAACAACTCGGGCGAAATTAAACCATCAGGTAAGAACGGTCGAATTGCCGCGGACAGTCCTCCCGCTTTCACAAAGTATTGGATTGCGAGGAGGGACACCGCCGCGGTGAAGACGACAACAATCACATCGCGGTACTGCGCGATGAAGTCACGGATTTCGGCACGGGAGATGACAGAGTTCACCGCAACTGAATCTCGGACACTTCACACATCAACTTCAACCACCGAATCTCTTTTTTCGTTTGGGGGAATTGGACAAGGGAATGGCGACCGAGGAATTGTGGTTCTTCGACGTTTCCAGTGGCATGACAGGTTCTGGGGGAATTCCAAATTCCAAAACTCAAGCCTCACATAAACTCCAATCTCCAGTCGTAAACAACGGGCTACCGCCGACTGCATTGGAACACGCCGAATTCCGCGGAAAACCGTGATTACTGGCCTGATTGGTGCTTGGAGTTTGGAACTTATTTGGAGTTTGGCGCTTGCGGCTTGAAGCTTTTCACTTGGTCAGCCGTTGGGTTTCCAATGTCCTCTGTTCCACCGAAAGTGTCGCAGAACCGGAATTGTTTTAAGGCGGCTCTTCGCAGCATTCCTATACCTCCGCAGCTCCGCGTTCCTTAAGCCGAAGGCTTTAACAGCACTTAGCCGGGGTCGAGCGAGGCACGAGCGATACCCCGGGATTCTGTTTGGTGGGATACCGGGGGTGTCGCTGCGCTCAACCGCCCGGCTAATCGCTGTAAAGCCTCCGGCTTATCTCACTGGACAGATCTTCTGCCGTGCCGGCTCAGGCGATGATTTCCCGGATGGGTTCCGCACCTTCGACGCCGACGAGTTTCTGATCGAGGCCGGCGTAGAAGTAGCTGAGGTCGTTGGGGTTCAATCCCATCTGGTTGAGAACGGTGGCGTGCAGGTTTCTGACATGCAGGCGATTCTCAACTGCGGCCGCGCCGAGTTCGTCAGTCTTGCCGTAGGAGACGCCGCCTTTGATCCCGCCACCGGCCATCCACATGGTGAAGCCATAGGCGTTGTGGTCGCGACCGGTTCCCTTGGCGTACTCGGCCGTGGGTTGGCGTCCGAATTCGCCGCCCCAGACGACGAGGGTTTCGTCGAGGAGACCGCGTTGTTTCAGATCTTCGAGGAGACCGGCGATGGGCTTGTCGGTATTCCCGGCGTGATAGTTGTGATTCTTCTCCAGATCATTGTGGGCGTCCCAGTTGTCATCGGTGTGGGCGCCGCCGGAGTAGACCTGGATGTAGCGAACGCCGCGTTCGGCGAGTCGGCGCGCCATCATGCACTTGCGGGCGAAGTCGTTGGTGCGTTCGTTGTCGTAGCCGTAGAGGTCCTTCACATGCTGAGGTTCGGAATCGACGTCGACCGCTTCGGGAGCGGCGGTCTGCATTTTGAAGGCGAGTTCATAGCTGGAGATGCGGGACGCCAAATCGGAATTGCCGGCGCGGCTGGCGAGATGGCTGCCGTTGTATTCATTCATCGAGTCGAGCATTGCCCGTTGCTCGCGTGGATTCAGGCCGTAGGCGTGTTTGAGATCCAGAATGGGTGAACCCTGCGAGCGCAGAACCGTGCCGGCAAACGTCGCGGGCATGTAACCGCTGGTCCAATTTTTCGCGCCGCTGATCGGGCCGCCTTTGCGGTCGAGCATGACGACGTAACCGGGAAGATTCTCGTTCGCCGTGCCGAGCCCATAGTTGAGCCAGGAACCCAGTGAGGGTTTGCCGCTGATGATACTGCCGCTGTTCATCATGAGCAGCGCCGATCCGTGGATGGGGGAATCAGCGGTCATGGAGTGCAGAAACGCAATGTCATCGACGTGCTTCGCGACATTGGGGAAGAGCGTGGAGACATGCTTTCCGCATTGCCCATGCTGGTTGAAAGCCCACTTGGGGCCGACGACGCGACCGGTGTTCTTGTGACCGCCACGACCGAAGGTCTTCACATCGATCGTCTTGCCATCCAGCGGATAGAGGTCCGGTTTGTATTCGAACGTGTCCATGTGGCTGGGGCCGCCATACATGAAGAGGAAGATCACGCGCTTTGCCTTAGGAGTGAAATGCGGGGCCTTCTCTGCCAGCGGGCTCGCCCATTTGGTCTGACCATCGGCGGCCTGGGCCTGGCTGCCAAGGAAGCCTTCCTTGGCGAGCAATCCGGTCAGGGCCAGGGAGGTGAATCCGCCGCCGACCTGATGAAGGAATTCGCGGCGTGTCTGGCCGCAGAAGGTGTTGCGAGGTTTATCCGTGTTCATGTCAGTTGCTCTTTCGGTCAGTCCACAAAAATAAATTCATTCAGATTCAATACCATCAGGCAGAAGCGCTCCAACGGGTCGTGCCCGCGTTCGTTCTGGTCCGTGCCAAAGGTTTTCATTTTCTGCATCAGCTCTACGCCTTGAGAAATTTCAGCGCGAGTCGGCATCCGCTTGAAGGTGTCGGAAAGTGCCAGCGTGACCTGCTTCCGGGGATCGTTGCCAGCCTCGGTGCGAACGCGTTGGGCAAACTGGATCGCAATGTCGTTGAAGAATTTGCTGTTCAACATCGTGAGCGACTGCGTTGGGAGGATGCTGGAAAACCGAACCGAGCAGTGCCCGTCCGTATCCGCCATGTCAAAGGTCTTGAGAATGGGTTCGTTGAGCGAGCGCTTTACGACCACATAAATACTTCGCCGGTTTCGCGCGGTCGGAGATGAAGTCCCCCAGGCGGCACTTGGACGTGAGGCAGTTGCCAGAACTTCCTGCGGCACATCCGTGTAGATGCTGGGGCCGGCCATCTTCAGGTTGAGCTTTCCGGTAAGCTGGATTGCTGAATCGCGAATCTCTTCGGCAGTCAGACGTCGCAGATTGAAACGCCAGAAGAGATTGTTGGCGGGGTCCTTCTCCAGCCCGGCGGTCTGTCCGGCAGAACTCATCTGGTAGGCCTGGGAGAGCATGATGAGTTTGTGCATGCGTTTGATTTTCCAATCTCCCTGCATGAATTCAGCGGCGAGCCAGTTGATGACTTCTGGATGGGTTGGCTGCTCGCCAAGCCGGCCGAAGTTGTCGCTGGATTTCACGATGCCGCGTCCGAAGTGATGCTGCCAAAGCCGATTGACCATTACCCGGGCCGTCAAAGGATTCGCCTTGCTGCCAATCCACTGGGCGAGCGCCGTGCGGCGACCGGTGGATTTGCCATAGGGATTGCTGGCGGGTTTGGGCTTCGGCGGCGAAAGCACTGAGAGGAATGCCGGAACCACTTCCGGGCCTTTGGCGTGAACGTTGCCGCGGATGAGCACATATTGCTGCGGAGCATCCGTGCCGTTTTCGGTGACGACGAGGGCGAGCTTGGTGCCCTTGTCCAGGCGGCCCCGTAGCTCCTTCACCTGCTTCATCGCATTGGAGTAGAGGTCGAAGTCCTTTTGTTTGATCCAGTCGCCGAGATACTTGCGCAGAATCGGGATCCGATTTTGTTCGTAGCGGTAGTCATCCTTCTCCCCGGCCACGAGCCGGTCGTTGGCTCGCTTGTTGATTCGGCGAAGAATTTTTTCCGCCGCGTTCTTTTCGTTGGTGATGCTCTTGATGGTCGCGTGCATTTCATCCGCGCGATCGGGGGGCAGGAGCGCTCTTACCGAGGCATCGAGTACGGTGGAGCCTCCGCGGCTGCCGTAGTGCCGCACGTTATTGAAGAAGGCGATCATGCTGTAGTAATCCTTCTGCGGAATGGGATCGATCTTGTGATCGTGGCAGCGCGCGCAGCCGACCGTAAGCCCCAGCATGGACTGGCTGGTGATCGAGAGAATGTCATCCAGCCCGTCGTAGTAGGCCTGCTGGCGATCCACCGGTTCGTCATCCCAAAGCCCGAGCCGGAAATAGCCGGTCGCGGTGTAGGCTTCCGCTGAGAACGGTTTGATTTCATCGCCGGCCAGTTGCTCCCGAATAAACCGGTCGTAGGGCTTGTCGCTATTGAAGGCGTTGATCACGTAGTCGCGATAGCGCCAGACGTGGGGTTTGTAGCCGTCCCGCTCGTAACCGTTGGATTCGGCGTAGCGAACGAGGTCCAGCCAATGGCGTCCCCATTTTTCGCCGTATTGCGGTCGCTTCAGGAGATCGTCGATGATCTTCTCAAATGCGTTTGGAGATATGTCTGCTTCAAAGGCCCGCACTTCCTTGAGCGTCGGGGGGAGGCCGATGAGATCGTAGAAGGCGCGCCGGATGAGTTGCTGACGGGGCGCGGGCTGGTTCGGGGTGAGATCTGCCTTGGCCAGGCGGTCGAAGATGAGGGCATCAATCGCGTTCCCTGACCAGGACGGCGACGTGACCTTGGGCGGGGCGGGGCGTTCCACCGGGCGGAAGGCCCAGTAGTTCTTCGTCGTCTCGTTGACTTTCGTGAAGGATGACTCCTCGTGTTCTTCACCTTGGATCTCGCGCGAGGGATTGTAGGGGGCACCCATTTGCACCCATTCCCTGAAGGTGGCGATGTCTGCTGGCGGTAGCTTCCCTTTGGGGGGCATTTCACGATCTCCGTCCCGGTAGGAAATCATGTCGAGCAGCAGGCTCTTCTCCGGATTGGACGCATCGTAGGCCGGGCCCGTATCGCCGCCTTCGAGCAGGCCTTTGCGGCTGGTGAGCCGGAGCCCGCCTTTGATCCGCTTTTCGCCGCCGTGACAGCGGTAGCAATGCTTTTCGAGGAGGGGATGAATCTTCGCGTCAAAGAACGCGTGTTGTTTGGCTGCGTCAGGGTCGGCGGCACTGAGCGCCAAGGGCGCGAGCAGGCCGGCAATCAGCGCGGCGGGTGACAGGTTTCTTGCCATGGTTCGGGCGAGTTTACGCATCATGAGGATGACATTAACAGACTTTCGAGTTCTGGAATTTAGTCATGTTCGGTGGACGTTTGTTAAACAATCGGCGGTTAATTTTTGGAGAAATCCGGTGCGTCGGAGACTCAGGCGAACTCAAACGAAAAAATGGCAGCTCCAGGCTGCACATAGCGGGCGACGAAGTTCTGGTGCGCCTTCTCAGTGGATACAATATTCGACATCGGAATCAGACACCTGCCACCAACTCAGTTACAACGTGGCAGAAATTGACCCAAAAATGATTTCTCGACATTTGCTTGGGTAGAAACGAATCCGAAAACAATGGGCTGGCTTGAGTTGCGTCAACCGTGAGCGCCGCAGAGCGTTGATTGGCAATCGAAGTCCTCTGCGTCGTTCAGAATCCGACCGGATTCAATTTCATCGAATGCCATTCGAAGCTACCCAGAAGGATTGCCTCAACCTCACTGCACTGGGCGCGATACCGGATGAGCGATGAACTCGCAAAATCCGGGGTTCTCAAGGGGCAGCCTTTTCGTTAGAACCTGCCTCCGAATGATTGAGAAAATCACCAATGAAGCTCTCGCGGCTGGACAGATCGTTCGCGAACCGGTCGGCGACGAAAAAGGATACTGGGTCGGCTGTCCGGGCGCTTACCATGACGCTGAGGAAAATGCCTGGTATCTGACCTATCGCATTCGGCGTCCGCGCGGCGTGCAGCCTGATCGCGGTGGCGAGGTTCGTGTCTGTCGCTCAACCGATCTCAAGCAGTGGGACGATGTGCTCACGATTCGCAAGGATCAGTACAACACAGCATCCATTGAACGCAGCGTCATCCGGCGTGGTCCAGATGGGCAGTGGCGATACTTCTCAAGCTACGTGGATGCGGAAGACGGTCGCTGGTGCACCAATCTGATCACGGCACCAACTGTGGGCGAACTCGACCCGGCGAAGCAGAAGGTGATTTTCAAGGCCGCCCCGCTCGGACTCGAAGGCGTCAAGGATCCTTGGGTTACCGAAATTGACGGTGTTTATCACATGTTCCTGAGCATTGCGTTACCCACCGGTAAAACCGGCGACGATGCGCACAGTTCGTTGGATATCTACAATACCGGCCAATGCGTCTCCGCCACCGGCTTGGCGACGTCCACCGATCTCGACAACTGGGATTACCACGGCACGATCTTCGCGCCCGAAGGCGACGGCTGGGACAAGTATTGCCGCCGGATCAACTCAGTCGTTCGCAAGGATGGAAAGTACTATGCCTTCTTTGACGGGAGCGCGAGCCACCTGGAGAATTATGAAGAGAAGACAGCCATCGCAGTTTCGGACGATCTGAAGAGCTGGACGAATCTGAATCCCGATGGCCCGGCATTGGTGAGCCCCTTCTCATCGACCTCGATCCGCTACATCGACGCCCAGCCGCTCGACGGAAAATGGCATGTCTTCTACGAATTCGCCCGCGAAGACGGCGCTCACAACATGCGCCTGGTGGTGACCGACGAAGCCGGTCTGCCGTTCTGATCAGCCGTGGAATCTTCGGGCTGAGTCCGGTGTGTCGTTCGCACATCGAGGCTTCCATCCGGGTTTTTCACTACGCAATCACCTCTCCACATTTTTGTAATTCCGAGCTAAAATCAGACCATGAAACTGAGTCGCCTTTTGACCGCTGCGGCGGCGTTGTTTGTCCCGTTCCAACTTGGCGCCGCCCAATCCGGCGTGGTGAAGACCGAATACGTCTTCACCAAGGCCCCGTTCAAACAGTGTCACGCATCCACCCTCGCCGAGGGTTCGAAAGGTTTGGTGGCGGCCTGGTTTGGTGGCACGCGGGAAAAGAATCCGGATGTCAGCATCTGGGTTTCCCGGATGGTGGAAGGCAAATGGACCGCCCCTGCTGAGATCGACAAAGGCATTGCGAAGAACGACGCCGGTGTGGATACCGATTACGCCACCTGGAACCCGGTGCTGTTTCAGCGCCCGGGTGGTGATCTTGTGCTCTTCTACAAGATCGGTCTCGATCCTCGCCAATGGTGGGGAGCCTATCGGACGAGCGCTGATGGCGGCGTCACCTGGTCTGATCGCATCACTCTGCCCGATGGAATTGCCGGTCCCATCAAGAACAAGCCGGTGCTCTTGGAAGATGGAACCCTCCTTTGTGGATCCAGCACCGAGACCACGGGATGGCGCGTGCATTTCGAATCCACAACCGATTTCGCGTCGTGGAAAAAAAGTGGAGCGATCAATGACGGCGTCGCAGTAGGTGCCATCCAACCCAGCATCTTGACGATGTCTGACGGCAGTCTCATGGCGCTGGGGCGCAGTAAGCAGAAGCTCATCTGGCAATCCGTATCCCGCGATCAGGGCAAGACCTGGGGCGATATGCGGCTGCTTGATATGCCGAATCCGAACTCCGGCACCGACGCCGTGACGCTGAAGAATGGGCAACACGTTTTGGTCTACAACCACACCGGCCGCGGGCGCTCACCGTTGAATGTCGCGGTCTCGCACAACGGCTACAACTGGCGCGCAGCCGCGGTTCTTGAGAGCCAGCCCGGAGAGTATTCCTACCCCGCAGTGATCCAGACAAAAGACGGCCGCGTGCACATCACTTACACCTGGAAACGTGAGCGCATCAAACACGTGGTGCTCGATATGAAGATGCTTCCCTCCCAGCCCATCATGCACGGAGCTTGGCCGCGTTAAGCGCGCGGTGGATTGATCGACGTTTCGGTTGTGACGTAGGGGAGGATCAAGGCTTTCGAGATTCCCGGGGTATTTTCGTGATGCTGTCGCGCAATCGTTCGCTCCACTTGGAAGCAGCGCTCCACCGGGATTGTCGGAGAACCTACTTCTGTTTCTGCCCCGCGAGGAATTCGACGAGATCGCGTAGCTCTCGTTTGCCGAGCATCATGTGCCGACCGGCGGGCATTCCTGACAGACCCGGTCGTCGTTCGGTGAGGTCGGATTTGTTGATGGTGACGACGCCGTCGGTATTTTTCACGGCCAGTCCAACGGCCGCCGCGCGAACGGCTTCGTCGTCCGGGGTCAAATTCAAGCCGAGGCCGCGCCGGTTTTACCCAGCCTGAGCAGTCCTTCTCCTCAAAATGAGAATTGCTGTCCACATGCCATGCCGCCCCCCGCTTGCAATCCCCCTTCTGCGGGGCCGTGGTTGCGGTTCAACACTTGGCAATGTGCCTGTGCCCCGTATGCTCTGGTCGTTTTATGGACAAGATTTGGAAAATCGCCGGAATCAATTTCGACCACTTTCACATGGGGGATCTGCTGCGGATGGCGGCGGAGCATCCGCACGCTGAGATTGTAGGGATCTCGGATGAGCAGCCGGAGCGTATGGCTGAGGCCGCGCGCAACCACGGCATTGCGGCGGAGAACGTCTTCACCGATCACGGCGCATGTCTGGAGAAGACCAAGCCGGATGTGGTGATCCTTTGTCCGGCCGCCGCCCGGCATGGGGAGTGGACGGAGAAGGTCGCGCCGTTCGGAGTTCATATCCTGATGGAGAAACCCTTTGCCGCTTCAGTTGCGGAAGCGGATCGGATGGTTGCGGCGATGCAGCCGGACAAGCAGCTCGCCATCAATTGGCCGCTCCGTTGGTATCGCAGCCATATCACGGCTCATCGCCTGATCCGGGAAGGTGTTATCGGCGATGTGCAGGAGGTGCATTTCTACGACGGCAATCGGGGGCCGCTGTATCACGGCGCGGATAAGCTGGAGAAGGAACCGACGGCGGATGAGAAAGACGCCAGCTGGTTCTACCAGGCGAATCAGGGCGGGGGATCGTTGCTGGATTATCTTGGTTACGGCACCACGTTGGGAACGTGGTTTCACGGCGATGAGAAACCGACCGAGGTGTCGTGCATGATGGATGAGCCGGAAGGCTTGGAGGTAGATGAGCACAGCATCACGATTGCGCGCTATGCCCGAGGTCTGTCCAAATTTGAAACCCGGTGGGGAACATTCACCGATCCCTGGACTCATCAACCGCAGCCGAAGTGCGGGTTTGTGATCAAGGGCAGCGAGGGCTCGATCAGCAACTACGACTACGATGACTTTGTGCGGGTGCAAACCCGTGATTGCGTCGAGGGTTCAGAACTGGCAGCGGATGAAGTGAAAGCGCCCTTCGAAAACCCGGTTCAATACTTTTTGGATTGCCTGGCGAATGATCGGGCGGTGGAAGGGCCGCTTTCTCCGGCGGTAAGTCGCGTGGGACAACAGATTGTGGATACCGCGTTTGCCAGTGCGAAGGAGAAGCGGACGTTGCCGTTGGTGTGGTAGAGGTGAGGGGAAATCCAAACTCAAACTCCAGGGAATTTCCAAGACCCAAGCTTCAATCTGAATGCGACCCGAGGTTTTGAGGCTTGGAGATTCTTCTCATAATCTCTGAACAAAGATCTCTTGGACGCATTTACCGCCCGGGGCCCCCCCCCCCCCGGTGTGATGCAGGAA
>JBLFYM010000192.1:0-10211 GCA_047608975.1 Limisphaerales bacterium | reverse complement strand
CGTTCACCGGTTCAGTGGTCTGGGAAGGGGCGTTCATCGCGCAGATCGAAGGTTCGATCATCGCGATGGTGACCGACATCGGCGCGATCTTTAACAGCCAGCTTCCCAACCGGGACGCGGACGACAGCTGGTATGTGCGAACCGCGGCAATCCCCCGGGAAGGAACGCCGATCATCATTCGGATCTCGGTCGTGAAACCGGTCGGCGAGCAGAAGTGATTCAACCGTGGAGAGCGCAGAGGGAAGAACCGGATAATCCTGCTTTCGAAGGTGCTAACCCAGCGAGGCAATCCATTCCCACCAATCCGTTAGACTTACCGTTCTCTGCGGTTAATTGAAAGGCCGCCTCAAGTTCAACTGCGCTTCCTGGCCAGTGCCTCGCGGAGTTGCTTGAGGGTCATCGTGTTCACCACGTCCTTCCTGGTGAGCCAACCTTTGCGCGCGACGCCGGCACCGAGACGCAGGAATCCGAAATGGGCGGCGCTGTGGGCGTCACAATTGATCACGCAACGAACACCTTTCTCGCGAGCGTACTGCCAGAGTCGCCAATCCATATCCATGCGGTAAGGGCTGGCATTGAGTTCGATCCAGGTGCCTGTTTCTGCGCAGGCATCGATGACAGCATGCTGGTTGATCTTGTAGGCGTCACGCGTGAGGAGCAGACGGCCCGTGATATGACCGAGGGTTTGCACGTTGGGATTCTCGGCAGCGCGGATGAGACGCCGGCTCATCTCTTCCTCAGTTCCGCCGAAGCCCTGATGAATACTGGCTACCACGCAATCCAACTGGGCGAGCAGATCGTCATCATAGTCGAGTTTGCCGCCCGTCAGGATGTCCACCTCGGAGCCGCTGAGCAGCCGGAAGTCACTGCCGTTTTTTTCGTAGCTGGCATTGACCTCGGCAATCGCCACGAGCTGCGCCTCCATGCGTTTTTCGTCCAGGCCATTGGCAATATGACTCGATCGGGAATGATCGGTGATCGCCCAGTAGGCGCAGCCCAATCCATCCGCCAGCGCGGCGACCTCTGCCAAGGTCTGCTTGCCATCACTCCAGTTCGAGTGGTTGTGCAGTGAGCCCTTGAGTTCCGTCCATCTGAGCAGTTCGGGTAGTTCACCCTTTTCTGCGGCCGCAATCTCGCCTTTGTCTTCGCGCAGTTCAGGCGGCACGTAGGTCAGGTCCAAGGCTTTGAAAATGTCCTCCTCGGTTCGGCAATCCAGCCGGAGCTCAGGATCGCGGGTTTCCTCCTGCGAACGGAACAAACCGTATTCGTTCAGTCGCAAGCCACGCTCAATCGCCCGTTGCCGCATCACAATATTGTGCTCCTTGCTGCCGGTGAAGTAAGCCAGCGCTGACGCGAATTCGCCGTCGGCCACCACCCGCAAGTCAGCCTGAATTCCTCCTTCAAGATTGAGACTGGCCTTGGTTTCGCCCTTGGCCAACACGCTGAGAATACCCGGCTGGTTGGTAAAGAACTCGATCAGGTTTGTGGGTTCAGTCGAGGAGACCAGAAAATCGACATCACCGATGGTCTCCTTCCACCGACGCAGACTGCCGGCAATGCTGCAACGGATCACATCCGGATGGCTGCGCAGGGATTCGAGGATCGGCTCTGCCACCGCCAGGGCTTCATCGATCCGATGCTTGCTGCCGAACTTCCGCAGGAAATCAAGGCTCTCAAGAATTTTCAGTTCAGTCTTCTTCCCAAAGCCGGCGAGGGCGGCGAGCCGTCCTTCCTTGCACGCGGTTTCCAATCCAGCGACCGTATCGATCCCAAGTTCGCTGTGGATGGCCTTGATCTTCTTGGGCCCCAGACCCGAGATCTTCAACATCTCAATCAGTCCGGGCGGCACCGAGGCCTTCAGCTCATCGTAGTAAGGCAGACCACCGGTCGTTGCCAGGGTTGTGACCTTCTCCTGTAACGCCTTGCCAATGCCTTTGATACCCTTGAGTCGGTCCTCCTCGATGATCTTCGCCAGCGGTTCCGTCAGTCCCTCAATCGTTCGCGAGCCGTTCTGATAAGCCCGCGTCTTGAACGGATTCTCTCCTTTGATTTCCAGCAGAGTCCCGATCTCATCGAGGATTTCCGCAACACCGTCATTGTCCATGCGCCGGACTGTAACGGGTCGGTCGGAGTTGGAAAACCGGGAAAGCAGAATTGCCAACCCGCGCGTCAAAGCAGAAGACCTTGTTCAGGAAAGGCCACGCGCTTGCCAATTTTGAGCGGACGGATTGGTCCGATCAGTCGGTTCTGACCGATTTACTCGTCTCCCCACTGGCTCTTCGCTCGCGCTTGGATTTTTTTCCAGCGTTCCTCCCAATCCTGCCGGTAGGCCCGCCATTCTTCTCCCGTGAAGGTCTTTCGCGCCTTGATCCGAATCGCTTTATAGGCCTCCAGATCAGCTTTCAGCCCGGCGCGATTGCGCCACTTTATCCGTGATTCCATGCGGACAATCGCGTTTTCCGGATACTCAGGAGCCAGTTTCAAGGCTGATTCCAGATGCGTTCGGGCCTTTCTCCCACTACCAATGCTAAACGGCCAACCCGGCGCATCCCGGTAGAGGAGCGCGAGGCAGCGATGGGCTCCGGCATGGTCGAGGCGAGGGTTAAGTGCCACCGAACGCGTGAAGCTCCGCTCCATATCGCGCACAATTGGGAGCGCACCCAGCATCTTGGTGCGGGCTAGTTGCCCTGAATTCAGACCGTGGTAATACCACCCTTCCGCGATCATTGGCGCCCGATCAATCAGCCGTGCCGAGACGGCAATGCCGTCGGTAGCCAATTGCGCCCGCTCAGTCGAGTTGGTTGCAAATTCACCCAACACGAAAAATGCCCGGGCCAACTGCCACGCGTTGGTGGTTGATTCAGGATCTTTGGCAAACGCGGCCTGGACTTGCTCCAGTTTTACCAGCGCGGATTGCCGGAATTCTGGAGCGAGACTCGGAACTGGAGCGAGACTCGGAACTGGACCATTGAGATTCGGAGCGGCGGAAATAACCCCACTCAGCCCGACCAACAGCAGCGTAACCATGCAATAAAGCGGCACTCCAAAGCGGGAACCACCCGGGTTCTGTGCTCTAAACCATGTCCAATTGGGGATTGCGTTGAGTTCCACCATCTGTTTCACATTGCGGCGATGCGTTTTAAGTGGAATCGGGTTTGTTTGGCAACGTTTAGCCTCGCGGCAATGTTGTCCGTATCCGGCTGTAGCAGCATCAACCACAGCGTGGGCATATCGCCCGCGACCTTCCTGCTACCGGGTTTCATTCCCGGGCTGGTGCAGGATGGGACTTCCACCAATCGAACAACCGTCTCTACGGAGTCCCCCCGATTGATCGCATCAAACCAATAAAAAATCATGCGTTTCCCATTTGCTCTGTCGGCCAAGATCGCCGGCCACATCATCAAGCATAAAATCAAGCGGACACCCAGGTTCGCCATGGTGCTCCAGCTTGAACCGCTTCATACCTGTAATTTGACGTGCACCGGCTGTGGTCGAATTCGGGAGTATTCCACCAATCTCAAAGACATGATGACCTTGGACGCTTGCCTGGCGAGCGCGATCGAGTGCGATGCACCCATGGTTTCGATCTGCGGCGGCGAGCCGTTGATCTATCCCAAGGTCGAGGAATTGATCGTGGGACTCCGCGAACAGGGACGTATTGTCTACATCTGCACGAACGGAATGTTCATGCGCAAGAAGATGAAGGACTACCTCGCCTCCATCTACACCCCCGCGCAGGAAGCCACGCTGAAGGAACTGATCGAGAAGGATCTGATTTCTGAGAAGGACGCGGACAAAATCCGGCTGGGCAAAAAGGATGACCGACCGGTGATCACTCCGAGCGAATGGGTGTATTGGAACGTCCACGTCGACGGCACCGAGTACGTCCATGATCTCATCGTCGAACGTGAAGGTGTCTTCAAGGAATGTGTCGAGGCCATCAAGATGGCTAAGATTCTTGGCTATCAGGTGGCCACGAACACCACCGTCTACAAGGAGACCGAGGTCGAGGAGATCGAGAAGATGTTCAAGTTCTTCTCCTGGATGGGCGTCGACGGACACACCATCTCCCCGGGCTACGATTACGACGCGGCCAAGGAAGACATGGTCAAGCGGCTCGGCAAAGATCCCAAGCAGTTCTTCCTCACCCGCGAAATGACGCGCGAGAAATTCGCGGACATCGAGGAGTGGGGCAAAATGTTCACCATCTTTGGAACGCCCGTCTATCAGGAGTTCCTGTCCGGCAAACGCGAGCTCACCTGCACGGCGTGGGCCATTCCCACCGTGAACATCCGCGGCTGGAAGGCACCCTGTTACCTCATGACCGACGGACACTACGACGGTTACCAGGAGATGCTGGATAAGGTGGACTGGGAAAGCTACGGCGTGGTTGACGGCGTGGCCCGTGATTCCCGCTGCGAAAACTGCATGGTCCACTGCGGCTACGATCCCAGTGGCGCGCTCGGCACCAATTACCAGAGCGGCGATAACTGGAAGAATTTCCGATACAATTTCGGCGCAAAACCGAAGCCGTTTCCTGACGGCGACAAGGTCGAGGTGTTCAACGGCTGTTCCATTGGCAAGGGCCACCTGGCCGAGGCCAAAGCGGCCATCCAATCCGGAGACGACGAAGGTTGTTGCTCGACGGATGAGAAACCCGCAGCTGAAGCCACCGCCGCGAACTGACGGGACGTTCCGCTCCCCACCGGCGCTTTCACTTGATTTCAAAACACTGGCCCGTTTGGTCTTCCGGCCAAACGGGCCAGCGCTATGTCAGCCCCGGGCTAAGTGCTGTCAAACCTTCGGCTGAGCGGTCACAATACAAGCATCCCTGCCGGAGATCTGGCTTACCGACTTCGCCGCCAAACCCTTTGCAATGGCAAGACCGTCGTATATGGTCCCAGCCGTGTGGGTATGCGTTTTTATTATCCCACGTTTCACCCTGCGACACAGGTCAGAGCACCATCCGAAACACGAATACCTATGGACGACAATCTGAGTTACCTCGAACGGAAGCGGCAGAAGCAGGCCACTGCACCCGCTTCGGAATTACCGGGAAAATCCACAGGGGCCGCCGCGGCCTTCCGACCCAAGGCGAAAGTCAAGGTGGTGACTGAAGTGACGACCAAACCCCGCAAGACCGAACAGGAACGCCCTCAGATCGTCCAGAACGTGCCCCAAACCCGCAAACTTCTCGCCGCCGCCATCTTTGAACTCGATGAGCTGATGGCCAACCGTTGATCCTCAAACCGACCGATGGACCCGATTGTATCATTCAAAGCGGCGCTGCTTCAGGCCCGCGCCGCCGAGCTTCTCGTTCGCGCCGAGTGCCTTACCGAACTCGACGACATCTCCGCCCAAAAGAAATTCGCGAAAGACCTCGAGGATGGGCTGGAAAAACTCCGAACCGCGGACGCAATCCCGGCGGATCCACTTGCCGAGGTTCTGGGCCAATGCGCGCAAGTCGTCGGCTGGCAGACTAAATTGGTCGAGCAAGAGAGCTATTTTGCCTCCCGAATTCGCGGCGCATTTGAGGCCACTGAGCAGCTGATTGCGAGGGGGCTCCCGGACGACGAATGGACTGCCTTGCAGCAGGATATTGAGGGCATGGAATCCGAGTTCACGAAGTCACGAAGCGAATGGCAAAGTTCGCTTCCCTCGGATCTTTGGACGATCACAACCGAGCAAGATCACGCCGAGACGATGGATAAGCTCGATGCGATCATCCAACATGCTCGCGACACCGGCAAACTGACTGAATCAATCGGTTGGGATTTTTGGAGACTCACCCGTGACACATCAGGCCCATCATTGGGGGACAACGAGGTCGACATTCCCACGAAATGTTCTTCCTGCGGGCACGAGTGGACCTTGGGATTCGGCTTCGCCGGCAAGACGATCAATTGCCCCGAATGCGCGCAGGATGTGAAACTGCCCGCCGCGATCAAGGCGAAGCACGATGCCGAAGCACGGGCAGCAAAAAAAATCCCGCCCCCCGTTGAGGTGCCGGGCGTTCGGCAGGAAAAGCACCCGGGGCTCCCCGCTGGTTGGAAGGATCATTTTGACCCTCACCCGGACGCCACGGCCCGACTCAACGCCCGCCCTTACTTCGACACTGAGGAACTACAGCGCCTTGCGAGCAAGGCTGCCGAGGTCAGCGAACGCAAAGAGGCCTGGCAGAAATATTTCCCTCGGATGACCGAGACGCAGCTCCCATTTGACAGCGCCAAAGCATGGGACCTTATCGTACGTGATCCGGGCGAAGTCGTCGGCGAGCTGACCGAATACTGGCCCCTATCCGACTGGGCGCTTTCACCACGCGTCGCACAATTGCTGAGCGGCAGCGACATGGACATCGCGCAGGGTGTCGCCCTTCTGTCCACGGACAAGGAACAGCTGGAGCGCCAGACGGTTCGTGAGATCCGCGAGCGCGTCGAAGCCAATCCCGCCAACTCGCTGCTTTCCCCAGCAGACTACCTCTGGCTCTGCCGCGAACCGGAAAAGGTCAAACTGATCTACACCGAAAAGCTCGAAAAGAAATGCGCCGGCTTCAATTGGAAACATAACTTCGAGGTGGACGAGGAACTCGAGACCGCGTTCGCCGGAGGCCTTTCGGTGTCCGATGGTCTGGGTGAACTCCTCAAGGGAAAATCCCGCAAACAGGAACTGTCCGCCTCCGAAATCGCCATTGTCTTTGACCAGATCCGGCGCATCCACGAAATTAACGGCGACCTGTTCAGTGACGACGGCTCCACCCTTCGCGGCGCGGCCGAGCTGCCCCACGACTGGCGCTTCCACTTCTGGGAACCCGCAGCGTTCGAGTCGGAGAAGTGGATCAAAGACAATCCGATCGTGGCAGCTCGATTACTCGCCAGTGAACTGCCGCAGATCATTGCGGAATTCACCGGGCGCGAAAGCCTGTTCCGTTGGCGCGAGAAAGCTTCGGCGCTACTGGAAGACGACGAACTTTCCATCCAGCAGAAGGCGATGATTCTGCCGGTCATGATCGGCATTTCAGACCAGGTGCTGTTCATCAGCGAAAACGCTGGCACCGGCGAAGTCACCGATCTGGGAAAGAAGCCCGGCCCGCTGAAAATTGAAATTGATCGCTCGTTCCGCTCAACTGAAATCAGGGGACTGCTGGACACCGAGTTCCCGCAGAAACTGGCCGACTACACCGAACAGAACTGGATTCTTGAAACCCTGAAATCTCAGGCAAGCACCCGTCGCGAAGGGATGGCTTGGGGAGCCAAGATCGGGATTGGGGTCGCAGTTCTCGTCGTTCTCTCCCTGATCTACACCTTTGTCAGTGAACGCATCCGCTCGGGCCGCAACGACGCTGCGATGGAGGAGATGGAGGCACGCAGCGCAATGGTCGCCAATTACACTTTGGATCTCTCCCTGGTGCCCACCCACATCACCCGCTCGAATATTGTGGCGAAAATCGACGGTTCACCCACCCAGCAGACGGACAAGCTCGAAGCAGGGGAACACATCCTTGAGATCAACCATCCGGCGCTGAAGACCGTCAGCAAACCGTTCACCATCACCTATGGAGTCGGGACGAATTTTGGCACCATCACCCTGCAACCGGCGGTGGGTTCCATCGCCATCACCTCCGATCCAACCGGTGCCTCCGTGGCAATTGACGGAGGTGTTGCAGGAGACACCCCTTACACCGCCAAGGGAGTTTCAGCGGGCCCGAGCCAGATCACCATCACGTCACCAGAATTTGGAACCTGGACGACCAACGCCGAGATTGCCAAAGACCAGACGCTCACCATCAACTACCGCTTCGGGCGCGGAACGGTGAAGTTGGAGACCGATCCCGCTGGCTTCCATATCGCCACGGGCCCGGCCGGAACACCGGCCACCCAACTGACCTGGGACTCAGAAACCAAAGTCACACCGGCTGAAATCCAAATGCTGCCCGGCGACTACGTTGCCTCATTGGCCCACCCCTCGATGGGAAGCGTCGATGCGCTGCCCTTCACCGTCGTGGACAAAAAACAGGTCGTGCTCTCCCATAACTTCACTGTCGCTGCGGCCGATATCTCGCCCGGTCCCGATGCTCAGTTCTGGCGCGGAAGCTATTCGATGAGCGCCTGGATGAGCTGGGAACCAAGCTGGAAATTCTCAACCGCCAACCCGCTTACCCTCTTTCGCCTGTGGAAGCCCGGGCGTTATCCCGTGGTACACTCGCTCGCCTATCGTAGCGGAGGATTCACATCCGGTCTGAAAGACCCGCTGGCACAAACCGGAACGGTCGAATGCTGGGGCAGCGACAGCCGCAAGCAGACCACCGTGCCAGCGCACCTTGTGTCGCGGAAGTTCATCGACATCGCCGCCGGAGCCAACCACACAGTCGGCCTCCTCGACGACATGAGTGTCGTGTGTTGGGGAGACAATCTCGCGGGCCAAAGCAGAGTGCCCGAGGATCTCGGTCCCTGCATGATGGTCGCCGCCGGAGCAAATCACACCGTCGCGCTACAGCTTGACGGAAAGATCATCTGCTGGGGCGCAAATCAAAACGGTCAGGCCACCGGGCCCGAGGATCTGTCCAACTGTGTCGCCATCTCCGCAGCCGCGAACCGAACCGTCGCCCTCCTCGCAGACGGCTCGATCCAGGGCTGGGGATACGGTGGATTTTCACTCCCTCCGACTTCGCATTGGCGTCCGTTCATCGACGTGTCACTCGGTGCGTTTTACATTACCACCCTCACCGACCTCGGACAGCCGGCCGTTCATATCCAGACCAGCAGCGGTGTGAACACCGAGCCGAATCTCACAACCGCCGTGGAGGAACAGGGTCCGTTCGTCACGGTGACCGGCGGCACGGGTCATATGATCTGGCTTACCTCCGACGGGCGGTTAATCACCGCCGGCAAGGAACGGAACATTCCAAAAATCCCGCAAGCTGGCCCCTACCTCCTGATCAACGGCGCGTTTGATCGCCAGGCCGCCATCAATTCCACAGGCGAAGCCATCATCTGGGGCAGGAAGACCGGAATGAGCGCCCGCACGGGTTTCGAACGGGTTTCGGAAGAGGACACCAAGGTCAGCTATTGGAAGAAGTCCGGAAACTATCTGCGCATTGAATGTGGCGACAAACACTACGTCGCCCTCCGTCGCTGATCGGACGCGCGCCCGCCGGCCCGCGCCGCGGCCGCTAACCGCGCTCGAAGTGAGCGCGGAGTTGTTTGAGGGCACCGGAGCGGTGACTGATCTGATTTTTCAACTCCTCGCCAAGTTCCGCGTACGACTGGTCGTGACCGGCCGGGATGAACAGCGGATCGTATCCAAAACCAGCGCCACCGGCGGCGGCGTCCTGAATGCGTCCCTCGCTGGCACCTTCGAAGTAAGCCGGGCCTTGATCCGCCTCGGTCATCGACACCAGCGCGAGCACGCAACGGAAGCGGGCTGACTTTTCCTCGCCGGATTTGTCAGCCAACAGACTGAGCAGTTTGGCGTTGTTATCCGCATCCGAGCTGTTGCCAGCCTCTTCATCTTCCTGCGCGAAACGTGCGGAGTGAATGCCCGGCGCGCCGTCCAACGCATCAACTTCGAGACCGGAATCGTCGGCCAGGACGAAGTCCACCTGATGATCGAGATCCTTGTCGCGCAGCCATTCAGCCACGGTGTTCGCCTTGATCGCGGCGTTGTCGCCAAAGGTTTCGCCGTTCTCGATCGCATCTGGAACGTCGGGATAGGCAGCCAGCGTAAGACATTCAAATCCTTCCCCGAGCAGGGTCTGGATCTCGGCGACCTTGTGGGCGTTGCGGGTGGCGATGAGCAGTTTATGCATTCTTCGGAAAGTCGGTGCTTATGGGTGGCGGTTCAGCATATGCGATCATTCCCCCAGGCGTAACGGGCGGAGCAGCGCACTTCCTTGCGCTTGGCATCATTGGGAGGTTCGTCGTGGAGCGTTGTGGGACTAAACGATCCGCCGGCTTCCTTCACGACGGTGTTGAGCAATTCATTGCCGTAGCTGATATCGGGAAAGCGGATCTCGTTGCGGTTGATGTCAATGATACGGGTCAGGCCGGGTTCAATGACGACCCGGCGGAAGGCCTTGAACTCCAGCCGGGCCTGCAGGATGAACTGCGCGATCTCATCGGCAGTTGAACCGGTGAAATCGAGCATTTTCATTCGAGAAGTTCGGCCGCGTCGGTGAATTGCAACTGCATGCGGCCCGCGGATTTTCCCCCGCG
>JBLFYM010000191.1:0-10253 GCA_047608975.1 Limisphaerales bacterium | reverse complement strand
GGCATCTTCCTCAGTAGCGGTGGGATCGTCGGCTGATCCACAATTACATTTCAACTTGCAAAAGGCGTGGGATCACCGCGCCTTTTGTGTGCCCGAGCCATCGAGATGACGAGCCGGAGCGGTTCGCAGGCGAGTTTCTACTTCAACGTTCCTCCAAAAAAGCACCCGCAGTTTCAATCATCTTATCGAACCAGACTTGCCGGACCGTAAACGGGTGGGGCGCACCTTTGATGACGGTGAGATCGGACTGGATGCCCAAATCCGTCATTCGCTTGCGAAACTCATTGGCGCGGGTGCTGAGATCATCATTTTCGCCCGTGATAAACCAGCAGGGTGGATCTTGCTTATCCAGATGATGCAGCGGAGATGCCAGACGATAGGTTTGCTCAAGGGTTTTCCGTGAGTTCGCGATAAGCGGCTGCATACCGGCGACCGAGTTCGCGAAAACCGGCGGCATTGAAATGCACCTTGTCACCCTTGTGCTCCAATCCGTTGGAATTCACAAAAGCGGTATTCGAAACCTTCGAGGAAAGCTCGCGCTGCACGCGGTCGACCTGCTTCTTGTGATCGCTCCACGGACGTTCCTTGAATTCTCCCATCTGTCCCGCAATGAACGGGACGTCAGGCGCGTTCAACTCCGCGCGAAACCGGGCGATCAGATCGTGAAGTTTTTTCTCATAGAGCGGCGCGAGATTCCATTTCGAATCAGATTCACCCTGATGCCACAGGATACCTTTCAAAGTTCCGGACTTCAGAGCGACCTTTGCGCGTCGAATCGCGTCATCCCACGGATGACTCTTGGTCGCCTTGTAATAAGCACCCGGTTCCCAAGTTGAAATGGGTGAACCACCAACCGCACACGGAATCAAGCCAATCGTCGCCTGCGGATCTCCCTCAGCAATCGTGATCCCGAACGTCCGACCCAATCCCACACCCGCAACCTTCTTGTCGAAGTGAACAGGGGACACAGCCGGCTCCCACGTATCGTCCTTGGTCAACATCAGTACGCGCGGATGTGACCTGCGATCCGCTTCCGTCACCCTGCCGCGTCCAGCCATATTGGATTGGCCCACCAGGAGAAACAGTTGGAGATTGCCATGAGGGGCAGCCGTGGTGGTGAAGGCAATCGCAGAGATTGCCGTGATCAGAAGTCGCACATGGGTGGAAATCATTTGCGGAACCTAATGCTGCCCGCAGATGCCGGCCACACAAACCGAACCCACATTGAGCCTGTGTTGTGCGTTCAATCTGCCAAGGAAACCAAACACTGCTTGCCGAGCGCGGCTCCGATGGGGAAACTCCGCGAGTGCCAGCCAAGCGTGCCATCAGCCGAAGACATCGTCCGCTCGGTCTCGACATTCTCCACGAAGATCGGGACATCATTGTCGTCAACAAGGCGGCTGGCCTGTTGACCATGGGAACGGGGCGTGACGCCGGGCGTACCGCTCACGCAGCACTGATGAATTACGTGAAGAAGGGAAACTCCAAATCCCGCGAGCGGGTGTTCATTGTGCACCGCTTGGACCGGGACACCTCCGGCGCGCTGGTTTTTGCGAAATCGGAGGAAGCCAAGAAGACCCTGCAAGGCAACTGGACCGACGTCGAAAAGGTCTACCTCGCATTTGTGGAAGGCCATCCGGATCCGCCCGAGGACACCATCTCTTCCCGTCTGGTCGAGAGCAGCTCACTGCGGGTGTACTCCTCGGACGATCCCCGGAAGGGCAAACTTTCACATACGAAGTACAAGCTGGTGAAAACCGTGGGCGATCGCGCCCTCCTGGAGATCACGCTGTTGACCGGTCGCAAGAATCAGATTCGCGTCCACCTGGCCGACCGCGGTTGGCCCATCGTCGGCGATTCCAAATACGGCAAGAAGATCCGGGACAACAAACGACTGGCGCTGCATTCCCGCACGCTGAGTTTCGCCCACCCCTATAGCGGGGAAAAGCTGACTTTCACCGCTCCGATCCCGGCCACATTTCATCGCATGTCCGGCATCGCACGCCCGGAAGAAAAAAAGGAATCACCGCGGCGACGGTAAACAGTCTCAACGGGAATTGAGATCGCGGAACTGATGGTGATCACCGGGGCAAACCGCTAGTCTCCGGCAAGCGAATGGCGAACATCGGAAAATGGAACACCTTGCGGGCAGTGGAAGAGACCTCCTTCGGGATGATGCTCGACGGGGGAGAACACGGCCCGATTCTCACCCCGAATCGCTACGTACCGAGTGACGCGCGAGTCGAGGACGAGTTCGAAGTTTTCGTTTATCTGGATTCGGAAGATCGCCTGATCGCGACCACGGAGAACCCCTTGGTAGAAGTCGGCGAATTCGCGTGCCTCGAAGTCGTGAGTCTGAACCCAAATATCGGTGCCTTCCTGAACTGGGGATTGATAAAGGATCTCCTCCTTCCCTTTGCCGAACAGGTCGGCCGGGTGCAGGTGGGACAAAAGGTGGTCGTGGCGGTCCTGCTCGATGAGCGCACCGGGAGAATCGTCGCCTCCATGCGCACGTTGCGGCATATCGACCGGTCGCCGCCACCTTACGATACCGGGGAGGCCGTGAAGCTGCTCATCACGGCCCGCACGCCGCTCGGCTTCAACGCCATCGTCAACCAGTGTCATATCGGTCTGCTCTATAAGTCGGACCTCACGACTCCGGTTGCGATCGGTCAAAGTCTCGACGGCTATATCCGCAAGGTTCGGCCCGAAGGGAAGATCGACCTGACCTTGGACCAGACCGGCTATGGTCGCGTGGCGTCACTTTCCGAAGACATTATCGAAGCCCTGCGCAACGGTGGCGGCTTCCTCGACGTCGGCGACAAGAGCCCGCCCGAACAGATCCGCCATCTGTTCGGCACCAGCAAGAAGGCGTTCAAGCAAGCCTTGGGTGCGCTCTACAGAGAGAAGCGTATCGGCTTTGAAGAGCCGGGAATTCGCCTGATAGAAAAAAACCCGGAGTCTTCCTAGAGCCAGAAAGACCCCGCACCCGGCTCTCGAAACCGCCTGCCCTTGAGGTTCTTCCGGAATGTCGCGCAGCTCTGATACTGCGTGCTTGAACCTCTGCTACCGGCAAGGCAACCTCCGCAGCGTTTAAATGGCTGCCAAAATTGCGATAATTGGAACTGGATATGTCGGATTGGTCACGGGTGCCTGCTTTGCTGAAGTGGGCCATCAGGTTATCTGCGTGGATAACAACGACGAGAAGGTCAAGATGCTTCAGGCGGGCGGAATTCCCATCTATGAACCCGGTCTGGAAGAACTCGTAAAAAAGAACGTCGACGAGGGACGTCTGAGTTTCACCGTGAGCACTGCTGATGGAGTTACGGAATCCGACGTCGTGTTCATCGCAGTTCCCACCCCTCCTCAGGATGACGGCTCGGTGGATCTGAGTTTCATCGAGAAAGTCGCGCGTGAAATCGCCTCAGCGATGACCAGCTACAAGATCATCGTCGACAAGAGCACCGTCCCGGTGAACACCGGCGAAAAGGTTGCCGAGACGATCAAGCGCTACAACAAGGCCAAGGTTGATTTTGACGTGATCAGCAATCCGGAATTCCTTCGGGAAGGTTTCGCGGTCGGTGACCTGATGAAACCGGATCGCATCGTGGTGGGCACCACCTCGCAGCGCCCGGTGGCCACCATGCGCGAGGTCTATGAGCCGTTCAACGCGCCGATCATTTTCACTGACATCAATTCCGCCGAGCTAATCAAGCACGCCGCGAATTCATTTCTGGCACTCAAAATTTCCTACATCAACGCCGTCTCCGTCATCTGCGAAGCCGCCGGCGCGAACATCGAAGAGGTCGCGAAGGGCATCGGACTTGACGAGCGAATCGGCCGCCGCTTTCTAAACGCCGGACTCGGTTTTGGTGGCAGCTGTTTTCCCAAGGATCTCAGCGCGTTCATCGCGATCGCAGAAGAGCTGGGGTACAGGTTTGACCTTCTGAAGGAGGTCGAGCGGATCAACTCCGGGCAGATGGATCGCTTCATCAAGAAGATTGAAGAGACGCTTTGGGTGATCAAGGAGAAGAAGCTTGGCGTCCTCGGGCTCGCCTTCAAACAGAACACGGATGACGTTCGCATGTCTCCCGCGATCGAACTCTGCCAGCGGCTTCTGAAAGAAGGCGCGGAGTTGCGGGTTTATGATCCGAAGGCGATGGACAAGGCCAAGGGCCTGCTGCCTGCCGGTGACAATATCACCTACGTCGATGACATGAACGACGTGGCCGAAGGTTGCGACGCTTTGCTCGTGGCGACGGAATGGCCCGAATTCAAGGACCTTGATCTGGAAAAAATCCGGAAAGACCTGTCGCACCCCATCGTGTTTGATGGCCGCAATCTCTTTGATCCCGCCAAGATGGAAGAGCTTGGATTCATCTACAAAAGCGTCGGTCGCTGATCCAAGGCCCGTCCGGCTTCCCATTGACCATGTCCGCTTCGGACAAGCATCCCAGCCGTATCAAAGTCGCCGCGGGTTTGGTCTTTCGCGCTGGGAAAATCCTCATCACCCAACGCAAACCAGACTCGCACCTGGGCGGTCTGTGGGAATTTCCTGGTGGAAAGTTGGAGGCGAACGAGACGTTTGACGACGCGCTGGTTCGCGAACTTCGTGAAGAACTGGGAATCGAAGTCCAGCCTGGCGAAGTCGTCGAATCCATCTCCCACGACTACCCGGACAAATCCGTCCAGCTGGAATTCATCCGCTGCACTTGGCTCGCCAACGAACCACAACCCCTCGACTGCCACGATCTGGCGTGGGTCAACCGCGATCAGCTCGATGAATTCGAGTTCCCGGCCGCGGATGCACAGCTGCTGGGGATGCTGATGGCGGACTCGTTTGATTGGTCGAAAACCTGACCGACCACGATTTGGAGAGATAGCCCTGCGTTAACCGGGCGCATTCGGGCAATCGGGGCCATAACTCCGGTAAGGTGTCCGCCACAACGTCCAGTCGCTCAACTTGGGGAGTGCCCCCGCGGAAATCCCGGACCTGAATCCCCGCCACTCGTTCTGTCTTGCGATCACCGAACGGTTCACTTTGTCCTCAGTGGCCTTCGTGCTTCCAACGCCAACTGCGACTGCATACATACCGTCGCTACCGGCACACCATCCGACTTCAATGCAATTGCGCCCAGAGCAGGCGCGCCACCTCAACCGAATCCTCCGGAGCCGGCTCGTCCGTGTAGGCAATCTCTGAATAGATCTGCGAAATCTGCGGGGCGGCTTCCGCGATCTCCGGTGCGTTCTCGGACAGGACTTCGCCGAACTCCACCGGCGTCTGATCCAGGGTTCTCGGGAGGTCATGCTCGTAAGCCCAGGCTTCCATGGCCCGATAGGAATAGTTGATCAGTTCCTCCGGGGACTGGCGATGGGCGGCACCGGTGAGAAACGGATTCTGGAATTTCCGAAATGGAAGTTCGGGCTTCTTCGGCGCGTTGGATACTGCGGCTTTGGTAATTTTCTTGCTCGCGGGTCGGCGGCCGAAGAGCTGCATGAGATCCTCCCAAAACTGCTTCAACGCACCGAGGATCGCGGCTCGGTGACGGATGATGAAGAAGAGCGCAACCGCGCCGAAGAAAAGGTAGATGGCCACTTTGGCAGCGGGGCCGATCCAGGACGGAGACTTCATCGCATCCGAGCCTTTCAAATTCTCGAATTTGCCCTCCTCGCTCAGTTTCTTCTCGGTCTTGGCGGCGTCCTCTTTGCCTTTCCGCTCGGAGGGATCGTTCTTCATGCCCCCCCGTTCGGATTTCTTCTTGTCTTCGGCCTTGCCCGGGTTGCGGTTGATGACGTCATTGTTGTCGCCGCGTTTGTCTTTGGATTGCATCTTGGAAGGCGCTTCGCCCTGGCCATCCTTTTCACCCGGTTTGGCATCGTCACCGGCAGTTCCTGATTTTCCCTGCTTGGTGCCGCCGCCCGATTGGTCCTTCTTTCCACGATCGCTCTCGACCTTCTCCTTGCTCTGTTTGAAATCCTTCTTCGTGTCATCGTCGATGCCATCCTTGTCACTGAACGCGCGATCGGACGCCTTCTGCACCTGGTCACTGACCTCATCGATCAGCGAAGTCATGTCGTACGTCGCATTGGGGCGTGGCAACAGCAGCGCGAGCAAAAGTATGGAGATCGCAATGCCCGCCCCCGTGAGGAGCCATTGCCCCGTGACGGTTCCCGGCATGTGAAGGAACCGCTGACGCAGATAACGCCGAAGCCCGAGAAAGCTCGTGGTCATCAACAGGCAAAGAGCGGCGATCACGTAGAGCATCAGCAGCTGGAAGCCATAGGATTTTTCATCCGTTTGCGTCTGGTCCAACAGCGCGTGGCCAATCCCAAACGCGGGGAGTGCCAGCAGGGAAAACCAGACGATCCATTTTCCCGGGGAGTGCGGCTTGCCTTTACGTTTCCCAAAATCTGGCAGCATCCGTCGCCACAGCGGTTTTCGCTTTGGTGGACGCTTTGGCAATCCATCGCGCCCCTTCGCTTCCGGTTCCTGGTTCTCCTCGGACTTGCTCAGGCCGGTCGCTTCCAGTAGCCCTTCACCCGAGGCGTCCTCGCTCTCGTCGATCAACGTGCAATCCTTGGTGAGCATGTGGGTGCACCACCAGACGAACGCGAGCAGGAACCAGATCAGCGGAACGAAGCCGAGAAACTTGTTGGTCCACAGTCCAATCGCGGTGGCCAAACCCAGGGCGTAGAACCCTGCCAAACCGGTTCCCCGTTCGATCGCGATCCGACCAATCAGCACTGAAGCTACGACAAACCAGAACATCGCCTCTTTGAGCTTTGGTTTGAACCTCCCTTCGTAACCCGCCTCCAGGATGAAGAATACGACGCTGCCCACCAATCCCATGATCAGCAGCGGGCTGATCAGGACGGCCAGATAATCAACGATCGTTTTTTGTGGTTTGCGTGGCATGGGGGGCTCGTTGTGTCTTTAGATTACCTCATCCAGTCACCATCTGCTGTCCGCATAGTTGGGACAACGCGTCTTCATCATGAATCGGACGAAACCCAATTCCCTGGGCCAGCAACAGTGTCGCCCATTCCGGCGGCACCACCCAGTCCGGTATCCGATCCGAAACGATGACCACTGCGGTTACGGAGTAACCACTGCGCTTCAGGCTGCCTAGAGCCATGGCTGTATCCTCTGAAACATGCCGCAAAATCGCGACCACGGTCGCATCTCGGGGAAGGAACGGACGCGACTCTTCCACGAGCTGTGCGAAGGACAGACCGGTCGTCAGCTCCAACCGCGCCAAGCTTTCCAGGATGCGCATCAGTTGATCCGCGCCCCGGGCGGTCTTTACCAACACCGGTCTCAGACGTTCACTTTTTTCGCGCAGATCCAATAGTTTCTTGGCCATGTTCCGCGTGCGGAAATTCTCCTGCCAGCCCTCTTCCTTCACCCGTTCCGCCGCATCACGACCATTCGAGATGAGGCCGACCTGCTGGTTCATCTGGTAAACCGTATTGGCCAGCGAAGCGGCCGTGGTGATGCACATCTCAGTGTACATCCCGGCATGTGAACCGCCGCGATGGCTATACTGATGAAAGTCCAGCAGCAGCGTTGCACCGGCGATGCAACTTGGATCGTACGTCTTGCACTGGAGCGTGCCCGTCCGGGCGGACGCCCGCCAATGCACGCGATTCAACGGATCGCCGGGCTGGTACTCGCGGACGCCGGAGATTCGGGTCGGATCCTCAAAGAGCCGGTGCATCATCTTCACCTCCCCGATGGGACGACGCGACGCGAGGTCGTAGCCATCCAGCGGAATGACCTTCGGGTAGACGAGGATGAAGTTGGGCTTGCCCGCGACCTTGAACCGTCGATGCAGACCGAACAGATCACCGCTCTCCAACAGCAACGGCCCGACCTGGTAATAACCGCGCCGCTCAAAGGTCAGCTGATAGAGCAGGTTCTTCTCTGCCAGAGGAAAGAGTTGCGCGACCGTGACCCGTGGCCCCTTGGGTTTGATGGCGCGGTCAGTAATCGCATCCGCTGGCAGGGCATCTTCAATCAGGATCCAGGGGACTGGCAGAATGCCGGTGTTCCGCACGATCACCGCGACTGCGACGGTTTCTCCGATCTGACATGAGAACCGATTGCAATCGCGCTTCACGTTCATGCTCTCGATCCAGGTGAACGTGAGGAAGCGGCTGATGAGCAGGACCCCGATCAGCACGTACATCGCATACACCAGCGGACCGAGTTCGAACACGAACCCGGCGAACAGGAGTAGCAAGGCGCTGAAAATCCACTTCATTGACGAAGCCTCAGAGAGTGTCGGGCATGATGGGAACCTTCGTCCCGCGAATGATCTCCGCCGTGACGTCTTCGGGCGTCACTTTGCGCAACCGGCTTTCCGGTCGGACGATCAGGCGATGCGGCAAGACCGCCGGGGCGATTTGTTTCACGTCATCCGGCATCACGTAGGCGGCGCCGTTGATGGCAGCATGGGCCTGCGCCGCGCGGGCAAGGGCCAACGACGCCCGAGGACTGCCGCCGAGAATGATCGCCTCATGTTCGCGGGTGCCGCGGATGATCTCCACGATGTAATCCCGCACCCGCTCATGAACGCGGACCTCCCGCACTTCCTGCTGAACGCGGATGATGTCTTCCACACCGACGACCGGAGAAAGCGAATCGATTGGGTGCCCGAGCTGAAGGCGTTCGATCATCTGGCTTTCCTCACTCGCCGTCGGATAACCGAGACTAAGCCGGATGAGGAATCGATCCAGCTGCGCTTCGGGCAGCGGAAAAGTCCCTTCGTGATCCACCGGATTCTGGGTGGCAATGA
Organism: Limisphaerales bacterium; assembly: GCA_047608975.1. Classification (GTDB taxonomy): domain Bacteria; phylum Verrucomicrobiota; class Verrucomicrobiia; order Limisphaerales; family JAYPXF01. Next base: position 1,455 of record JBLFYM010000191.1, on the reverse strand, counting down.
TGAAGAACGGAGGGGCGAGTTTGTGAACGATGCCATCGACACTGACCTGCCGTTCTGCCATCGCCTCCAGCAACGCGGATTGCGCCCGCGGCGTGGCGCGATTAATTTCGTCCGCCAGGACGAACTGGGCGAACAGCGGTCCTTTCCGGAATTCAAATTCGGTGGTCTTGGGATTGAAGATCGAGGCACCGGTAATATCCGTTGGCAGCAGATCCGGAGTGCATTGCACTCGCTTGAAGTCGCCACCCACCGATTCGGACAACGCCCGAGCCAACATCGTTTTGGCCACGCCCGGCACATCCTCCAAAAGCGCGTGCCCTTCCGAAAACATCGCCACCAAGGTGAGCATGATCTGGTGACGCTTGCCGACGACCACCTTTTCCACGTTCGTAATGATTTTCTCAGCCACCGGCGCGACCGTATTGTCACTGCCGGCAGCCCCGGCATTTTTAAACTGCAGACCCTGCCGTGAGCTGGGTTCCGCATCGGCGTTGGGATCTGAGAGTGAAGTTGTAGCGGCGCAATGAGGACACTCGACCGTGTCTCCCAGCATGTTTTCCGGGAACTCAATCGGCTGTGAACAGTGGTTACAGGGACACTTCATAGGTGGGCGATTCGTGGATCAACTGAAGTGAAGTTTCAATGCCCGGGTGAAGCGAGTACAAAACGGCTCGGGCTGGGTTGAACCACGAATGGACAGCAATGCGCACAAACCGGCACTACCTTCCGGGTGGCTGCCAATCGGTGTTCTCCTGTGCATAACACCAGACCCACTCGTTTTTCGAATTCCGGGGCGAAAGCAGTTTTCCGTTTTCATCTATGCCATCAATCCCGATGGAGTAGATGCGGTAGCGGCCATCTTGTGAACGGCGGTACCTGAGTGCATTGCCATCCGCGTGGTCGATGGGGACGGACGGTAGGAAAGCAGGTACAAGTTCCTTCAGCGTGAGGGGATAGGAATCATGCTTGAGAAAAAACCGTTCCAATGCGCATGCCGTGATCGCCATGTTGGCGGAGGTTTGTGCTCGGCAAGCCTTCTCCCAATGTTTGGATATCGTCGCCACCCATGAATGTCGCGCGAGATAGTTCCACACATCAGGGTGGCGTTTCCAGGCACCTATCCGGGTCGACTCGAAGGAGAATCCGAGAGTCCTTGTCGGAGCAGCACAAGCCCGTTTCATCTGATCAACGAGCAGGCTGGCTTCGAGCGCGCTGGAGTAGAACCAACCGGCGGGAGCCCAAGCTACGAATCGATTGTAGCTGCGACTTAGCTGCCAGATGAGTGTCTCGTTTAACCTGGTCTCAGCTGTTCGCTCCATCAGCTTTCCCGTAAACATTCGTTCCAGTAACAAGCAAACACCCAGGTGTTTGAAAATGTCGATCTGTGCGAGTTCATTCTGGATGGCTTGCAGATGGGCGTCCTGCCAACGACGAGAGAGTAGACTCTCCCAGAGG
>JBLFYM010000190.1:0-10385 GCA_047608975.1 Limisphaerales bacterium | reverse complement strand
TCGCTGAGCTGCGAAATCCAGCCACTCTGATCGGTCGGGTCCAGCAGCGCGCGATTCAGCTTCAGTTCGACCTGCGAATAGTATTCCGGCCGCTTCGCCCGTTCTTCAGGAGTGAGCTCCGACAAGGATTGGGAAGCTTTCGCCCAATCCTGATCTGCCAGGTGGGCATCGAGCATCCGCTTCTCGGAGGGGATCAGCAAATAGACCACCAACGCACAGACGGAGAGCAGAACGACCAATATCCACGGGGAAAAAGGTCGCATCTGTGCGACCGGCGTGCGTTGAGATTTCGGGCGGCCAAACATCGATTAACTCACTTCACTGTAATTAGCACGCGGGCTTCCGCCGGAAATTCCATCCGGAGCTTGCCCTCCTTGTCCGCGGCGAACCCGCGGGTGTTCCGATTGACGGTCACACTCACGTTCTGCGCGGCGTTGAGCCCGCCCATCACCACCCGGCACGGCCGGAAATCTTTGAGCTGAAACTCAGCCGATCCGGCGGACAGATGCTGAAAGCGAATCTCGGCCGTACTGGATTCGAGATAGAGATGGCGCTTGGAGTCGCGCGTCAACGCAATCTCGGTCTGCTTCCGTCCCGTGGTGTGGATATACAGAGTGTCCTTGTGCCGTCGCCAGCCGGAAACCCCCACGCACTGCGCCAGGTCCGGAACGTCTCCCGTCCAACGCATCCGATAGCTGCGGCAATACCCTTCGTTACGGGCGATCCAGCGGTTCTGCCCCGAACGATAGATTCGCGTGGCGCGCGCGTCTCGTGCCAGGCGTGCATAGGGCGCTGCCGTTACCGAATGTAATTCCTGCTTGGAAGACCATTCATAGAGCTGTTTCAGGGCATTATAACTCGCGATGTTGTCTCCGCTGTACCAGTGATAGTAAATGTTTACGGGCTTGAGCCGACGGGGCTCTTCGGTGTTGTTGAAACTGTCGAGCGCGAGCGTAAATCCCGCCCAGAAGACGGAGCCAGGCGAGGCACCGCCCTTCCAGCGTTTGCGATAGACATTCTCATTCTGATGCGCCGCGTAGATCTGCAACGAATCTCCCCAAGGCACTGTGGCGCCAAAGACGCGGGTGAATGAACGATTCCTCCGGGTCATCGCCGTGTCCCCGCCATTCATATTTTCAACGCCAATCTTCTCACACCATTTGAGCGCCTGGGTACCGGGGCGACAATTGCCGGACCAAAGCATGATCTCCACTGTCTTGCCTGGGGGAAGCAGCTCCTTCTCGATATAGCGGATGGACCCGACCACCTCGCGGTAGTAGTCCACGTCCTGTCCATAGTTCAGCTTCGGCTTGAGGTGGAGATTCCGCCGGTCGTAGATGCCCAGGAAGCGGTCCTTCTTCAGCCAGAAAAAAGGATGACTGTAGGAATGCGAACCGGCCTCCACCTTCTCATCGCGAAACATTTCGCGGGCCTGCCCGGTAAGCAGTTTCACATCCGCGTCACTTTGGCCGACGATGGCCGCCGTGATCTCCGCCTCGATGATTGAACAGGTGACCGGAAACGGATATTTGCGAATCAGTGCCTGATAGATGTAATCACCGGAGCGCGCTCCTCGTAGGGCAGCGGAATTGTGCCGGTAACCATCGCCATCGATGTGGGCGAAAAACATTCGCACACCATCCCGAGTGGTCGTATCCGGACCGGGAAATGCGGAATCTCCCAACCATTGCCGAACAAACTCGAACGGGTCGATCTTCCACATCTCGTAATCATCCGGGCGCCTGAAAAGAATATGTGGATCCAGCATCGCGCCGCCCCAGGAGGTGAGAAACACCGGATCAAAGGAAACGCGCCTGCCCGCGCCGGACGCGCTGAACGAAATCCACACGTCCGATCCGGACGGTGCCTGTACGTCGATGAAATCAGCCAGCGTCAGTTGGATGGGTGCCTCGAAATTGGTGTGCTTGCCCGAGCGCTCCAGTTTCAAACCGTGCAAGCCTTCGACCGGCAGTCCCGTGCCGCCCATGCCCAATTCGTTCGCGATGTGCGCCCGCACTTCAGGATCCTCGAACGGGATGTTGCCGAGGAACAAAATCTTCAGACCGGCCCGCTTTTGGGCGATGATCCAGTCTGCGAAAGCCCGCTCCTTCGCTGGCGGAATAGTTACCATCCGATCCAAGATGATTCCAGCGATCTCCGGCGAGACGACCGTCGGCAGTTGATCCTGCCAAGTGTGCAAATACTCCACGTCGTAGCCGAACCACTCCAAGGGCATCTGCAGCAGATGGGAAACACCGCTGTCCGTCGCGAACGACACCCGCACTTCGATGTTCGTCAAATTGTTGCCGTAGAGCGCGAGAATGTGGCGGGGAAACTCGGTCGCGCCCGCTGGCAACTGCGGCACCGACGCCCCCTTCAGAAACTTCCCATCCAAGGCCACCGTGCTGATGAAGGCGTTGTAGCCGAGTGACTCAATCTTGCGGGCGGTACGATCGGCCAGGGCGAGATCATTCTCACCGACGTAATCCAGGACGTAGACGTTCAACCCCGCATTCCTGATCTTGGTAAGAATGTTCAACAACCACTGCGATCCATCCGCACTCTCCGGCACGTAGGTCTTGGTGTTGAAATCATATTTCTGGAACAGGGACTCCACCATGACGCCGTCAATCACATCCACCACCTCGCTCAGGAGCCCGAAGCCCCGATTGAGAATGATTTCGCGATCGGGGTACTTCTCCTTCAACGCACGAATCAACCGCACCAAACCCTCTCGGAACGCCTGCTTTCTTTCCGGGTGGGCCTTTTCCGCCAAGGCCACGCTGTCCAGTGTATCCAGAAAGAAACCGCGATAGCCCTGCTTCACCGCCGCCGCCGCCAGATGATTCACCACAAACTCCGTCCACTTCGGATCGGAAACGTCAGCAATGTCGCCTCCCCAATTGGCATTCTTACCCAGCAGCGGTATGCCCAGCTCTTTCACCTGTGCGCGGTATCTGGCATCGGGTGCAATCTCAACCGCACTCAGATACGCGAAAGGTCGATGCGCCGAGCGAATCAGGGCGTGAACGTCCACCCGCGCATAGGGGCTCAGGATCGAGAGGTCATGCCGTTTCAACGCCGCCATGTCCGGCGTCGCGGAATAGTTCACGCAGAACTTGATGCTTCCGAATGTCGGCAGTGCACCGCACGCCAGCCAGATCATGGCAACGAGAAATCGCGTGCGATTGGCGGAAGGTGCGGCAGTTTTTGGGTTAGGTCTCATCATTCACTAGGCGCGAACGAATTCAGGCCGGGGCACTCGGAACCGCGAGACTAGGAAGATTCCTCCAGCGGGAAAAGTGAAATTGTGGCCCGAAAAACCGATGAACACGATCAGGGTATCAATACTGCGCGCAATCGGAGCGACGGATGAGGCCCCGTGTAGCCGCGAGCGCAAGCAAGCAGATTGTGAGCGGCGGAGACCTTTCGCTCCCGCTCTCTGCTACCCGGGCTGTGCTTGCCAGCGTCCCCGCGACGGATCGCTGCCTCAGTTTCTGCTTGGCTCAACCACAATGGCCCTGCTCAATCCCAACTATGAATCGCATCGCCACCTTTCTTGTCGCGCTGACGCTCTTCGTCGCCAGTTCAACCCCGGCCGCAGATCGCTCGCCCAACATCGTGATCGTCTTCACCGACGATCAGGGATACGGCGATGTCGGATGTTTCGGAGCCAAGGGCTATCAGACTCCGCATCTCGACCGGATGGCGAAGGAAGGCGTCCGGTTTACGAACTTCCACGTTGCGTCAGCCGTGTGTTCGGCCTCGCGGATCGCACTGTTGACCGGCTGCTACAACACCCGCGTCGGCATCCGCGGCGCGCTCGGTCCGAAATCTAACACGGGGATTCACGCGGACGAAATGACGATCGCCGAACTCGTGAAGCAGAAGGGCTACGCCACGGCCATCTTCGGCAAATGGCATCTCGGCCATCACCCCCAATTCCTCCCGACGAACCACGGCTTCGACGAATACTTTGGTCTGCCCTACTCGAACGACATGTGGCCCTACCACCCCGGCGTGCGCCATCTGCCCGAGGCGGAACGTCTCAAGAAGTGGCCGCATCTTCCGCTGTTCGATGGCACGAAAGTCGTAAACCCGAAAGTCACCCCGAAAGATCAGCGCAACCTCACCACCCAGTACACGGAACGGGCGGTGGACTTCATCGATCGCAACCATGAAAAACCGTTCTTCCTCTACGTCCCGCACAGCATGCCCCATGTGCCGCTTTACGTTTCCGACAAATTCAAAGGCAAAACCGAGAATGGAACCTACGGTGACGTGATCGCCGAGATTGACTGGTCGGTCGGACAGATCCTCGCCGCGCTGAAACGCAATGGAATCGACGACAACACGCTTGTCATCTACACCTCCGACAACGGGCCCTGGCTTTCCTATGGCAATCATTCCGGATCATCCGGCCCGCTCCGCGAAGGCAAAGGCACTTCCTGGGAAGGCGGAGTCCGCGTGCCCTTCATCGCCCGCTGGCCGAAGAACATTCCCTCCGGAAAAGTGATCTCCGAACCCGCGATGACCATCGATCTGTTGCCCACGATTGCAAAACTCACCGGTGCCCCATTGCCCAAACACAAAATCGACGGAAAAAACATCTGGCCCCTCCTCACCGCCAGGAAGAACGCCAAGAGCCCGCAGAAAGCCTATTACGTCTACTACGGGAACAATCAGCTGCAGGCGGTCATCAGCGGAAAGTGGAAACTGATCCTTCCCCATCGTTACCGCACCATGGCCGGAAAACCGGGCGGCATGGATGGCATCCCCAACCGTTATTCCAGCGCCACCTCCGGCTTGGAACTCTACGACATTCTGGCCGACATCTCCGAGACCAACGACCTCTCAAAGGAAAATCCCAAGATCATGAAACGCCTCCTCGCCCTCGCCGAACTTGCCTATGAAGACCTCGGCGACGGCCCCAAAAAACGCGTTGGCAAAGGAGTGAGGCCGGCTGGCCAGCTCGCCAGCAAGAACTGAGCTTCGACCGGGAATTCGCGTGCCGGTGAGAACCGCGCCAACCCGGTGCTCTTCATGCCGAATGGAATTCCGTTGACGGTCAGCGCCTGCAGGCACCGGAGAGTTTCTGTCTGTTTTCGCTGGGGTGAAAGCTTCAGTGAAGCCCATAGCGGGTCATCTTGTAGTGAAGTGAGCGGATACTGATCTCCAGCAGCTTGGCTGTCTGTTCGCGGTGATATCCGCACTGGGCCAAAGCAGCCAGAATCGCCTGCCGTTCCGCTTGCTCGACGGCGCCTGCCAGGGGGCCCACCTCTTGGCTCGCACTTGGTTTGGATTCCTCAGGCAGGTCTTCCAATTTGATCGTCTCATCCGCAACGGTCACGACGAGTCGTTCCACGAAGTTTTTTAGTTGCCGGATATTGCCGGGCCATATGCGCGAGTTGAGCGACCGTATCGCCTGCGGAGCAAAACGCTTGGGTTCGCGGTTGTGCCGGCGACAGAAATGTTCGAGGAAGTAATCCGCCAACAGGGGAATGTCGTCACGGCGTTCGCGCAGCGCGGGTAAACGGATGGGGACAACGTTGAGGCGATAGAACAAGTCTTCACGGAATTTGCCGTCGTCCACCGCGTGCTCGATGTCCTGATTGCTGGCGGAGATGACGCGGCAATTGCTCGGAATTACTTTTCCACCACCGACCCGACGAAACTCGCGTTCTTCGAGCACTCGCAGCAACGCGATCTGAGTCTTGGCATTCGTTTCGGTAATCTCGTCGAGAAACAGCGTTCCACCTTCAGCGGATTCAAAGTGCCCGATCTTCTGTTTCTGCGCATCAGCGAAGGCTCCCTTCTCATGACCGAACAATTCACTTTCGATGAGTTGGTCGGGGAGTGTGGTCAAGTTGACGCCGACGAAGGGTTTGGTTCTGCGTTCGCCCAAGTCATGGATGGCGCGGGCGGTCAGCTCTTTCCCGGTACCGCTTTCACCCACAAGCAATACGGTGGCGTCGGTTTGTGCGACCTGACGAATCGTACCGATCATTTCCTGTGACGCGGAGCAATTCCCGATGATCTCGGGGATCTGGCCCGCTGCAGCGATGTTTTCGCGCAGCCGGCGGTTTTCCGCCACCAGGCGCCGATGCTCGGCGGCGCGACGGACCTGATGGCGAATGACATCCAAGTCCACCGGTTTGGTCGCGAAATCGAACGCACCCAGCCGCATGGCCTCGACCGCGGTTTCCACGGATGCATAGGCGGTGATGACAATCACGCGGGTATCGGGATTCTCATCGCTCACCTGTTTGACCACCTCCATGCCGCCCCACTCGCCGGGGAGTCGCAAGTCGGTGATCACGATGTGGTGTCGGTCTTTGGCAAACAGGGCCAGACCTGCGTGCGCGTCCGCCGCGGTCACCACTGAGGCAGCGACACTCCGCAAGCCTTGGGCCAGCCCCGTGCGGATATTCTTTTCGTCATCGATGATGAGGATTTTCAGATCAGTTGTTTCCATCTGGCTGGAGCGGCAAGGTGAGGCTGAATGCAGTTCCCGAACTTCCGGTTTCAAATTGCAGGTCACCTCCGTGGAGACGCGCTATCTTCCGGCAGACTGCAAGTCCCATGCCGGTACCTTCGGGCTTGGTGGTGAAATACGGATCAAAAATGTTCGGTGCCACGGCGCTCGCAATGCCAGAGCCCTGATCGACCACCACGATCTTCGCCAGCGAACCGGCATCCGGAGTTTCGAGCCGAATTTGGATCGCACCGGGATGGGACATGGCATCGAGGCCGTTCAGCAGGAGATTGAGCAGGACCTGTTGAATGCGGTCACCATCCACGTTGAGCAGCACGGCCTTAGAATTCTCGGAGACGATCCGGACGGACTTCTCGGCTGCTTGCGGCGTAACCAGCTTCTCGGCGTGAGAAATAAGATCGCCGACATTCTGCACGCGCAGATTCAGAGCGTCCGCGGTGGCGTAGTTCCGGAAGGCCTCTAGCACGCCGGCGATCCGAGGCACTTCCACTCCGAGCACGTCGAGGTTCTCGCGGATGTTGGGATCGGTTTCGTCGACGAGGTTTTCCGCAAGCAACTGCACGTGCAGAGAAAGCGCGCTGAGCGGATTCTTGATCTCGTGTTGCAGTCCGGCAGCCACCGGCCCCAAGCCCATGTATCCCTCCATGCGCTGCATCCGCTTTCGGATCAGCTCGTCCTCGGTGACATCCCGCAGATGGAGAACCGTTCCGTGCACTTCACCCGCTCCATCCAAGAGGACATGACCATCCACCAGCAGATTGACCTGATTGTCGGCGAGGCGAAATTCAAAGGGCTCGTGCCGCACCGGGGATTGGTGCTGCAGAATGCGGGCGGACAGGCTGGCCAAGCCGATTCCAGTGCGTTCATCCAGTTGTTCCAGGGTGGCATCGTTGGTCGGGAACAATGAACCCAGGACCCGAAGCGCCTCACGATTGATCAGACTGATACGTCCTTCCCGATCGCCCGTGATCACTCCTTCCCCCATGCTTTCCAAAATGTCCCCGGCTTCCCGCTGAACGTTTAGGAGCGACTCCTGACTGTTCAAATACCCGCGCAGAACCAGCGAGAGAATCACGAACGCAGAAACCAGAACGAACAGCAGAACGATCGTCAAGATCAGCTGCCAGCGAAGCTCCTCCGGAAACGGAGCCAGCGAATCAATTTTCTCGGAGGTATGAACCCGCAGCAGTTCACCGATTGCGTCCTGTTCCTTCCGAACCTCATAGACCAGCCACATAGTCCCAAAGGTCGCGCCAATCAACAGCACCAACAGCCCCATCGTGAGGGGAAGCAGAATGGGTGGAATCTGTTTCTTGTTTGCGAGGAACACCGCTGTATCAAGTCCTATCCTGTTTGATGACAAACGTCAGGTTGGAATTGCCAAGACGAGTAGAAATCAGTGCGCGTAAACGCACCGCTCCCAACGCGAGGAACTTGGAACCGGCGGTGCGACCCACCTTAGTATGCAGGATTTTGCAGATTACCTGCAAAATTCTGCACGAGTCTGATTGACGCCGGGCGGTTATCCATTAGCTTCGCGTTGCTTTAGCCAGAATCTCATGAGTTCAACGAACGAAATCGATCCCTGCCAGGTAGTTACTAAGGATATTCAGAAGGATGCGTCCCCGGCGAGCATCCTGGCCCTGTTGCGGGCTGGCAACCAACGCTTTCGCGATAACAGCTTGGTCGCCCGGAAACACAGCGATGACGTCGCTGCCACCGCCGGCGGGCAAGCCCCCTTAGCGGTCGCCCTCGCTTGTATGGACTCGCGAGTCGGGCCGGAGGCGATTTTTGATGTCGGGATTGGTGACATTTTCAGCATTCGCGTTGCGGGCAACATTGTTTCGCCCGAAGCACTCGGCAGCATGGAATACGGCTGCGGTGTCGCGGGTGCCAAGGTCGTGATCGTTATCGGCCACACTCGTTGTGGAGCGGTGAACGCCACCATCGATCTGATGGGCAAAGATGCCGTGAGTGAAACCGGGCTGGGAAACATTGCTTCGGTCACTGAACCCATCGGCCGCGCGGTCGAGCAGGAAACCAGCGAGACCGATGATCGCTCTTCCAAGAACGAGGACTTCGCGATCCGGGTCACGGAATTGAACGTCCTCCAGACCATCAAGGACATCCGTGAAAAAAGTTCGGTCATCGACAAGCTCGCGGGAGGCGACGACTTCGAGATCGTCGGTGCCGTCTACGATGTCCGTAACGGCGAAGTGAAATTTCTTTAAACACAGCAAAAACAACGAATATGCCAAACGACAAAACTTCGAATTCTAGTCCCGGCGCTGAACCCACGGCTGAACTCGAGCGAACCGGCCGCTTCGCCGGGGGGATGATCAACGATCTCCGGCGTCGCCTGCCGCATTACTGGAACGACTTCGCTGCGGGAATTCACCCCAAGGTGGCCGGGTCGACACTCTTCCTCTTCTTCGCCTGTCTGGCCAATGCGATCGCTTTCGGGGCCCTGACCGGGTTCTTGACTGACGGGCAAATCGGCACGACCGAGATGCTGATCGCGACGGCGGTGGGCGGAATCACCTTCGCGCTTTTCTCGGGCCAGCCGCTGACAATCCTCGGCGGCACGGGGCCGATCACGATCTTCACGGCGCTCCTCTTCGTCACCTGCCAGAATCTCGAACTCGAGTTCCTGCCTGCCTATGCCTGGGTGGGCATCTGGTCGGGAATCCTTCTGATGATCCTTGCGGTAACCGACGCGAGCGCGTTGATGAGCTACTTCACGCGCTTTACCGACGAGATCTTCGCGGCACTGGTCGCCGTGATCTTCATTGTTGAAGCCGTAAAGGACGTTGCGAGCGGCTTTGTAGAACCCGGCGTGCCCCACGACAAGGCACTGCTCGGGCTCGTGCTCGCCATGGGCACCTTCGTGCTGGCGCGCAATTTGAACGAGTTCCGCAACTCGAAGTATCTCCGCTGGCGCGTCCGAGATTTCCTCTCCGATTTCGGTCCCGCGATCGCGATCGCGGTCATGACGGGCGTCGCGATCTGGCTGAAAGATGTGCCGCGTGAGCTTGCTGTGGTGCCGGACACCTTCGGAACAACAACGGGGCGCCCTTGGACTGTCGACCTCTTCTCCGCCCCGACTTGGCTCTACTTCGCCGCGATTGGGCCGGCGATTCTCGCCGTCATCCTGCTTTTCCTGGATCAGAACATCACGACGCGGCTAGTGAACGCGAAGCACCACAAACTGACGAAGGGAGCTGGTTACCACCTCGATCTTTTCATCGTTGGACTGATCGTCTTCGTCGGCTCGATATTCGGTTTACCCTGGATCGTCGCTGCGACTGTGCACTCTCTGAACCACGTGCGCAGCCTCGCCGATACGGAAGTTACCGAGGTGAACGGCGAACGCAAGGAGGCGATCAAATCCGTGCGCGAGAATCGCATTTCGCCACTCTTGATCCACGTCGCGATTGGCGTCTCGCTGCTCTTTCTGCCCATCGTGAAGACGATTCCGATGTCCGTGCTTTTCGGGCTCTTTCTGTATATGGGCTTCGCCTCCCTCAAAGGGAATGAGTTCTTCGAACGCTTCAAGCTCTGGGCGATGGATCCGCGGCTCTACCCCAAGACCCACCATTTCATGGGCAAGGTTCCGAACGGGGTCATCCACAAGTTTACGTTGATCCAGGTCGTGTGCCTCGCGGTCCTCTGGGTCCTGAAGTCGAGCAAACTCGGTCTGCTCTTCCCGGTCCTGATTGCAGCGCTGGTCCCGATTCGCAAGTCCCTCTCCCGTTTCTTCGACGCCAAACACCTCCAGGCGCTCGACGAAGAAGAAGAGGCGGAAGTCGTCGACGAAGAGGGCGGACCGAAGCTCAGACCATAGACATTCAAGCGTCGATGCGCGCGTGCCAGCTGGTTCTGGTAGTGA
>JBLFYM010000189.1:0-10582 GCA_047608975.1 Limisphaerales bacterium | reverse complement strand
TACACCACCAAACAGGTGAAGCTTCCCCACGCCGGTTCCCGCAGCACACCCACCATTGACGGCGACCACGTCTACACCTTCGGTCGCCTGGGCAATCTCGTCTGTGTCAATCGCAAGACCCGCAAGGCCGTCTGGAGCCATGACATCCTGAGCGAATACAAACTCAACGAGACCGCGCGTTGGGGTTACAGTTCATCGCCCCTGGTGGTCGGCGAGGTGGTGATCGTGCCCGCCCTCAACGGCGAAGTGGGTCATCTGCTCGGCTACGACAAGACCACCGGCAAGCTTCGCTGGCAGGTGGACAAAACCGGTGGCGCGCACTACGTCTCGCCGCAGGTCTATGACATTGCCGGAGTGAAGCAGGTGCTCACCTACGGACGACTCGACAGCGAGCAGGGCCGATACACCAGCGTTGATGCGCAGACCGGCAAGGTGCTATGGCGCTGGGATGGCTACTTCAACAAGATCATGATTCCGATGCCGACGAACATGGGCGACGGCCGGCTCTTCGTCACCGGCGGTTATGGCTGCGGCACGGTGATGCTCCAGATCAATCGGCGCGGCAGCAAATACTCCGTCAAGGAACTCTACCGGATCGACGCCGAAGGTTCGCAGATGCACCCCGCGATCCTGCACGAAGGTCACCTCTACATTAACTGGAACACCAACGAGAACCTAAAGGGCGACAAGAAAAAGACCGGCGGCCTCGTCTGCCTCGATCCCGACACCGGCAAGATCCTCTGGCGCACCGGCATGAAACCCAACTTCGAACGCGGCAACCTCATCTTCGCGGACGGAATGATCATCATCCTCGACGGCGAACTCGGTGAACTCGCCCTCGTTGATCCGAGCCCCGGTGGCTACAACGAACTGGCCCGCGCCAAGGTCTTCACAAACCTGCGCAAAAAAGGAAACAAGATCTGGGCGCCAATGGCCCTGACCGACGGCAAACTGATCGTCCGTAGCCAGAAAGAACTGAAGTGCATCGCGCTGCGTTGATACCCGATTATTCCAATTGATTCCGGCTACCAAAAACCCGACGTGACAACGTCGGGTTTTTGGTAGCCGGCCTTACTCCGAACTCCAGCCCGAAGGCGTGAATGTTACCAACGAATACCACCTCACAGGCTAACTGAAGAAGCCCCCCCCGAAGCCGAATTGAAAAGCGACTGGAGAAGGATCGCAGTGTTCGCGCACTGTTGAAAAAAATGCCTCTATGACCATCGAAGTGGGTCGAAGGGCACGGGGTCGGTCCGAGAAAGTGAGAATCCTCCTCCGTAAACGACGTGCAACGGCTAGCGGAGGAGAGTTCGAACGCCATACCTGGGCGCGTAACTTCGCATAGACCGCGCCGTCACGCCTCCTGCGGTCGTTGCGCTCCGGGAAGGCAGGAGTCGCGCCGGCGCTCGGGCCTCAAGCCGGTTTGCATTGGCTGTTTTTGCTCGGCTGTTTTTTCGGTGGCGCGGGCAGGGAGTCTTTGACCCGGTAGCTTCGGCCGGTGATCTCGATGATGGTGGTGCAGGAACCGGTCAAGGATGGCTCCGGCGGTGGGCACGTCCTGCAAGAGCTTGCCCCGGTCCTCGATGGGTCGGTTGTTGGTCATGAGTAGTATTCAAGGGGCCGTGTCTCAACATTCAATAAAGGTGTTTCACCCTTTCGCCCGGTCGTAATTTCGGCGCGGGAAAGGCCGAGGATGAGGGCGTGGTATTGCTGGCGAGATAGAACGAGCCGGGGCCGAACTGTGAGCGTCCAGCTCGTGGTCCCGGCGGTCGGTTGTCAGTGCGATGTGGGAGGCTGATTTTGGGTCCACGCTGGCAAGGAATCTTGGCTTTGGAGGCAGCGGCCTTAGGAGCCACTGATCCGGAAATCTGCCCGAAATGCGGAAGGTGATTCGAAGCAGGCGCGAAGGGGCTCCCCTTGTCGATTTGTTACAACTGCATAACGCCCCTCGAAGGTGGGACACTATGGCGCATGTGGGCGTGGCATTCGAGGGCTTTCCGGTCGATGCGTTTGGGCTGGTCGGCGTGGTCTGGGTTGCCCCAGCAACTCCTCGATTCTGACGCCCAGGGTCTCGGACAAGGTCGGAGTCAGCACACCTTCGATACCGAGAAGTCGGTGTTTCCACTTTATTCCGGCGGAGAAGCCTCCCATACCGCCGGCACTCAGCACGCGGTGACAGGGGACAATAACCGGCACTGGATTTGCGCCGCATGCAGCCCCGACTGCGCGGACGGCGTTTGGATTGTCGATATCCTGTGCGATCTCGCCGTAGCTCTTTGTTTTTCCAAACGGGATTCGGAGCATTGACTGCCAGACTGCGAATTGGAACTCAGTGCCGCCGGAAAGGTCCATGACTGGGAATCGTTTGGGTGCGTTGCCGGAAAGGATGGCAAGCAGGGTTTGGGTGGTTTGTTGAACGGCCTTTGCGGAGGGCGATCCGGCGAATTCGTCCAGCACGGACGCGCGATCGGGAAAGCAGAGTTCGGCTAATCCTTGGTCGGTGAACGCGGCGGCAAACTCTCCGAGGTCGGTGGGAATACGGACCGATTGGAGCGGGCCAAGTTTTTTGCGAGCCCGGTTCACTACGCAATGTGAATCAGTAGTAGTAGTTGTGCGTGATGACTGAGAAGAGACCGTAAAGCACCACCAGCAGCACTGCGAAAAGGAAAAGAAATCGATTGCGCGCCTGACGCTTTTCCGCGCGGAGCGGCCGCAGGCCGTGGATGTTTCCGACGCTCATGAGCTTGATCAGCTTGGGATTGTTGACCGGTGCCGCGCCCACGTCCTTCTTCCAGCGTCGAAACCAGGCGCGAATTCCGCGGTCCCGTGAACTGACAGCTTCGCCATCTTCACTCAGTGGGGAGTCCGGATTGCGATGTCCGGAGGGACGGAACTCTTCGAAAATCGGATCGGTATTCACACCGGCGGATTTGGTGTCCCGGGGATTTACCGTGGAGCGAAAGCGCGGGGTCGATTCAGCGGTGTCCGCCTCGGCTTTACGGATTTCGGCCCGAAGTTGTTCGATCTCCCGCCTGATCTCCCGGGACTGATCTTCAATGGGATCGGTTTTGCTGAACAGGCCCATACGACGGCCGGTGGACTAGCGGAATAACATCACCAGGAGAACGGAGAAAATCGCCAGGGCGATCGGCCACGTCAGCGCGAAGCCCAGGCGGCAGAGCTGACCGAAGGTCTGCTCGGTGAGCGAAAGTTTTGGCGTGGGCATGCTGCCGTCGGGGGAGGGGACGACGTCTTCCCGGATGCCGTGCAGGCGGGGCCATTTTTCGAGTGCGCCGTTCCACTCGTGCCGGGCGTTCTCCATGGCGGTGAGTCCGCGGGTGAGTTCCAAGGTCCAGTTTTCGCCGCGCAGATCTTTGACGTTGATGCGATCGACTTTTGTCAGCGCCTCCTGGAGGCGGGCGAGTGTCTTGGCCATCTGCGAGGCATCGCAACGTGTTTTCTCCTCGTCTTCCGTCATAATGCCGACGCCGCGGGTGAGGCTGTGCAGCATCTCTCCGTAGGATGTTTCCAGCTCCTCGCGCTGGCGGCGTTGTTCGTCGATCCGGTCGCGTTCTTCGCGCAGCTGTTCCTCACGGCGTTTCAGTTCCTCGAGATTGGATTGGACGCGAGAAGACTGTTCCGTCAGTTCCTCGACCGAAGGCGCCACTTCCACAGCGCGGGGGGCGGGGCGGGGGGCAGTCGCAGAGTGAACGTCTGTATCTACAAACTCGGTCGAATCAAAATCGGACGCCATAGTGCCTGAGCATAGTCAGGTGCCGGCCGTGCGGGCAATCATTGTCTTGGCTCGGGAAATGGAAAATACGGCCGGTATCAGGGGGGGCGTTGACCTTCACGGAGAGAAATAGCTTGGTGTGGGCTGACTTGGCGTCGATGGACCGTAGTCGGCCGGTTTCGGTGCCGTTCCCCTTGTCGGTCACAGTCAGCGGATCGGAAATCAACGGCAAGGTTGTAATGACGATCGCCGGTTGGCCGATTGGGAAGACATAGGGGCGACGCGCTGTTGCGCTTCCTGGGGTTCGTCATAATAATGAACCCGTTCGTGCAAAAGATTCAGTAATGAAACCTGATCAAGTCAGACTTTTTATCAAGCCCTACTGCGGCTGGTGCCATGAGGCGATCGCCTGGTTGAAAGACCGGGGCGTGGCTTTCGAGGAACTTGACGTCACCTCCAGCCAGGCTGCCTATCGCGAGATGGTCGAACTGACGGGTCAATCCAGTGCGCCCTGCATGGATGCAGACGGCGAGATCCTTGCTGATTTTGGCGTGGATGAACTGGAAGTTTTCTGGAAGCGCTTTGACGACGAAAACTGATGCCTGAAGCCGAGATCGAACTGGAATCGCCGCCGCGTCGCCGTCTGCCGGAGTGGTTGCGAACCCCGCTGCCGACCAAGCCCGCCTTTAACCAGACGCGGGCACTGATCGACGACCTGCAGCTGCACACAGTCTGCGAAAGCGCCAAGTGTCCGAATCACTGGGAGTGTTGGAGCAAGGGCACTGCCACGTTCATGATCGGTGGTGACCGTTGCACCCGGTCCTGCAAATTCTGTGCGGTCTCCACTCAGAAACCCATGCCGCTTGATGCGGACGAGCCTGCCCGCGTGGCGGAGGCGACGAAGCGTATGGGCCTCAAACATGTGGTCATCACCGCGGTTGCCCGCGATGACCTCTCGGACGGGGCCTCCGAGCATTGGCAACAAACCATCGAGGCCGTGCGTCGTGAGAATCCGGGAATCGTCATCGAGGTATTGACCCCGGATTTCAATGATCGCGATGAACAGATCAAACGGGTGCTGGCGGCGCGTCCCGAAATTTTCAATCACAACCTGGAAACAGTGAGACGTCTCACCCCTCAGGTTCGTCAACGCGCCACCTATGAAAATTCCCTGTCAGTGCTCGGGAAGGTAAAGCGTTGGATGGGTGATCAGCTTTTCACGAAATCCGGTCTGATGTTGGGGCTCGGCGAATCGGAATCCGAACTGTTCACGGCGATGAAGGATCTGCGCGATGTCGGTTGCGACATCCTTACGCTCGGCCAGTATCTACAGCCGACCCGCGATCATCTGCCGGTGGTTGACTTCGTGCATCCGGACAAGTTTTCCGAATTTGGCCGAGTGGCCGAAGGAATGGGATTCGTTCACGTTGCGAGCGGCCCGATGGTTCGCAGTTCGTATCACGCGGACGATTTTTCACCGCTGACCGCAGCGGCAAAGGCGGGCTGAGCGGTGGAGCTTACACCGGCCAACGCCCGCCGGATATGCCGACACGTCGTCGGCTGGTTTACCGAGAACGCGCGCGATCTTCCCTGGCGTCACACTCTGGATCCCTACGCGATCTGGATCTCGGAGATCATGCTGCAGCAGACGCAGGTGAAGACCGTGATTCCTTACTGGAACCGCTGGATGAAACAGTTGCCCGACGTCGGTCGTCTGGCCCGGGCGCGCGAATCAACGATCCTGAAACTATGGGAAGGCTTGGGTTACTACTCGCGCGTTCGCAACGCCCAACGTGCGGCCCAGCAGATCGTGGACACACCCGGCGGAACCTTTCCAAAATCGACTGTTGAGATACTGGAACTTCCCGGGATCGGGCGCTACACGACCGGCGCGATCGCGAGCATCGCGTATAACGAATCAGCGCCGATCCTTGATGGGAACGTGATTCGCGTACTCACCCGGTTGCTTGGCATCGATGGTGATCCGAAACAGAAGGAAGTGAACGAACGCCTCTGGGCAGCAGCGGCGGATCTTGTGGCTACGGCCGGTCGGCTCCGTCAGGCTCCCACGGATACGTCGTTGAAATTCTCAGGTTGGTGCTCCGTGTTCAACCAAGGTTTGATGGAACTCGGGGCCACCGTCTGCACGCCAAAAAAGGCCAAGTGCACTGTCTGTCCATTGCGTGAAGAGTGTCACGCCTACGCGGAAGGAATTGTGGACCAACTGCCCAACACTGCCACGCGGGCGAAAACCACGCGTCGCTTCTTCGGCACTTTCGTCATTCGAAATGGTAAAGAATTTCTCGTGCGCCAGCGCCCCGTAGGCGAGGTGAACTCCGGGTTCTGGGAATTCCCCAATGTGGAATGTGAGTCGGCGGACATCGAACCGAAGATTGCGTTGAAAGAATTGATGGCGGCGCGCGTGATGGATCTCCAACACCTCCGTGATATCCATCATTCAATCACCCGCTATCGGATTCAGCAGCGGATTTTCACCGGGAAAACAAAAGCTCGTTCTGCTCCTTCGGGCACCTGCTGGCGCACTGCGGAAGACCTTGCCCGGCTCCCATTTGTCAGCGCACATCGCAAACTCTTCCGCGCGCTCGGTGTGCTGTAAGACGCCCCGACGGAACGCGGCTGATCAGGGTGGTCCGAAAGATCGTCGCGCATCACGGCGGCAAGGTGACGCTCAAGCTCGCCCCGCGAGATGCCCTTACGAAGCTGGCGGACCGCCACCGCCGTTGTTGTTCCCGTTGTTCGGGCTTCACTCGAAGGCGCGGAAGAAGCGCATGGTGCTTGAATTGAAATCAGTGAAATCAAACGTGCCCATGCCATCGGAAGTCCGGGTTTCGGTGCGGCCGGTAAAGATGTAGTTGAAGCTACCGGGAGTCATTGATGAATCCAGGGAGTAAGTGGACCGGTACTCACCGTGGACGCGGAGATTCATCTGTCCGTTGGTCACGCCGAGAACTTCCAATCGCGGCCGGAGCGGCACGCCGATGGTCGTGAGATCAAACAGGGTGACTTTCGCAAACGCGGCCTGCGCCCGAACACCGGGGTAACTGCTCGTGTCCAGATCCGCCGATTTCGCAAATCGCAGCTGCACTTCGTACGTTCGTCCCGGGGCCAGTGTGCCCGCTGGAATTGTGACCGAGGTGGCGCTTCCCGCGAGCGCCCCGACCTCTCCCGGCAGAGAAGTTTCGAAGACCTCCCGGCTGAAGGTGTTTTCCACCGTGACGTGGATGAAGTCGTTCGCGCCTGGTGACGTCATGGCGGTCCAACTCAGCACCAAGGCGTTGGTGGGGTTCACTGATGCAAGCGTGCTGAAGTTCAGAACCGTGGGATCGTTCGGGTAATTCTCGACGCTCATGTCGAGCCCGATGGTCTGGTTGCCGTCGTTGAACCCAACGATGTCGCTGGTGTACAAACCATTCGGCAGGGAGCCGTCGAGATCGGCTTTGAGGGCGTAGATCGCCTCAATGTCGAACTCGTCTCCAGATTGGTTTCGGTCCAGCAGGATCGGGCCGCCGGGCGGCGCGCTCAAGCCCAGTTCCCGGACGGTGTTGAACCCGGTCATGGCGGCGTTCAACTCGAACGCGAACAATCCAAAGGGTATCGGTGTCGCATTTGTCTGCAGCAGACCCTGAGCCTTCATGATCAGCAGCGAATCCAGATCTGTCTGCCCGACGCTTGTGTTCGCTGCCACGGTGAAGCTTCCCGTCAGATCGGCGGGCAGATCGTTGCCGGCTGCGTCCTGGAGCGGGTTCGCCGTACCGCTGGGATTGAGTGTCCAGCTGATTTGTTCGGCGAGCGGAAGACTCATCTGGTGCTTCGCGAACAGGATGAGGCTGTCGCTGCTCCACGAATAGTTCAGGTCACCCGGGGTGACGCCTGTCCAGGAGATGGCCGCGCCCACGTCTACGCTGCTGTCCATCGGCTCATTGAATGTGAATGCCACGGCCGAAGTGTCTTCCACCTCCGAGGTGTTATAGCTGGGAGTCACGCTATCCAGATTAGGACTGACCGAATCTGTCCCGCCGGTCGTTCGCAGGGGAAATTTGGTATCTTTGAGATAGGCGGCAATCGTGTGGGAGTAGGTAAGGTCCGTCGCAATCGTTTTTATCAGCAGGACGGTAGCCTCGTAGCGGGTGCCGGGAGCGAGCAGATTGGCGGGGATAACGACGGACGTGGATGAACCGGTCAGTTGTCCGGGGGCACCGATAAATGGCGTTTCGAAGACGGTCTGCTCGTTGGATCCGTTGTCCGTGCGCACTTCCACCAACAGGGCGTCAGCGGAGGATCCACCCGCGATCGGATCCCAGCTCAGCGTGAACGGCTCACCCGCATCCACGGCCTGGGCATCGCTCCAGTTTGCAATCCGAATCGTCGCCGGATACGCATCGCCGGAGAGATTTACGGTCACGTTCCGGGCTCCATCGTTGGTACCATTGACCGTGACGGTGTAGTTCCCGTCCGGGTAGGTCGCATCCAGCTCGAGCTTGGATTCGAAACCCACCTCCAGGTTGAGGCCGTCATTGCTGGAATTGAGTGGCTGGCTTCCACCAACCGGAGCCTGAACCGAGGCGCTGATGATGGAATTTGACGAAGCCGCGGCGATGAAGACACCGAAGTTCAACCCCTTTTGGTCGCCGTCGAATTCATCTCGCAAGGCGGCAACGAAGGGATTGTTCTGCTCAAACACCATGCTTTTAAAAACGGCGATGAAGTTGGCGTCCTGTGCCAGCAGTCGATGGGGAAGGAACAGCAGCGACAGGCAGAAGGCGATTCGGGCGATGGTTTTCATATGAGTGGCAGTTGGTGTGCTGGTTTGGGCCGACCTATATTCACTCGTACTTTTTTCGAATATGCGAGTAGGAACCGGACGAGGAACTCTTTCGGATGCATGCCCGCCTATCGCTGAACCTCGTGCCTGATTGGGGCCCGTGACTGAAGATTGGAGTTTTATCTTGGGACTTGCTTCAGCTCCGTGATGGAGGCATTTCAATTGCATGAACCACCCGTCAGTTTCCTACCTCGACACCGCGGAAGTGCCTACGTCAAGTCTCCCCTTTAGTCCGGCGATCACGGTGGGTGAAACGATCTACGTCTCCGGCCAGGCCTCGGTGGATGATTCCGGGAACATCGTCTCCAATACCTTCGCCGGCGAGTTCCGCCGCTCGATCGAGAATATGCGCCGCATTCTCGAAGCGGCGGGGAGTGACCTCGAACACGTCGTGCAGACCCGGAATTACGTCCGGGATCCCGCTGATCTGAAGGAGTTCAACGAACTGTATCGCGAGTTTTTCAAGGCCCCGTTTCCGGTGCGGACCACCATCACCAATTGTCTGCCCGAGGTGCTGAAGTACGAGGTGGAATGTGTCGCGGTGAAACGACCCGAATAGGCATGAGACCTTGGCCGCGCACGATCTTGTTGTACCTGATCTCCACTTCCGTCGGGGCGGCCGAGGTCAGTTTCAATCGCGATGTGCGCCCCATCCTTGCCGACAACTGTTTCAAGTGCCACGGCCCCGATCCCAAGACCCGGAAGGCCAAGCTTCGCTTCGATCAGGACAGTGCTTCTTCGCGCCGGGCAATTGCCAGCGGCGAATTACTGTGCCGCATTACCGAGGATGATCCTGATGCACGGATGCCACCACTTCAAACGGGCAAGACGCTCTCCGCTGCTCAGCTTGCGATCCTGAAACAGTGGCTTGCCGCGGGTGCGGAGTTCGAAGGACATTGGGCGTTCATCGCGCCGAAGCAAAAGCGCGCTCCGAATGTATCAAATAAGGATTGGCCCCGGAATGCGATCGACCACCCTATCCTCGCCCGGCTGGACAACGAACGGCTCAAGCCCAATCCACGCGCTGCTCGAGACACGCTCCTTCGCCGTCTCACTCTGGATCTGATTGGCCTGCCACCCACACCGGCCGAGGTCGCCGAGTTTCAGACCGCCTGGCGAGCCGACCCGGAAACTGCTTGGGCGAATGCGATCGACCGCCTCCTGACCGCGCCGCACTTTGGAGAGAAATGGGCGCGCTGGTGGATGGACCTCGCTCACTACGCGGACACGGATGGTTACACTGTGGACTACGATCGCCCGCACGCCTGGCGCTGGCGGGACTGGCTGATCAACTCCCTGAATCGCAATCAACCCTTCGATCAATTCACGGTTGAACAGATTGCGGGAGATGTGGTTCCCGGCTCCACAATCGATCAAAAAATCGCCACCGGCTTTTTTCGTCACACGCTCAGCAATCGCGAGGGCGGTGCCGATTTGGAGGAGCATCGCGTGAAGAAGATCATCGACCGGACCGGCACCTACGGCGCGACCTGGCTGGGGCTCACGATTGAATGTGCCCAATGCCACGATCACAAATTCGATCCGGTCAGCCATCGGGACTACTACAGCCTTTACGCGTTTTTTAACAACGCGGACGCGGTGAACATTGATGCGCCGTTGCCGGGCGAAAAGGAACGCCGGGATACCGCCCTCGTCGAATACCGCGGCAAGTGGCACGAGATCGTGACTCCGATCCGGCCGCAGTTGGACTCGGTGATGCGGAAGTGGGAGCGAATGATGCGGGAGTCCGAACGTGAACCCGGGGTGGACTATCGACGCGATCGCGCGCTGGAACTGCTGGGCATTCTTTGGGGAGCAGGCCAGGGCGAAGGACAGTTGGAAGGCGTTCGCCTGGCGCGCGTTCCACCCGCGCAGAGAAGCCAACGCGAACAGGAGCGACTGCTGGAATACTTCATTGCCCGGGGCCGGCTTGGTTTGGAAACTGAATTCAACGAACTGGACAAAACCAAGTACCGCGAACGACTGCGGGAACTGAACAAAACCCT